>NZ_JBQZGD010000001.1:0-474940 GCF_052691955.1 Myroides sp. TSA_177.3
ATCAACAGCGAATCGTGGAATTAGTCTGCGTGGTCTTGTTGCAGCTACAATTAATTTACTGGTTTTGACAACAGCTACGAGTACACAAGCACACGAACAAGTCGTAATAGAACATAATAGTCAAGAAAGTCAAGATAATCATACAGCAAGTGAATCTAAAATTATTGAAAAAGAGGATCCGTTAAATAGGCTTATTTGCGGCCAAGTAACTGACACCGATGGTGTATTTATTCCTGGGGTTTCTATATCAATTAAGGAACTAAATCTTCATGCGGTAACGAATTTAGATGGATATTTTCAATTAGAATTACCCGAAAGTCACCCTAAGACAATTAAAATAGAATTTCAGTTTATAGGTATGGAAACACTTGAGGTAAAAGTAAAAGCAAAAGATAGCAGTAAATTCCTGCAAGTTGAACTTAAAGATGAAACCAATATACTTGGAGGACTTGCGGTTGTCAAATCAAAGAAAAAATGGTTATTCTTTTAAACGTGCTATTTTAGCTTCTCTTTCCCAATTATAGGTTTGCGTGGTTTCATTGATTAGTTGATACAACGATAGTGCTAAGTTTTGATATGCTTGACTTTTGATTGTATCTAAAGCTATTGTTCTTTCGGCAAGGTTAACCAGTAAATCCGCTAAGAGCTCTTGATTTGTTGAGTCAAAAGCGGCGTGTCGGACAAAATAATCTTGCAGATCAACGGAAGACTTCAATAGGAGTAGAGCTTCAAGATCTATAGCTGTTTGTACTTTCAACTGGGAAGAAAAATCATCAACAGTTTGCTCATGAAGAGGATCTTCCAAAGGCAATGAATTGAAAAAGGCCCTTAAAGTAAGAGCCGTTTGTTGTATAAGTCGTAAAATAGTATCTCGTGTTTCCATTAACGTACAGGTCGTAGCGTATTGCTGAACGTTACTTTGAAAGGATTGTCTTTGCTGCTGTTCTTCATCACATAAATAAACTTAAACATCTTAGCATGATCACTTTCAATTAGTACTTCGCTATTGGTATAAGTGTCCACAATCGTAAAATCATCTGTGTTGTCTACGCGAATCGATTTCGCAATTCCATTAGATAAATCACTCATGGTCATTCCTTTGAAGAATGTTTTACTGCTGTTTTTAACGACAATATTCTCTCCTTTGAATCCTTGGGTTAAAATAACAACGCTGTATTTATCTCCAGTTGCTTGCATCCCCTGTAAATACGATTCTTTGGTCTTGTCTGTAACAGAACGGAAATCGTCTCTTACTTGAGCATAAGAAGGCAAATCAATGACGTCTTTGGCTTCGGGTAATCTGTTTTCTTCTTTGATCTCTTCTAAACGCTCCTCAATAGATAAATCTTTAGAAGAGTTGGAACTACTGCTGCTGTTGTTATTTGTGCTACTTCCAGGTGGAACAGATTTACACATGGCAAATAAAACAATCAGGAATAAAAAAGGCAATTTTTTCATAATCTTAATTTTACAATGATAAGGATGCGATTGTAAGTAAGTATCTTTGTGGGTGTAAAGATAATTGTTTCATGTAAAATAAAAAAAAGGATCTTTACTTAATGGTTAAATACAGAAGGTATGTATTATGATGTTATACTTGTAGGAGGGGGTGCAGCGGGTTTTTTTACGGCAATTAATCTTGCGGAACGCCAACCTAGTTTGCGTATCGCTATTCTAGAACGCGGAAAAGAGGTACTCTCTAAAGTGAAAATATCGGGTGGTGGACGTTGCAATGTTACCCACGCTTGTTTTATTCCCAATGAATTAGTGCAGTTTTATCCTCGAGGGTCTAAAGAATTATTAGGGCCTTTTCATCAATTTTGCAGTGGAGATACGATTGAGTGGTTTGAGCGCCATGGTGTGGAGTTGAAAATTGAAGAAGATGGGCGAATGTTTCCTACAACGGATTCTTCGCAGACGATTATTGATTGTTTTACGAAAGCAACTGCGCAATATAAAATTGATGTCCTACAAGGTATTAGTGTACAAGGAGTATATCAAAGTGAAAAAGGGTGGAAGCTGGATACGACAAAAGAAAGTATGACGTGTGCACAATTGGTGTTCACTACAGGAAGTAATCCGAAAATATGGCAAATGATGGGGGAGTTAGGACACCGTTTGGTTGAACCTGTCCCGTCTTTATTTACCTTTAATATCAAAGATAAGCGTATTCAAGATTTAATGGGCGTTTCTACAGAAGCATCTATTAAGGTAAAAGGAACAAAGTTAGAAGCTACGGGACCTTTATTAATTACCCATTGGGGAATGAGCGGTCCTGGTATTTTGCGTCTATCGGCTTGGGGTGCTCGAATCCTAGCAGAGAAAAATTACCAGTTTCACATTGTAGTCAATTGGCTGCCAACGGTAGATCGAGAAGATTTATTGGAACAATTGAAAGACTTCAAACATGAACATGCCAAGAAAATGGTAATGAAAAGAGGGTTGTTTGATTTTCCAACTCGTCTGTGGGAACGATTAGTGCAAGCAGCACAAATTGATGCAACACAAACTTGGGCGGATGTCAATAACAAACAAATGCAAGCCCTTATGCTTCAATTACAAGAAGGAGAGTTTCAAGTGAATGGAAAAAGTACATTCAAAGAGGAGTTTGTAACAGCTGGTGGCATTGATCTGCGCGATGTCAATTTTAAAACAATGGAAAGTAAAATCAACACAGATTTATACTTTGCAGGTGAAATTCTCAATATTGATGCAATTACAGGTGGATTTAATTTTCAAAATGCTTGGACAACTGGTTTCTTAGCGGCTCAAGCAATTGCTTCAAAATTTTAAAAGAACAACATGAAATTCAACTATTATAATACAAGTAGTAGTGTGCTACTCTTGATTCTGTGTTTAGGTCCTTTCTTATCCATTGGAATTTTTTTCCTATTGGTCGCTTCTGGTATCGTTAAATTTGTTGCGGTACTGTTATTCTTCTTGTTTTTTGTTTTTTTGTACAAAGTGCTCTTTATGAAAGTGACGATTGACGAAAAAGGAGTAAGTTATAAAAGCTTGTTTAAAGAGAAATTTTTACCCTGGTCAGCAATTAAAGATGTTTTAATTGTTGTCCGAGAACGTCGTTCTATCCCTGATTATTATAAACTAGAAGAATGGATGCAAGCAGGACGCTCAGGAAAAAGTTACTTTTTACTGTTCCGAACATCAACCGAATTCCCTGCAAATCCGATGTTTATGTTTAGTGCTCCGATTGATGAGGACTATATCAGTGTGCAATGTAGAAAGGAAGTAATTGAAAAAATTAATCAATATTATTACCGTTCTTAATCTTATCTTAAATAAAAGATAATTGGTGATAACATTGTTGATAAGTTTATTTTGTTTTGGTAGTGTATGCAAGTATTTTGCGTTCCTTTGGCAAACACACAACGAATAAATTAGACTACTTCAAGTATGATTTAAAGATGTATGTAATTTTGTAAGTGCTAATAGAAATATGGAAGGTATCCCCTTCCATATTTTTTTATTCTTTCGTAAAAGGATGATAAGCCACAGCTAATGAACGTTGATACGCTTTAATAAATCGCGTAATCACCGTTAAGGTTGATAGACCAACTAGTGTTTTCAAATACCAATTCTCAAAGGGAATAAAGATAAAAATTAACACAAGTGCACTAATTGTAGCGTACATTCGAATGTTGTAATTTCTAGTCTTAATAGGGTGTTTGTACAGTAACATAAACACAAACAAGACAATAATCGTACTACCTAGTAGAAATAAAAATTCTCTCCAATTGGAATTGGTGAAAATCGAATAACCAATGGCAATAATACCTGAAAGTGAAGCTAAGATCCAATTGGTGTAATCCCAAAGGTTGATTGGATTACTTACGCGAAGTTGAACGGCTAAATTTTCTGTTAGTTGTACGGTTAGTTGTTTGGCTTCTTTGATTTCCGAAAGAGAAATGTGTTGTAAGGTATGCCCATCTGTAATAAACAGATCTGGGGTGTGATCATCTAAAGCTATACTAGACGAAGTAGTGCAATCTAGCTCTTTGATCAAATTCGTCCCTGAATAAATGGAAATGGATTGGATCCCCTTCAATTTATTTTCAGTGGTCGTTGTAAGGTGTAATTTAACCATGTTTTTGTGAGTTTGTGGGTTCGGTGTAGAGCGAATATAATATATGTTTATATAATATCCAATATTGAACTTTGTTTTTTTGCAATAAATACATAAAAACTGTACGGATAGTGTAATAAAAAATGTGAAAGATTTGGTTATATGTAGTTTTAAGGGATGTGGAGAAGAAAACTCGGTATGTGATAAAAAGGTAGTATTTTTGTCAAAATTTTGAAAGGAATGACAAGCGCAACTGATTTTATTTTCGATGCAACTGCAACAAAAGGACAACTAGCAGAACAAGGAACATTTACCTGGAGTGCTCCAAGTAATATTGCTTTAGTGAAATATTGGGGAAAAAAAGAGCACCAGATTCCCGCAAATCCATCATTGAGTTTTACCTTGAGTAACTGCAAGACAATTACCACGTTAGAATTTAAAAAGAAAGAAAGTAAAGGTATTACTTTCGATTTGTTATTTGAGGGTCAACCCAAGGAAGATTTCAAACCGAAAATTCAAAAATTCTTTGAGCGTATTTTATCCTATTGCCCGTATATTGAAAATTATCATTTCACTATCGATACGACCAATACATTTCCTCATAGTTCTGGAATCGCATCTTCTGCCTCCGGAATGGCTGCTTTGTCGATGAATATCATGTCGTTGGAACAAGTATTAAACCCTACGATGACACAAGATTATTTCTTGAAAAAAGCTTCTTTTTTAGCGCGTTTAGGTTCTGGAAGTGCTTGTAGAAGTATTGCAGGAGAAATTGTCGTTTGGGGAGAGCAAGTAGAGATAGCAGGTAGTTCTGATTTGTTTGGTATTGAAGCGCCTTTTGATGTGCATGCTAATTTTAAAAATTACCAAGACGTTATCTTATTAGTGGATAAGGGAGAGAAACAAGTATCAAGTACGGTTGGACATGACCTAATGCATGACCACCCTTTTGCAAAGGAGCGTTTTAATCAAGCGCATCAAAACTTGAGTCAATTGAAAAATATCCTCCAAACGGGAGATTTAAAACAATTTGTGGCTTTGGTAGAGAGTGAAGCTTTGACTTTACACGCGATGATGATGACATCAATGCCTTATTTTATTTTGATGAAACCCAATACACTTCAAATTATTGAGCAAATTTGGGCCTTTCGCGCTAAAACAGAAATTCCCGTTTGTTTTACGTTAGATGCAGGAGCGAATGTACACGTCCTTTTTCCAGAAAGCAATAAAGAGATTGTCCTTGCGTTTATACGTGAGGAATTAAGCAAAATCTGTCAGAATGAACATTTTATTGAAGATAAAATGGGATCAGGCGCTTTATTAATTAAATAAAAAGCGCTATATTTACCTTAGAAAAAATAGTGTTTAATTTTTAAAATTCAAGCTATGAAAAATGTTATAAAGTTATTCGGACTCGTGATATGTAGCTTGTTAACATATCAAGTTAGTGCACAAACTCCTATTTTTGATCAGAATCCCAACTATCGTGTAAGCATGGAAAAATACATGATGCAAAAGGATTCACTTTTAGTAAATTTAGGGGAAACCGTACAAGATACTTATAAAGCGTACGATTGGTATGAAGCCAAGCAAGAACGAAAAGCGCTAAAAAGACAATACCGCCACGAAGAACGCATGGCTCGTGCAAAATACGGCCGTAGTTATTATTCAGATTATGGCTATAATTACAATTCAGGGTACAACGGTTATTATAGAAATTATAGCAACTGGAATTGGTCTCCTCGTATTGGTTTTAGAACTGGTAATTGGTGGTTCTCTATTTAATGGAAAAAAAATTAATGAATAATAAAAAGAGTATGCAAATTAAGAAGATAGCATTAGCTGCAATTTTAGCAGCATCAGGTTTGTTTATCACATCATGTGGTCGTCAAGTTACACGTGTTAGCACAGAAGAAACAATCGACTTAAGTGGTAGATGGAATAACTCAGATTCAAGAGAAGTTGCACAACAAATGACAAGACAAGTATTAGATGGTGCTTGGATTGGTAATTTTCAAGATGACAACGACAATAAAAAACCAGTAGTTATCGTCGGAATGGTTTACAACAAAAGCCATGAGCATATTGACGCTGAAACTTTCGTAAAAGACGTAGAGCAATCATTCATCCAATCTGGACGTGTTCGTTTGGTACAAGGTGGTAAAAAACGCGATGAGTTAAGAGGAGAAAGAGCAGATCAACAAACGAATGCTTCGGCTTCTTCAATGAAACAGTTTGGATTAGAACAAGGAGCAGATTTCATGTTGCAAGGTTCAATCAACTCAATCGTTGATTCACACAAAAAGAAAAAAGTGGTTTACTATCAAGTTAATTTGGAATTAACGAATCTTCAAACAAATGAAGTTGTTTGGATCGGTGATAAAAAAATAGCGAAATACGTAAAAAACTAAACTTATAATTGATGGTTTTCAATCGAACCATATCTTCAATATCAAAAACATTAGTGCCATTGGCGCTAATGTTTTTCGTATTTGGATGCGCCACTTATCACGATCGGATTACGGATTACTACCAGCGTATGACTCAACAAGACTACGCAGGAGCCGATAATGCATTGGATAAGAATAAACTACTGCAAAAAACAAGAAACTTACTCCTATTCTATATGGAAAAGGGGCGAGTGGAACATCTCAAAGGGAACTATGCCTTGAGTAATCAATACTTAAATAAGGCGGATCTTCTAATCGAAGATCAAGTGACGAAAGTTGGGGATGTTATGGTAGGACTTTTCTTGAACTCCATGTCTCAAAGTTACAAAGGAGAGGAATTCGAGATCTTCATGATTCACTACTATAAAGCATTAAACTATTTATACCTAGGACAATCTCAAGAAGCTTTAGTAGAAGCGCGTCGTATTTCCCTTCAGAACTATGAACAAGGAGATAAATACAACAACAAGACTACGCGTTATTCGAAAGATGCCTTTTCTCTAAATTTACAAGGACTTATTTACGAATCTACCGGAAATTACAACGATGCTTTTATTGCGTATAGAAATGCGGTAGAAGTGTATCAAAGTGCAACAGGTGGTTTGTATTATGGGGTAAGTATTCCTGAAAACCTAAAGTATGATGTCATGAATATGGCAAATAAATTAGGCTTTACCAGTGATTTGAAGAGATTTGAAAAGGAATTTTCAATGCCTTTTAAAGCGTATCAAACCGCTGAAGGAGGAGAGTTAGTCGTTTTCTGGGAAAATGGGGTTGCCCCAATTAAAGAGGAAGAAAATATTGTCTTTTCGTTAATTAAAGGGGATAGTGGAGCTTTAGTTTTTACCAATGCCTTAGGGGTTATGATTCCATTGGATTTTGGTATTGCAGGTAATACGAACTTAAGTGATGTTCACAGTGTGAATATTGCCTTTCCTAAATACATTAGTATTCCAGTACCTTACGCAAAAGCGCAAGTGCAAGTCAATGGTTCAGCAACTTTTGTTTTAGAAAAAGTGCAAGATATAGATGTTGTTGCAGTTTCTACTTTAAAAGAAAGAGCAGGAAAAGAGTTAGGAAAAATCTTAACGCGATTGGCTGTGAAAAAAGCGGCAGAATACGCTGTTAAATCTACAGCTAGATCCAATGATAATAATGCAGTACTAGAGGGTGTTGGCTTAGGATTACAGCTGTATAATTTGTTTTCAGAAAAAGCAGATACACGTAACTGGCAAACCCTACCTGCTGAAATCAGATATGCTCGTGTACCTTTGGCAAAAGGAAAGAATCAATTGAGCTTGGAGTTACAAAGACCACAAGGTGAAATTGTAAAACAACAAGTCGAAATTGAGGCAACAGGAAACATGAAGTTCTACAATTTTGCTACCATGAAGTAGAAATTATGACGAAGAATAAAGTGTGTACGCACTGTAAAACACCTATTGATTGTCAACCAGAAGTGATCGATCAATGTGCTTGCTCTCAAGTTGAGGTTAGCTCAGCTACTCGAAACTTCTTGCGAAGCTCCTTTCACAAGTGCTTATGTCCAAGCTGCCTGAAAAAAATGGAACAGTTGGTCCAAGAAGGACATACGAATGAGTTTCCACGTACGAGAAGTGAAATGGTAGAAGGAAAACATTATTACATGGAAAATGGCTATTTTGTTTTTACTGAATTGTACCACTTTTTGAAAGGACAATGCTGTCAAAATGGATGTAGACATTGCGTGTATGGTTTTAAGAACCGTTACCTATAGAAAAAAATAAAACAAAATCACCTAAGCGTGAATATTATACGTACCTTTGCAGGGTAAATTACTTTTATCAGCTATGAAAGGACCTTTATTTTATTCAAAGATTCTATTATTCGGAGAATATGGAATTATAAAAGACTCAAAAGGATTATCTATTCCTTATAATTTTTACAAGGGAGCCTTAAAAATGGAAGATAACCTAGAGGGATTCGCTAAAAAATCAAACGAAAGCTTACGAAACTTCGCTGCGTATCTAGAAGATATGCAAGAGGCTGAGCCTGCTTTGGTACAATTTGATCTCGATCGCTTACAAGCAGAGATTGAAAATGGATTGTACTTTGATTCTAGTATTCCACAAGGATACGGCGTTGGTAGTAGTGGTGCCTTAGTTGCAGCTATCTACGATCAATATGCACTAGAAAAAATCACCGTTTTAGAGAATCTAAGCAAAGATAAATTACTGAAATTAAAAGGGATTTTTGGTAAAATGGAAGCTTTCTTCCACGGAACAAGCTCAGGGTTAGATCCGTTGAATAGCTATTTGAGTTTACCAATCTTAATTAACTCCAAAGATAATATCGAACCAACCGGAATACCTTCTCAAAGTTTAGACGGAAAAGGAGCTGTGTTTTTAATCGATTCAGGAATTGTAGGTGAAACAGCACCTATGATTACTATTTTTATGGAGAAATTGAAAGAACAAGGATTCAGAAAAGTACTAAAAGAAGAGTTCATCAAGCATACAGATGCTTGTGTTGAAAACTTCTTAAAAGGAGATTTGAAAGCCTTGTTTAACAATACAAAAGAACTTTCATCTGTTGTATTCAATCACTTTAAACCTATGATTCCAGAACAGTTTCACAATGTGTGGCAGAAGGGAATCGAAACCAATGATTACTATTTGAAGTTATGTGGTTCTGGTGGAGGTGGTTATATCTTAGGATTTACGCCAGATATTGACAAAGCAAAAGAAACGCTTAAAGATTACAAATTAGAAGTAGTATATCAATTTTAAGCAATAGATATAGAGAATGTTATAACCTTTTTTAATCACAAGAAAAAAATAAATATGTTATCTAGGAAAAATAAAATCCTCTTAGCTAAAATATTCAGTCTGTTTTCTGTGGTGAGAGGTTATAACATTTTTGTTATTATTTTAGCCCAATATTTAGCTTCCATTTTTATCTTCGCTCCAGAAAAAAGAGCTTTAGATGTTATTTTAGATTGGCAGTTATTTCTTATTATATTGGCTTCAGCCTTAGCCATCGCTTCAGGCTATATTATCAACAATTTTTATGATGCAGAAAAGGATTTAATCAATCGCCCCAATAAATCAATGTTGGATCGTTTGGTGAGTCAAACAACAAAATTGAGAGTCTATTTCTTCCTCAATTTTCTATCTGTTTGTATTGTAATTCCTGTATCCATACACGGGGCTATTTTCTTTGCCATCTATATTTTTCTCTTGTGGTTTTATTCCCATAAGTTGAAAAAATACCCAATCATTGGTAACCTATTAGCTTCTTTATTGGCCATGTTGCCTTTCTTTGCTATTCTCATGTACTTTAGATCGTTTCACATTTCTATTTTTGTTCATGCCTTCTTCTTGTATTTGATTATTTTGATTCGAGAAATCATGAAAGATTTAGAAAATATCCGAGGAGACTTTGCGAATAACTACCAGACGATTCCGGTACGTTTTGGCGAACAAAAAGCAAAAGAAGTCATTACGGGTGTTTTTGTGTTAGCTTTGATTCCCATTTATTTCATGACCGTTCGCTTTGATGTCGGCTATATGATTTACTATTTCTATTTTAGTATTGTCATTTTGCTGTTTTTCTTATTGAGACTATGGAAATCAAGTACCACGCAAGAGTATCATCAATTGCATTTCTTACTTAAGCTTTTGATTCTCTTAGGGGTTCTATCTATTGTGTTAATTAAACCCGATGTTTTGGCAAGTGGGAAGTATCTTTTAGAGGAGACTTTATAATAAAAAGCTATATTTTTTCGTATTTTGAAATAAAAGACGGAGTTTGTCTATCTTTGCAAAAATATTTAATATGAATAACGGTAAATCAGGTTCTAGAAAACCCCAATCTAATCGCAGTGGAAAACCAAAAGCTGGAGGGCCAAAAGCTGGTAAATCTAAAGCTGGAGGATCAAAAGTTGGAGGTGCAAAACCTTTCCAGAAGCGAGCTAGTCAAGGACAAGGAGCACAAAAACCTAATCCTTCTGCTAGAACATTCGATAAAAAGCCAAAAGTAGTAGCTACTCCAAAAGAAGATAATGGAGTAATGCGCTTAAACAAGTATATTAGTAATTCTGGAGTATGTTCTAGAAGAGACGCAGATTTATATATTACTTCGGGTAACGTAAAAGTGAACGGAGAAGTAGTAACGGAATTAGGATACAAAGTAAATATAACAGATGTCGTAAACTTTGACGGTATGGTATTAGTACCAGAGAAAAAGGTATACATCTTGTTAAATAAGCCAAAAGGATTCTCTACAATCAACGAAGATGTTATTAGTCAAGAGAATGTATTAAGCTTGATTAAAAATGCAACTAAGTCAGCAGTAGCACCTGTAGGACGTATGGATAAAAGTACATTGGGACTGATGATTTTTACCAATGATACTAATTTAATTCAAAAGTTAAGTTCACCAGAACAACGTTCTTCGAAAATGTACCAAGTTTCGTTAGATCGAAATTTGAAATACGAAGATTTGGAGCGTGTACAAAAGGGAATCTACATTGACGAAAAGCGTGTCTTTGTTGAAGATGTTGCTTATGTTGAGAATCAACCGAAGACCGAAATAGGAATCAAATTAAAAGCATCGAACGTAAAATTAGTACGTGCTTTATTTGAGTCAATGGATTATAATGTATTGAAAGTAGATCGCGTGATGTACGGAAATATCACCAAGTGGAATCTACCAAGAGGAAGCTGGAGATTTTTAACGGACGATGAAGTTCGCAGTTTACAACAAGGATAATAGAAAAGCTCAACCTTTTCGGTTGAGCTTTTTTTATATTTTATTATATCTAACGGTCAGCTATTAAGCTAAAACAAACTGAGTTTCGATGTCGAAGTTTACTTCTTCGCTTACTAATAAACCACCTGTTTCTAGTGTGGTGTTCCAGTTTAGATTCCAGTCTTTTCTATTCACTTTACCATTTAGGGCTAAAGCAATTTTAGCATTTCCCCATGGATCTTGAATGATACCGCTGTATTCTGCATTTAATTTTACAGGTTTACTTACACCGTGCATGGTTAAAGTACCTTCTACTACATAATGTGCTTCTCCTTTTTTCTCAATTT
Organism: Myroides sp. TSA_177.3; assembly: GCF_052691955.1. Classification (NCBI taxonomy): domain Bacteria; kingdom Pseudomonadati; phylum Bacteroidota; class Flavobacteriia; order Flavobacteriales; family Flavobacteriaceae; genus Myroides; species Myroides sp. TSA_177.3. The sequence goes on from NZ_JBQZGD010000001.1 coordinate 11,613, forward strand.
TAGTTGAGGTAAAAGTTACAGTAGGGTATTGTTCTGCATCAAAGAAATCCGCACTTTTTAAATGATTATCACGGTCTGCGTTGTTTGTGTCAATTGAAGCAATTTGCGTTTCAAATTGTAGGGTACTTTCTTCTAAATTATCATTCACCAAGTTGATGGTTGCTTGATAATCAGTGAAGTTTCCTCTTACATTGGTAAACATCATGTGTTTGATTTTAAATCCAATTGAAGAGTGTGTTTTGTCAATGTTCCAAATTTTAGTTTCCATTTTGTTTATTTTTTTTACTGTTAGTAATTATTGTAAGTAACTAGGTAATTCCATTGGGATTTCCATTAATAAAAGCTGTGCATCAGCTGTTGCTTGTACTTGAAATGAATCAATATCCCAAATTCCGATAGCATCTCTGCGATCTAATGTTTGGTTGTTTACGGTGATGCTACCTTCTAATACAAAGAGATAAATTCCGTTGGTTTTATCTTTTAGTTCGTAGTTTATTGTTTTATTTTGATCCAAGTTTGCTAAATGAAACCACGCATTTTGGTGAATCCATGCACCAGCATCGTCAGGATTAGGTGACAAGATTTGATCCCAATTGTTGTGGCGTTTAGTAACATCCAATGGCAATTGTTGGTAGCGTGGTGTTACGTGTAGCTTATTGGGAAATACCCAGATTTGCAAGAACTCACTAGCTTCTGTTTCACTAGGATTGAATTCACTGTGTTGTACACCTGTACCAGCACTCATCACTTGAATCTCATTAACGTGAATGGTTTCGCCGTGGCCCATGCTGTCTTTATGTGCTAAACTTCCTTTCAATGGAATTGAGATAATCTCCATGTTTTCATGTGGATGCGTCCCAAACCCCATACCTGGTGCTACGTAATCATCATTGAGTACGCGTAACACACCAAAGTGTACACGATCATCGTTTCTGTAGTTAGCAAAGCTGAAGGTGTGGTTTGATTTTAACCAACCATGGTCAGCATATCCTCTTGTGTCAGATTTGTAAAAAATAAAATTTTCCATAGTTGTATCGATTTTGTTATACAAAGATACAGATAGTCAATGGTTTAGTTGCTTAATGTAGGTTAAGAAATAACGTAATGATAATTGGAGAGGGGAAAAGGGAAAGAGAAAAGGGGATGAAATATGTACGTAGGGGCAAATGGCAATTTGCCCATTACCCTGAATGGTATTTGGAAAAGGGATGAATACATACGTCCAGTTAACGGTAAACAGTCAACCAATATTTATTTCGCTGTAAGAATGCGTTTTTTCAATTTACTGAAAAACTCAGGAGTAATGCCTAAATAAGACGCAATTTGTTTTTGTGGTAAACAGTGTTTAATATCTGGGAAACGCTCGCAGAAACGCTCATAACGCTCTTCAGCGGTTAGCGAAAGGTTATCCATCAAGCGTTGTTGATTCGCAATTAGGGATCGTTCAATAAGAATGCGGAAATAACGCTCCATTTTTGGAACTTGGTCAAAGAGGTTGAGTTGTTGCTCACGAGTCATGGTTAGTACCATGGCGTCTTCTACCACCTCGATATAAGAATTGCCTGGCTTTTGAGACAGGAAACTGTACATGTCAGCAATCCACCATCCGTTTGTTGCAAAACTAACCGTATGCTCAACAATCTGATCATCTACAAAATAGTTTCTCAAAATTCCCGAGATTACAAAAGTTGAATTATAACAGATTTCACCTTCTACCAGGAGTTTCTCTTTTGCACTATAACGATGAGATTCGAAAGAATCTAATACGATTTTTTGCTCTACTTCTGTCAAGGTTACATGCTTCGCAATGCTTTCTAATAATATATCCACAGCAATTCGTTTATCTTATAAAAATACGTTTTTTATTTCGTTTAAAAAAAACACGAATACTTTTATAAGGGTGTCTTTTGTTATTTATAGTAATTGATACTCTCTTTTTTTAATTTCTGAGAATATTGTATTAGAAAAAAATATGGTCCTATTCGTTATAAGTTACTAAAGCTATCTCTTCCTCTTCAATTTCTTTTCGCAATTTGTTTAGAATTTGATATTTAAAACGATGATTGATATCACCACGACCACTTTAATGTCTCATTAAAATCAGGAAACATTTTATCTAAACTTTCATGTCTATGAGATAACCCTTCCAACCATACTTCATAATCAATAAGAGTTGGCTCTATCTCAATCTAATGATAAATATAGACTGAACTATCATAACTGAAAATAATGAATGATATTCTTTATTATTCTCGCTAATAGTATCAATAAAGTACTGTTGATTTCATCTAGGGGTGTTTAAGTACTATTATTATTATTATTTAAAAGACAAAATTAAAACCCCCTTTGTTAGTATTCTTTTTTAGATTCTCTTCTTGTTTGCTGATAATATGAAGTAGGTATTTTTCATATTGCTCATACATAAAATCATTAAAAAATTTCTTATTCCCTGTTTCATCAGTATTCCTTAATGCTTGAATATAAGCTTCCTTATCAGAGCTGTTTACGATGGCCATTGGTAAATTGTAATACACTTGGATATAATTCATCATCAATCGACTTGTTCTGCCATTCCCATTTCCAAAAGGATGGATTGCAACTAAATTATAATGCATATCAAATGCTAAATCAGTTGCTTCTTTTACATTTAAGTCATCCGTCATCTTCTCGTTAATAATAGCTACTAATTCCTTTGTTTTATCTTCTACTTTTTGAAATGCGGGATAACTATCACCTCTTCCGTTTTGAACATTCCATTTGCGTATTACACCTTTTGACAGATCGAAAGTTCCAAAAGCATTATTTATAATCTCTCCCGTGTTTTTTAATACTAGAGCATTTATATGCTGAATCATGTCTACTGTTATTCTTTCTCGATTCTTTGCTTGCTTTATTACATATGATAAGGCTAGGGCATGATCAGCCACCATATAGACATCTGACAAAGGGCGTCCTTTAGGTGTCATATGGTTATTTAATAATATTTCTGATTCGAGTTCTGTTAAAGTAGATCCTTCCAACTTCGTTGAATGATGACTTACAGTAATTGCATTGAATTTGTCATAATCGACAATATCGGACAAATTCAATGCTTTATATTGCTCAATGATTTTTTCGATTGATTTCATAGCTGTTTTTTTACTGAAGTAAACCTGAGTTATATACAAAAATACAATTAAAAAAAATAGACATGCCCCAAAAAGCATCGAACTTTTTGGGGCATGTCTAATTTGACGTGATAGCGCTTTTACAATCAGAGAAGGAGCTTATTGTAAAGCTTCTTTCATTCGTTTTAAAGCTTCTGTCAATTGATCTTCGCTTGTTGCATAAGAAAGGCGGATGCAATTTGGATTTCCAAAGGCATCTCCTGTAACTGTTGCCACATAAGCTTTATCCAATAAATACATTGATAAATCATTAGCATTGTTGATGGTTACTCCTTGTAAGGTTTTACCAAAGAAAGAAGATACATCTGGGAATAAATAGAACGCACCATCAGGTACATTTACTTTTACTCCTGGAATTTCTCTCAACAAGTTTACAACAAGGTCTCTTCGGTTTTTGAAGGCATGTACCATGTCTTTTAAAACACTTGGATCAGCATTAACAGCTGTGATTGTTGCACGTTGTGCAATCGTATTCGCTCCAGAGGTTACTTGTCCTTGCATTTTTGCACAAGCTTTTGCGATAAATTCAGGAGCACCAATATATCCAATACGGTATCCTGTCATAGCAAATGCTTTTGAAATCCCGTTTACAGTAATCGTACGATCAAGTAAATTGCCAATTGAACCAATACTGCAGTAAGCACTACCGAAGTTAATGTGTTCGTAGATTTCATCCGAAAGGATGTAAATAGAAGGGTATTTCTCCAATACAGCTGCAATAGCTTCTAATTCTGTTTTGCTGTAAACAGATCCACTTGGATTACAAGGAGAGCTAAACCATACCATTTTGGTTTTTGGAGTAATAGCATCCTCTAATTGCTGTGCTGTGATTTTGAAATCAGTATCGATCGTCGTCGATACTTCTACTGGAATACCTTCTGCTATTTTTACGATTTCAGCATAACTCACCCAAAAAGGAGCAGGAATGATTACTTCATCTCCAGGGTTAATCATTGCTTGAGCTACATTGAATAAAGCTTGTTTAGCTCCTGTAGATACAACGATTTGGTTTGCTGTATAGTGTAAGTTATTATCTCTTTTGAATTTATTGCTAATCGCCTGTCTTAGCTCTAAATATCCTTCAACAGGTGGATATTTACTATAGTTATCTTTGATTGCTTGAATAGCTGCTTCTTTGATAAAGTCAGGTGTATTAAAATCTGGTTCACCAAGACTCAAGCTGATAATGTCTATTCCTTGTTCTTTTAGCTCGCGAGCTTTTGCTGCCATCGCTAAAGTCTGTGAAGTTGTAAGATTGTTGATTCTATCTGATAGAACTTGAGTTTCCATAGGTATTAAATACATTTAAATAGTATCAACCAAAGGTAAGTATAATAAATCTATATTATAGTTAAGAGGGGCTTATTTACCGAGAAAAAAGGCTATTTTTGTCAAAACTTTTGAAATGGAAGAAATTTTAAAATATTTCCCTAATCTTACCCCTGAACAAATCGCTCAATTTGAACAATTGGAAGTTGTGTACCAGGAGTGGAATGCAAAAATTAACGTTATTTCTAGAAAAGATATACACGAATTATATGTAAAGCATGTCTTGCATTCATTGGGAATTGCCAAGGTAATGGAATTTGTTCCAGGCAGTAGTGTAATGGATGTTGGAACAGGAGGAGGATTTCCTGGAATTCCATTGGCTATTATGTTCCCAGAAACAAAATTCTACTTGATTGATATCATTGCAAAAAAGATACGCGTTGTTAATGAGGTAATCCAAGCATTAGGGTTAACCAATGTAGTTGCAGAACAAAAAAGAGCCGAAACAGTAGAGGAAAAGTTCGATTTTATTGTGAGTCGTGCTGTAACCAATATGCCTGATTTTGTAAAGTGGATTCGTCATAAAACGAAAAAGGAAAATCACCATGAATTTGAAAATGGAATCCTATACTTGAAAGGTGGAGATTTGACAGAAGAATTACAAGACTTCCCAAAAGCCGTTCAGTTTGATTTGAGTAATATCTTTGATGACGAATTTTTCGAAACGAAAAAAGTAGTGTATTTGCCGTTGAAATATAAAGGGTAAAAGGTTATGGGGAGAGATGTTATGAGTGATTGGTTATGAGTGATTGGTTATGAGGTTATGGGTTATGAGGTTATGGGGTTCATTCATCGAATACTAAAATAAAGATAACCCCGTGAGATAAATGGGGGATGAACTGAAATCTCATACGGATCTATTATTATCTTGAATCTCCTTGTGAAAAATAATTATGATATATAAAAAAGGATGAATTGCAACCGCAATTCATCCTTTTTTCATTTTATATGATACTGTTTTTATCTTATAGGTTTGATTTTTGTAGTAATTCTAGATGCTCATTCATTCATCTCATAAATCATACCCATCAATCTCTATTAAGTAAAGTTGTAATTTGTAAAGCTGTGAAATTTAGCGATTATAGAGAAATTTTACTATTTAGAAAACCCCCATAACTCATACCCATAACTCATAACCTTCCCATAACTCTTTTCCAATAATTAACGAAGTGGTTTAACAAACAGCAAACACGTATCCGTAGGTCGATGGAGCACGTGATTGGCTACACTTCCCAAGATAATATCTTTGATACCTGCTGAACCTTTAACCCCTAGAATCATAAGGTCTGCCTTTTTTGTTTTGGCATATTGTATTAAGGCAGCAGCGACATTTTGATTTTTTGCAGGAACGATGTCAATATCGGTGTATTGCGCATATTGTTTGTTCCATTTTCCTTCTTTCTCTTTGATATCCTCACGTGATATTTTATCGAGTTCTTTATCCGTCATCATAGGCAAATAGCTCCAGTATGATTTAGAGATATGTACCGCTGAGTGCTTAATGCGCTGGCCTTTAGAATTGTTTTTAAAACGATCTGCCCATAGCATAATCGCATTGGTATAGCGAGAGAAATCAATAGCATCAATCACCGTCTCAATAGGAATATGGAATGTCTCTGGTACGAGAAGTGTAGCAGAAGGTAAGAGGCGAACCAATTTATTGGCTAATGCGCCGTTACCCGTTAATTGTTGTTTATTCCCCAAGACAAGTAAATCGTAGTTTTTCTGCTTTGAAATACTAGCAAAAGCAATTTCAGAATAGTTTTCTACGGTGATAATAATTTCGTACTTATAGGAAATTTCTGTTGCGCTGATTTGTTCTTCTACGCGTTTGGTGATTCTTTTTTGAATCAATGCTAATTGATCTTTTTGAATCAGTTCTTTGGGTAGTTCACCTAATTTTAAATTGTGAATAAAGGTGATTTGTTCTACGTTTAGAATGTGGTCGAGTATTTTGGCATATTGAATCAAGTAGTGATCCATCTCAGAGAGATCTAAGCCAACTAATATATTGAGTGCTTTGTTTGTTTCCATGATGCGTTATTTTTGCTGTTCTTCGATTAAATCAGAGATAATATCCTTGTAACTCTTTTCTTGTTTCGACTTCAATTGTTTGGCTTTTTTATTCAGTTCATCTTGTAGCCCTTTTTGCAAGCTGTAACACATCAAGAGCAGGATAACTGCAAACGGAAGTCCGGTTATAATTACAGCGGTTTGCAAGGCATCTAAACCACCACCCCACAACAATACAATGGCAATAAACCCTTGTAAAAAGGACCAAAATACACGTTGCCAAACGGGCGAATCACCTTCACTACCAGACGTAATATTATCGATGACAAGAGATCCCGAATCCGAAGACGTAATGAAGAACGAAAAAATAAGAATAATGGCTACAATAGACAGGAAATTCGTGAACGGAAAGTTTTCCAAGAAAACGAAGAGCGCCGTTGAAATATCTTCTTTCACAGCAAGTACCATTGTCATATCCCCCTCTAGAATGGTGTGTAAGGCACTTCCGCCAAAAACATTCATCCATAGTAAGGTAATCAAGCCAGGTACAATTAAAACCCCTAATACGAATTCTTTAATTGTTCGTCCTTTTGAAATTCGGGCGATAAAGCTACCCACAAAAGGAGACCAAGCGATCCACCAAGCCCAGTAGAATATCGTCCAAACATTTTGCCAACCCGATCCTTTGTAGGTATCATTCCACGTACTAATATCAATGAAATTTGCCAAGTAAGAACCGGTGTTTTGCACATAGCCTTTGAGGATAAATAAAGTAGGCCCTAAAACGAAAATCAGAATCATAAAACCAGAAGCCATATACATATTGACATTACTCAATAGTTTGACTCCCTTATCCAGTCCTGAGAAAACAGAGATGGTTGCAACACTAATTACACCAATAATAATCCCTGCCTGCATTAAGGGAGAAATCTCCCAGCCGTAAAGGTATTCAAGTCCCGCTGTGATTTGAGTTACCCCCAATCCCAACGAAGTAGACAAACCAAATACGGTAGCTAAGGTGGATAAAATATCAATGGTATGTCCCCACCAACCGTGAATCTTTTCCTTTAAAAAAGGATATAGTAGAGAACGGAAGGTCATGGGTAATTTTTTGTTGAAGCTGAAAAAGGCTAGCGCCAGTCCAACAATGGCATAAATGGCCCAAGCGTGTAATCCCCAGTGCAAACTAGTAAATTCCATCGCCTGAATAGCCGAATCAATATCGCTATCAGTAGGTCGAGGAGGATTAAAGAAGTGGGATACAGGCTCTCCAATACTAAAGAACATGATTCCGATTCCCATTCCCGTACTAAAGAGCATGGCAAACCAAGAAGGTTTGGAGAATTCAGGTTCTGCATCATCACCCCCTAAACGAATATTACCATATTTACCAAAGGCTAAAAAGAGGGCAAAAATGAGGATGATATTGACGGTAAGAATGAAGAACCAACCAAAATTTTCTGTTACTGCTAATTGTCCTATGTGAAACCAATCACCTACTTTGCTAGGGAAGAGGAGACAAACGGCAATAAGTAAAATGATTAGAAAAATGGAGGTGGTAAAAACAGGTGGATTAATCACCAGTTGTCTTTTGTCTAGTAATTTTTTAAACATGAGTTATATACTATTTGTTAATAATTATAACCCAGTACTTTAGAAATAAAATAAGGATCTTTTTCTACTGAAAAAGAATAAAAGCAAAATATAAAAGTAATTTTTACTTAATCGTTTGGTCTAAAAAGAGGAAACGATCCCAATAAAAAGCACTGAATTGTGAATGAAAAAAGGCGGTCTTTTGAAACCGCCTTTTAATATGTTCTTATCCTAAGAAAGGATATTTGTAATCTTTTGCAGGAACAAAGGTTTCTTTAATTGTTCTTGGCGATACCCAACGCAATAAGTTCAAGATAGAACCTGCTTTGTCGTTTGTACCAGAAGCTCTCGCTCCACCAAATGGTTGTTGACCTACAACAGCTCCCGTTGGTTTGTCATTGATGTAGAAGTTACCAGCTGAGTTTACTAACGCTTCAGTAGCTTCTGCAATAGCATAACGACATTGAGAGAAGATAGCTCCAGTTAAGGCATAAGCTGAAGTCTCATCTACTAATTTCAATGTTTCAGTCCATTTTGCATCCTCGTATACGTAAATAGTTAAAACAGGACCGAATAATTCTGTTTCCATTGTATCGTATTTTGGATTTGAAGTTAAGATAACTGTTGGCTCAACAAAGTACCCTACAGATTTATCGTATTTTCCTCCTAATACTACTTCTGCATCTGTAGCCGCTTTCGCTGCTTCGATTGCTTTCGCCAATTTGTCGAAAGAACTTTCAGAAATTACAGATGATACGAAGTTTGAAGGATCTTCAGGCGTACCCATTTTGATTGTTGCTAAATCAGCAGCCATAAAATCTTTTACTTGTGGCCATAATGAAGCAGGAATATACGCTCTTGAAGCTGCAGAACATTTTTGTCCTTGGTATTCGAAAGCTCCTCTTGTTAAAGCAACAGCAACTTCTTTTGGACAAGAAGATGGATGTGCTAACACATAATCTTTTCCTCCTGTTTCCCCAACAATTCTAGGGTATGTTTTATAGTTGTTGATGTTTTGTCCGATTTTTGTCCACATGCTATTGAAAACACCAGTTGATCCTGTAAAGTGGATACCAGCGAAGTCAGGGCTAGCTAAAAGTGTATCTGTAATCATAGCAGAATCACCGTATACTACGTTGATTACACCGTCAGGTAAGCCTGCTAATTTGAATACTTCAACAATTACTCTTGCAGAGTAAATTTGTGTAGCAGATGGTTTCCAAACTACAACGTTCCCCATCATGGCAACTGAAGACGGTAAGTTTCCAGAAATTGCAGTAAAGTTAAATGGAGTAATTGCGTATACGAAACCTTCTAGTGGTCTGTGCTCTAATCTATTCCAAACTCCATCAACTGATAACGGTTGCTCTGAATAAATTTGAGACATATATTCAACGTTGAATCTCAAGAAGTCGATGAACTCACAAGCTGCATCAATCTCTGCTTGGTGTAACGTTTTTGCTTGAGCAATCATCGTCGCTGCATTGATTTTAGCACGGTAAGGACCTGCTAATAACTCAGCAGCTTTTAAGAAAATCGCTGCTCTGTGCTCCCATGGCATTGCTGCCCATTTTGTTTTTGCTTCTAAAGCAGTAGCAATTGCTTTTTCAACTAATGCTTTGTCTGCTTGGTGATAAACACCTAATTTATGTTTGTGATCAAAAGGTGGGAATAAATCTTTTGTATTTCCAGTTCTGATTTCTTCTCCACCAATAAATAATGGAATATCAACTAATTGGCTATATTGCTCTTTGAAAGAGTTCAAAGTCAATTCTCTCTCTTGCGTCCCAGGCGCGTATGATTTTACAGGCTCATTAATAGCACTCGGAACTTTGTAGAATCCTTTTGACATAATGTACTTTTTTTCGGGTTTATTAAAATATATAACTACAAAGGTAATTAATTTTACTCGAATTACAGGTTATTACACACTAGTTTAACTTAAAGCGTCTAATTTAAAATAAAGGGCGCTACGAGTTTAAAGAAGGGAATTTCAACCGTAATCATTTCTTGATTTTCTGTGCGAATGACGTTGTAATATCCATGCATCGCTCCAGAAGTAGAGGTCAATACACAACCACTGCTATAGGTGTAGGTTTCATTGGGTAAAATAAGGGGTTGTTCCCCTACAACACCCAAGCCTTCTACAATTTCTTTGGCATTGAGTGAATCGTAAATTTCCCAATGACGCGAGTGGATCTGAATGGTAGAATCGCTCTGATTTTCGATGGTAATTTCATAACTAAAAGCAAATTGCATGCTATTACTTCGTTGAAAAAAACCTTCATACAGTGTTTCTACTGTTACATTTACTCCTTTGGTTTGTTTTGATACCATAATGCTGTTCCTTTTTATTTTTAGTACGTAATCTGTTCTGCATTTGCTTCTACAAAACCGATAACACGATCATATAAATCAGTATTTCCTTTATAATATACTAAAACTTGATATTTATTTGTGGTCAAAGCGTGATTCCCGTCCGGGTTGTGTTCTGTGCTAACCTTCCCTTTTACCACGGCTGTAATGTTGTAATTGGTGAATCCTTGTTTGATGAGAATGGCTTTTTCAAAACGATCCGTTTCTGGATTGTAGGTCAACTGATGCTCAGGAGTTAATTCATAATTGTTGAACATTCCCGTAACAAAGTACACCTCGTTTTTATCCTCAGCTATCGGTTGAAAAGTGAAACATACCCAGCTGTATTCAGCTTCAATTGCTGCCTTTTTTCCATAGATATTGCGCACTCTAAACGAACCGTTGATATCGGGATAGTAAGAATATTTCTTATCCAACCATCCTGTAATTGGGTAAAGCGTCGTTTTATACATGTCATTTTCCTTCCCATTGAAGTAAATCATGTTGTTGGCTTGTTTTAAATCACTATTGTCAAAATAGCGAAATTGGTTGCCTCCCCAAAAACTAGTCTCCTTGTCGTATTTGTAAATCAAATCTGTACCGATGGTATATTGAGGGGGAATCTTGGTGATATAAGAATCCCAACGACCATTTTGGAACAACGCTACTTTGATATTCGTTGTTGGATTTTGATACGTTTGGTCCCCTAATTTAATGGTCAGTTCCAAAGATTGCTTCGTATCGATATAGGTTAAATCTCTTGCTCTTTTAACCTGTGCACCCACACCAACCGTATTTTCATACAAGACAAATTTGCGTCGGATGACTACTTGATTATCTTCATCGTAAATCTCTAAGATATAGTTACCGCTTTTGGTAATGCGATACATGGAGTTCGGGATGGTCAACTTGTAATGCGTGTACATCTGCAACGTATTGAATGAAGTGTTGTACTGTTGGATGCGTTGATTGTCCATTCCCTTGATGTATTCAATTGGTCTCAATTGAGAGGGGGTCCAATCGTAATTATAAGCCTGAACACGGTAGTAGTAATTTCCTTCATCTCCATACAAATCGTCAAATTCGAGTGCAAAGCTCTCATTTAAAGGAAAGAAAGGAGTGACAGCTTGATCATTATTCATGAAAGCAGCCATTTTGATGTAGTTGGCAGTATAATCCTGTGTTGATTGTGCTTGAGTAAGCAACGTGCAAAAAAAGAAAATAAAAAGCCATTTTACGTTCAACATGAGCGATGATCTATTAAGGGGTTACGTAATTTAAAGCTAAGAAATTTTCTTCAAATTCCTCTAAATTAAATAGTTTTCTATCTGCTAAATTAAATTTAGGATCTTCGTAAAACTCCAATTCAGGAACCACAAAGACGGTCATTCCTGCATTTTTACCTGCTGTAGCTCCTGTAAAAGAATCCTCAACAACAAGGCAATGCTCTGGTTGACTGTTTAGGTTTCGTGCAGCTTGTAGATACACATCAGGAGCGGGTTTGCCCTGAGGGACATCCAATGCAGATACCGTCGTTTGAAAAAAGGAATGAATATTCAATCGCGTTAAAACAGTTTGAATCAACGAAGGCGTAGAGTTTGTCGCTAAACCAATTTTAATCCCTTGGGCTTGTAAAAAGGTTAAGGTGGCTAAAACCCCTCTTTTGATTTCTCCTTCTTGGCGAACCAGTTCATCTACGCGGTCGATAACGGCTTGTTCTACTTCTTCGAGTGAATGGCCAGTCCAAGGAAATAAACGATACCAAAGTTCAGTTACTGCTCTTGTGGTTTGTCCAGTGGTTTGATGGGCTATTGCTTCACTCCATTGACAACCAACAGCAGTAAAAACTTCTCTTTCTGCTTGTTGCCAAAATTTTTCAGAATCAATTAAAACGCCATCCATATCAAAAAGTACGGTCGTAATCATAGTTAAAATACGTAAACGAATAATAGTTGTACGAATATACGGAAAAGCGATAGAATGAGAAAGGAAGGTTTACAGTGGTTTGAAACAAACCGGGATTATTTCTCCTGCTGCTAAACAATATTTTTCCACTTCGGCTGGGGTAAGTCGATGGGTGTAATCCTCTTCAATAACTGTAAAACCAATCTGACGCAGTTTATCAAAATAATCTGTTCCATAAACGCGAACGTGATCGTATTGACCAAACAGCAAGGTGCGCTCTTTGGGATCTGTGATACTGTCATCTTGAAAAGTAGTTGCTCTATTCAAGTCTTGAGGGACTTGAAATATACCCATTCCACCCGGTTTTAGGATGCGATATAATTCTTGCATGGCTTTGGTATCATCGGGAATGTGTTCCAATACGTGATTACACAAGATTATATCAAATGAATGATCCGCAAAAGGTAAATTACAGATATCTGCTTTGACATCTGCTAAAGGCGACTCTAAATCTGTCGTAGTATACTTTAAATTGGCCTGTTTTTTAAAGCGCTTATAAAAGGCTTGTTCAGGGGCAAAGTGTAAGACGTGATGTGGAGCCGTGAAAAAATCAGTTTCTCTTTGTAAGTACAGCCATAACAAACGATGCCTTTCTAAAGACAACGTGCTTGGAGAAAGTACGTTGTTTCGCTGTTTGGCATAGCCATAAGGTAAAAAACTTTTAAAACTTTTGCCATCAATAGGATCCGTATAGCGATCACCTTTGAGGTACCAGGCAAAAATAGGTCGAACAAGATAACTCAACCGAATTAAAATCGGTCGAGGTATAATGTTCAGTATTGTTTTGAAAAGTTTCTTCATTAGCGGAAGTGAATTATAAAACTAAAGGATTAGCTCTAAACTCATCTTCTTCATTGCTTTGGATTCCCAAGGCTTGGTAAATGTATTGGAATGTAGATAACAATTCTGGTTTACCATTCACTAAAGCCACATCGTGCTCAAAGTGTGCGGATGGTTTTCCATCACGCGTAACGATAGTCCATCCGTCATTCAGTTGTTTGATGTTTCTTGTTCCTAAGTTAATCATAGGTTCAATTGCAACAACCATACCTTCAACGAATTTCTTTCCTCTTCCTGGTTTACCGTAATTTGGCATCTCAGGAGCTTCGTGCATTTTTGTTCCTAGTCCGTGACCTACTAATTCACGTACTACCGTATAGCCTTCTTTTTCGCAATAACGCTGAATAGCACTTCCTACATCTTCTACGCGGTTACCCAATTTGAATTCGCGAATCCCAACGTAAAGCGATTCTTTCGTGATTTGCAATAAACGCTTTGTTTCAGGTGCAACTTCACCTACTTCAAAGGTATAGGCATGGTCACCATAGTATCCATTCATAACTGTTCCACAGTCAATCGATACGATATCACCTTCTATAATGGGTTTATCTGTTGGTAGTCCATGTACAATTTGCTCGTTTACACTAGTCAAAATAGTAGAAGGACATCCATATAATCCTTTGAATCCCGGTACTGCACCGTGATCTCTGATAAATTCTTCTGCTTTTTTATCTAATTCTAAAGTCGTTACTCCTGGCTTTAGCTCTGTTGCAAGCATCCCTAATGTTTTAGAAACTAAAAGGGCACTTTGTCTCATCAACTCAATTTGTTCTAGAGTTTTTGGAATGATCATACTTTATTGATTTAAGAACTACAAAATTACGGTATTCCTTTGAATCTAAAAAATGGATGAAAATGGAATTTTAGAAATAAAGAAGTTCTATGTTGTTGAACAGCAAAATAATTGGCTTATTTCCAATCTGAAGCCTGAATGGTATAAGAGTTAGCATTGACTTCTAACTGAATCGCCGCATTGCCTGGTTGGGCTTTTATTGCAGTAGGATACCAGTTTCTTTCAGGGGTGACGAAGATAAGTAACCCTTCATCGTCGCCAATCGCACAGAATTCAGGTAAAGGTTGCGCTTTGTCGAAATACTGTAATCCCGTTTGTTGCATAATCCCTTCTGCTGTTTGCATCGGTTGGGAAGTAACAATACCGATTTCGCTAATATTCAACATTTCTTTTGGTGTAAAAGGTTGATCGAGTACCGTTTGAATATCTTCTCTTGCGATGAATTCAAGTAAATTGCCGTTCAAATCCCAAAAGTAAATCGATTGCGCTTTCCAAGCATCGAAATAGGTAATAACTTCGGCTTTCGGAGAAGGAAGTAGTTCAAGGTTCTGCGCTTCTGCCCAAGCAATAGCCTGTGCTAGGTGATTTGTAGCAATATTAAACGCAAGGTGATAAAAAGCAGGACTGTCTTTTTTCTCCTGAAAAATCAATTTGGTGCCACCTGCTTGAAAGTGAACTTCGTTTTGTGTTTGTGCTATAAGAGTTAAACCTAAGGTATGTTGATAAAAATGAATGATGTTATGTAGGTTTGCTGTTTCTAAGGTTAAGGCTGTTATTTTCATAGATAACTTTGTTTTTGTTTAAAGTAAAGGTAGGTGGAACTATGCGGTATTGTAAGTGATTCCTATGGAATAAAAAAATAGAAGTATAGATAAAAACAATAAAAAAGAGGCGATAAAAAGCCTCTTCTTTTGTATTATAGTTGAATAAATTTAGGTTCAAGTTGTAGTAAATCACCAGAAATTTGCGTGAGTTTACCCTTTTCAAAAGCATATAAACTCGCGTATTTGTCTTTTACAACTGCTTTTGGATTGGGTTCGTTTTGAAGTAAATCCATCAAAAAACGATTATTGCATTTTCCGTGCATATTGGTATTATATGCTTTGTAGTTGACTATATACAGCGGAAGGTCAATTTGTTGACTCAATGTGGTACCTAGGGCACCATACCCTGTAGTAACCAAGAACAGTTTATATCCATTCTCATCTGCCCAGCGTTTAAAAGTTGCTAAAGGATAACAAGTAGGTCCTACACAGTTATTCGCGAAGGTGTAAACCAGAATTTTATCGTGTTGTTCCATTTGTTGGCGAATTTGTTCTCCTGTTATGGCATAGACGCGATTGTGTAGGGTATCTTTTCCTTCTTCATAAGTTGCAAGATAGGGGTGGAGTGCTGGATCTAATTTTTTATAATCACTGGTGACTCCATATATCGTTATACAAGAACTGCACAATAGTGCAAGACCTGCTAACGCGAGTAATTTATATTTCATAGGTTGATTGGTTGGTGTTAAATCAAACGAATATAGCGAATTAATCATAAAAAAACAGCGCCTTGTATTTTTACAAAGCGCTGTTTTTATGTTGTTGCTTGATTTAAGTATTAAACCAAAGATTGTCTCGTCATTTCTTCCGGTTGAGGTAATCCCATTAATTTCAAAATCGTTGGGGCAATATCTCCTAAAACACCGTGGTTGATGGTTTTGATGTCTTTATCAACTAGAATAATCGGCACTGGATTCGTGGTGTGTGCTGTATTCGGACTACCATCTTCGTTTAGCATAGTTTCACAGTTTCCGTGATCGGCTAATACGATAGTCGTATAATTATTTGCTAAAGCTGCTTCAATTACTTCTTTAGCACATTGATCTACTGCTTCACAAGCTTTAATTGCTGCTTCCATTACTCCAGTATGTCCAACCATATCCCCATTGGCAAAGTTTAAACACACAAAGTCAACTTCTCCTTTTTGCAATTCCGGAATTAAAGCATCTTTTAAATCATAAGCGCTCATTTCTGGTTGCAAATCATAGGTTGCCACTTTAGGCGAAGGACATAAAATGCGTTGCTCTCCTTCGAAAGGTAATTCTCTACCGCCTGAAAAGAAAAAGGTTACGTGTGGATATTTTTCTGTTTCGGCAATGCGAATTTGTTTTTTACCATGTTGAGCGATAATTTCTCCAAGCGTATGATGTAAATTCTCTTTGTCGTATACCACATGCACACGTCTAAAGGTATCGTCATAGTTGGTTAAGGTTACAAAATACAAAGGCAAGGCTTTCATTTCGTATTCAGGGAAATTATCTTGTGATAGTACATGGGTTAATTCACGCCCACGATCTGTACGGAAGTTAAAAAAGATAACCACATCATCGGCAGCAATTTTACCAACAGGATGATTGTCTTCATCGACCATCACGATAGGTTCAATGAATTCATCTGTAATTTGATTCACGTAACTTGCTTCGATGCTTTTAACTGCATCTGTAGAGTGAATTCCCTTTCCTTCCACCAATAAATGATAGGCTTTTGCTACTCTCTCCCAACGTTTGTCGCGATCCATAGCGTAATAACGGCCAATGACAGAAGCCAATTGAACTGGAGAATAGGCAATGTGCTCCTCTAATTTAGCAATGTGTTTCACTCCCGATTTTGGATCTACATCACGTCCATCTGTAAAAGCATGAACAAATAAATCTTGTAGGCCATAATCCACGGCTGCATCAAGTAAGCCATACAAGTGTTTCTCATGCGAATGCACACCACCATCTGAAAGTAAACCTAGAAAGTGAACTTTCTTGTGGTTTTCTTTTGCATAGGCAAAAGCCGCTTGCAACGCAGGTTCATGTGCAATCGTTTTGTTTTCAACCGCCATATTGATTTTGACCAAATCTTGGTACACAATTCGACCTGCACCTAAGTTCATATGACCTACTTCAGAATTTCCCATCTGACCTGCTGGCAATCCTACATTTAATCCGTCCGTTAATACATATGTATTCGGGTATTGGGTATATAGGCTGTCAATAAAAGGAGTCTGAGCATGTGCGATGGCTGAAACTTTAGGGTCTTGTGTTTTCCCCCAGCCATCTAATATCATTAAAATTACTTTCTTATTCATCGTTGTGTGTTTTTGTCGTTTGAATTATTCCTTATACAAATTTACAGATTGTATTTTTAAGTTCTACTTTTTGAGGGGAGATTCCTGCACTTTATTTAAAAAAAAGACACTTTTCGCTGTTGACTTTTGAGGATTTAAGGAAATTGTGATTTTAGGCTATGAAAAAAGCTCAATTCGCAAAGAATGTACAAAAAAAACATAATTATACCCTTACTTTGGTGATTATCATTTGTTTGGTAAAAATATTTTTTTATTTTTACGACTTCGTAATTAAAAATAACCCCTTTTTTAAAGATAATACAATGAATTATAAGCAGTGGATAGTGGCTTCGGCGGCTTTGGTATTAGTTGGTGCAGGTATTGCCAAAAATTCAATTCAATTTGATAGTTCATCCATTCAATTGGATGCTGATATAACAGAAAAAACAGAAACAGTAGAAAAAACGGAATTAACAGCAGAAGAAAGTTTTGCACTAAAAGCAAATACTCTTTTTCATACGTTAGATTTAAAAGCATTTAATGCTCCTTCTGAAAAAGTATTTACTATGGCGTTGAAAGGCTATTTTAAAATGCAAGAAGAAGGGTTAATCAAAAATAATAAATTGACCATTGTTGATTTTAGTGTTTCTTCTACACAAAAAAGATTATGGGTGATTGATATGGAGAAAAATACAGTGCTACTAGAATCTGTTGTTGCCCATGGCAAAAGAACAGGGGATGAGTTTGCAACTGCTTTTTCAAATCGAATCAACTCGCATATGAGTAGTTTAGGATTCTATAAAACTGGAGAAACGTATCAAGGAAGCAATGGCTTTTCTATGCGTTTAGACGGATTGGAAAAAGGAATCAATGACAATGCACGTACTCGTGCGATTGTTGTACATGGCGCAGATTATGCCTCTCCTGCCTTAGCCTTAAAACAAGGTCGTTTAGGCAGAAGTTATGGTTGCCCTGCTGTTCCAAATGAAGTAAACAAAGAATTAATCGAATTAATTAAAGAGGAGTCTTGTTTATTTATTTACTCTACACAACAAGATTATTTAAAACAATCAAAATATTTAATCTAATAGCATAGGATTCAACGAATAGTTGCTAAAAATGTCCAACGCACCAGAGTACGTTGGACATTTTTATTTTAAAAAAAATCTGATTTTTTGATACAGACAGGTCTACTTTTTGTTACTTTTAAGTGTGCTACAAGTTGGAATTGCATGTGATGCACTGTAGTATAAACGATAGTATTACTTAAAAAAATTAAAGCGATGAAAAAAATCAGTTTATGTTTACTTGCAACTCCTTTGTTGCTCTTGTCTTGCAAACAAGGAGATTCAACGACAAAAGGAGCAGAACCCAACCAAACAAGTGAGGCTACTCAGACGCAATCCACACAAGATCATGGTGGGTTAATTGGGCAAAAAGGAATTCTAACGTACCCTGATTTTAAAGCAGAGGTAACGTATTTGTCAGAAAATCAATTGCATTGGAAAACCACAAATGCAGAGGGAGTAGTTTCAGAAGGAACGGAAACAATGAGTTATAAAAAAATAGGGGATCACCTGTTTTTTATTAATTGGATTGAACGCGATGGCTTAACGGTTAGTCAGGTTATCGATATGCAAAAAGGAAGCGTTGATGCTTTTCTGAGCTATGCAGATGAAACAAGCAGCCAAGGAAAGCGAAGTGCAAATTTTATTCAAGGAACTTTTCAGTTGGTAAAATAAAAGATAAAAAAATAGCCCCTGATTTCAGGGGCTGTTTTTTTATATCTAAGGAGATTCTTATTTATTTAAACGCTTGTAAAGCTCTTCGTCATATTTATAGATATCTTTGAAATAGGTGAACTTTCCATGGGTGTCTACTTGTACTGTCCAGTACAATAAATGAACATCAATTGGATTTTCACTTACCTTGATACTCTTGGTATCTTGAGAAGCAATAATCTTATCAACTTCCTCTTTGGTAAGATCTGGAGCTGCTAGTTCAAAAATATAACTGGTTAAATCAAAAGGATCTTGTACACGTACACATCCCGAACTCAGATTTCTGTCGTTACGTGCAAACCCCCATTGACTTGGTGTATCATGGAGATAAACCGCATGGTTGTTTTGAAATAGAAACTTGACACGCCCCAACGTATTCCCTGGCCCACCTTTTTGTACATAACGGTAGGAAGTCCCTTTACTCGCATCCCAGTTTTCTGGGGTAACTACTTTTCCTTGGCTGTTGTAAATCGTAAAATTCAATCTTGAAAAATAGGATAAATCGTTACTCGCTTTGGGTACCAAATCATTTTTCTTGATGGTTGGTGGTACAGTCCAAGTCGGGTTCAAGACAACAGTTGTCAAGGTTGAACTTAAAATTGGTGTTTTACGCGCAGCTGTTCCCACAACAACTTTGTGTTGTCGAATTGTATCTTGATTGGACACTGAAACTAAGCTATACGCGGGAATATTTACCAAAATATAATTGGATGAAAATTCTCTCGGAAACCAACGCCAACGCTCTAAATTGACGATAATCTTTTCTTTTAAGGCATTTTCATCGCGCAACATAGCTTCAATGGTTTTTGTATCAGTAAAGCCCGTAACACTGAGTTTCTTCTGGGTTTGAAAGGCCTTAATGGATTGAGCTGTCGCTTGATTGTAAATTGCGTCGGTCTGTATGCTATCCGCCAATTGATTTAAGAAAATCAAGTGTTTTTTAACGGCAACAAGCTCCGGAATCGTATCGTTAATTTTACCTTGTTTAAACGGTTTTAAACTGTCTTTTTCCAACGCATAGTAAGCAGATAATTTTTTCCTTAATTGCGTGTATACCGGTTGTTTGGTTCGAATACTGTCGTAGGTTAGTGCAACATTTTCATGCTCTAAAGCCAAAAGCATCGTGGCACTGGTATTTAATGGCTTTGGGGTTATTTCCCAATCCCCATACAAGCGCTTAGCTCTAACACTTCCGTTGAATAGGTTGTCTAACGTATTGACATACATCGTAGAAAATAAAAAATCCGCTTGAATTTTATCTGTTTCATTGAGTTGTTCATATGTTGCATCTAAATCCACGAGCTGGTGTATTTCTTTCGAGGCAATTTTGATTCCATCATTTTGGAGATCGCGAACACTTTCTAAGAGTTGCTGTCTGTTAGCAGCATTAAACCAGCCTAAATGGTAGTCATTGGTCTTGTAAAAAAGACGAACTTCTTCTTGAAGTGCACTGGTTTGAAGGGAATCAAATTGGATGTTGGGAACTTCATTCAAAGCCTCAACAACTTCATTTTCACCATAAACGACTCGCATGGCTTGCTTGCTTCGCTCACCACAAGAGGAAAGCACACAAGTAAGCAATACGGTTGGGAGTACTAATTTCTTAATCATATAGCAAGATTATAAACCAAAAATAATGAAAATAATTTACATTTAAGATATGATTGTTGTTTGAGTTGATGCGGAAGTCCTAAAATGAAAGAAATAAAATATTTTTTTCAGAAAGTTTGAAACCGGTCTGTTTTGTATCTTTAAACCGGACTAGAAACGAATTGGAATCCTCTCCTACATTTGCAGCATACAAATGAATATTGAATACTTATGAAACGTCAATTTTATGTAGCCTTAACGCTTTGTAGCTTTTTATCTGTAGCTGGTTATGCACAAGAAAAAAGTACCACAACGGTTGAGGACAATATGGAAGAAATTGTAATTTACAATCAGCGATTACAGCTTCCTAGTACTTTAAAGAATAGAAATATTACGGTTGTTGGACAGGATCAAATCAAACAATTACCGGTGAGTTCAGTTAATGAGTTATTGAGTTTTGTGGCCGGAGTGGACTTGAGACAACGTGGACCTAATGGAACACAAGCCGATTTGAGTATTGATGGGGGAAGTTTTGAGCAAAATGTTTTGTTGTTGAACGGGCAAAAGATTTCAGATCCACAAACGGGACACAATTCACTAAATATTCCTATTCCATTAGAGGCTGTAGAACGCATTGAAATTGTACGTGGACCTTCAGCGCGCTTGTATGGGGTAAATAGCTTGACT
This sequence comes from Myroides sp. TSA_177.3, assembly GCF_052691955.1. Taxonomy (NCBI): domain Bacteria; kingdom Pseudomonadati; phylum Bacteroidota; class Flavobacteriia; order Flavobacteriales; family Flavobacteriaceae; genus Myroides; species Myroides sp. TSA_177.3. The sequence goes on from NZ_JBQZGD010000001.1 coordinate 32,825, forward strand.
GGTGTGGTGAATATCGTGACGAAAAACCCAAAGAAGGATGGAGTCTTTGCGGCTATGTACGGAGGTACGAGCTTTAAAAAAGACAAAGATGGGGATCACAATGAAACGTATAACAACCGAGGGGTTCAGGTAGGGGGAACGCTAGTACGTGCCAAAGATAATCACTTGCTATTCGCTAGTCATGATTCAGGAAATGGGTACCGCTACAACACCGCTTACCACAACAACAAAGTATTTTATCAAGGAAATATTGTTCCCAATGATCAAAATGCCATCATGATTTTGGCAGGACATGCGAACAGTTCTTTTGGTGCAAATGGTTTTTATGCCGCACCAGGAGATAAAGAATCGAAAGAAATTGTCAGTACGACTATGTTGAACTTGAGTTCTCGCCATTATTTATCTGATCGTTTGACGTTGATGCCTAGTGTGGCCTATCGCTATAACTTTGATGATTATCGCTATTATCGCCAGCGTTTGGATGTTGCAAGAAGTAGACATTATACGCATGCAATTACCTCAAATGTCAATGGAGAATATACCGCAGATTATGGAAAATTTACATTTGGAGGTGAAATGCGTTATGAAGAAATTAATTCAACCAACATTGGGGATCACAGTAAAAGTAATTACGGATTCTTTGCTGCTTTTCAACGCGATTGGTTCGAGAAGTTAGATGTGAATATTGGCGCTTATGTCAATTATAATACAAAATATGGATGGGAGTTTTTCCCAGGAATTGATGCGAGTTATAACTTTAACCCGAATTGGCAAGCTACGTTTAACGCAGGAACGGCTAGTAGAATTCCTTCGTTTACGGATTTATACTTAGATCAACGTCCAGGTAATGTTGGAAATCCAGATTTAACCCCAGAGAAAGCGTATCAAGTTGAGGTGGGAGGGAAGTATAGAAAGGATCGCTTTCAGGCGGAAGCTTTTGTCTTCTACCGCGATATTGATGATTTCGTAGATTGGATTCGCGTGGATATGAATCAACCCTACCAACCGTATAATGCATCTAAGAATAAAACAAAAGGAGTCAATACCGCCTTGCGTTATCGCTTGGGGGATGAGGTGAATATCTGGAACTTAGGACTTTCATATACGTACCTGTCTCCAACGATTGAAAATAAATCAGCAGAAGCAGGGATACTCTCTAAATATTCTTTAGAAAGTTTAAAACACCAAGTCGTGGGAACTGTAAACTATACGAATGATAAGTTTAGTATAACCTTAGCGAATCGATTCAACGAACGATTGACATATAAGAGTTATTGGATTACGGATATTCGTCTGAACTATGCCTTGGATAAGCTAAAGTTCTATATAGATGCTCAGAATATATTTGACACAACCTATATTGAGGCAGGCGCTGTGCCAATGCCTGGTAGATGGTTCACTTTAGGAATAAAGTTTGATGGGCTGTAAACTATACGGATGTTTGAGTTAGTTGTTTATTGAAGATGGGAGAAGAGAAATTAGAAAAGAGTATACTCCGTTCTGATTTCCTTCTCCCATTTTCTATTTAGGTTTGTTCTTTGTGAGGTTTGTTCTTTGTGAGCGCGGGATGCAATCCCTTTCCCTCTTTCCCTTTTCCGTTCAGGATAACAGGCAAATTGCCATTTGCCCCTACGTGCATATCTCATCGCCTCACCAATCTCATCGTCTCACCAATCTCATCGCCTCACCAATCTCATCGCCTCACCTTTTTTCCAATTACCATTCAGATTCAGGGGCAAATTGCCATTTGCCCCTACATTGTTTCCCTTAATCCGATATTTTCATTCCTTTTTTATTAATGGTAAAAGCGCGGAATTTCACTTCCACTTGTGCTTGTCCATTTTCAAAATTACTAGCATACTCGTATTGAAAGGGAATCATAACTTTGCCTTGGTTATTGATATAACCGAATAAATTGTCTTTAGAGGCTAATGCAAGTCCCTCTGAGAAATTACCGACAAACTCATACGAAGCGGGAATTACTTTATCTCCAGTGGTGGAGAAAAATCCCCATAAACCTCCTTCATAATAAGCAATTCGCTCCTCACTACTCGTTTGTAATTCTTCATAGATGTAAGGAATGACAACCTCTCCTTTGTCATTAATTGCCCCTTGATACCCTTCAAAGGTTACAATAGAAACATTATCAACAAAAGATTCTATTTGATGAAACAAAGGTTCAATAAACAATTCCCCTGTTTTTGTTTTAATCCCAAAAAGAGACAATTCAGGGTCTTGAAACCAACGTAAATTATTGGCAAATTTAAAATCTGGATCGTTTTTTAAATCAATAAAAACAGTATCCGAAGTCGCTTGAAGTAAAGGAATAAGGTTTTCATTCCAAGCGCTTTTAGCTTCACTCGCTCGAAGCGGAGAACTAAAGGTGCAATGAAGTCCGACAAAAAGACTAATTGCAAGAAGGTGTTTCATAAAGTGGTTGATTTTAAATCGTTTTGCACTATTCAGGTTTTCTGTAAAAAGTTGTTCCGCTAGCCTGTGCTTTCGGAAAAATAGTCATATCTGCTAATTGTACGTGATCGGGTTGATTGATTGCGTATGCAATTGCCTGTGCAATATCATCTGCACTTAATGGATCATATCCTTTGTATACTTGATCTGCTTTCGATTGATCTCCTTTAAATCGCACCATAGAAAATTCGGTTTCTACAGCACCAGGTGCTACATTCGTTACTTTGATTCCTTTGGTATTTAAGTCAATGCGCAAGCCTTTTGAAATGGACTCGACAGCAGCTTTTGAAGCACAATATACAGCTCCATTCGCATAAGTTTCTTTCCCTGCAATAGAAGATAAATTTACAATATGCCCTCCGCGAGTGTGTTGTAATAACAACGGTAAAACGGCTTTAGTGACGTAAATTAACCCTTTCACATTGATATCAATCATCGCTTCTAAATCTTCAATAGCGGCATCTTGAAAAGAAGACAAGCCATGTGCATTTCCAGCATTGTTGATTAGGATGTCGATATCTTTCCAAGCATCAGGTAAAGAAGCAACAGCCTGAAAAACTTCTTCTTTGTTGCGAACGTCAAAAGTTAAGATATGGGTTTCAGTCGTTTGGTTTAATTCTTGCGCTAATGTTTCTAATCGCTCTTTTCTTCTTCCACAAAGTATTAAACGATGATTGGGTGCTAGTGCTTTGGCTGTAGCTTGCCCAATACCTGAAGATGCTCCTGTGATAAATACTGTTTTCATATGCGATTGTGTTATAAAATAGTTTGTTTTAGACCTTGTAAAATACATAACCAAAGGTAATTGAAAAAAGACTTTTCTTCTATGCGATTTACCTTTTTTATCTCAACTTCTTTGAACTCCCCAGCGGAGTTTTTGTGAATGAACCAATTACCAACTTTAGATAGTATTTTTCGTTTCTTTTCTCCATTTTTTCGGTATAAAGTTACCTTTAAATCCTTGTAATTCATACCGAAAGTACCCGTTGCTACTTTGTTATTCCCCGTGAAATTGAATTTAACTAAATCTAAATTCCCTTCGGTAGAGGCTTTCACATAAGGCTGTAAGAACGGTTGCATGGCTGTAGCAGGGAAATTTTTAATGGTTCCACTAATGCGAAAATCGTCTGAGCGATTCAAAACATTAAAAGACCAGTTGACTTGTAGCGGTGCTGCATTCATAAAACTAGCCTGAATAGCCAACGTAGTCGTCGGTAATTTCGTTTGTTTATACCCGCTGTATACATTTTGAATGGAAGCATTGAAATTCCCAAAAGTCAACTTTCCTGGTGCAACCGCCTTTTGATCGTATTCTTCATATTCTAAAGTAGAATTGACAATATCTACCTTTTTTAGCTCCAATGTAAACGGAATATCACGTAATTTTTTGCTAAACAAAGGTTTTATACTCATATTAAATGTCGGCGTTTTATCGCGGAATATATTGGCGTTAATATGGTCCAAGCGAACGTGATCCGCTTTGAAGAATAGCACGTCTTGGGGGTCAAATCCCCAAGTATAATTAGAAAGGGTAATGGCTTTGGTTTTAACCGTAAAAATATCATCCGCATAGGTGAACATGCGCACCATCGTTTTGCGATTGTATTTAGGGGTAAGCTCCAAATTAGTACAAGTTAATGTCGTATTATGCCCTTGTATTTTATCAATTTTAATGTCGTAAAAACGTCCTGTATTCCATTGAATCGCTTCAGATGAGAATGAAATTTCTTTGTAACGTACCGGAATCTTATTGGCTAACGTCTGCGCATCGAGGTTAATTTGCTCAATAGAGGCTTTTACTCCTTTAGTCTGCAAGACAACCGTGCGATCTTTTCCTTTTGTAGAAGTAAAACTTCCCTCTTGGAGCGATAGGGTATCAATTTGTACTAAATCGTCGAAAAACACATCTACCTTTTGAGTTTTTGGTTTTGTTTTCTGTTGAGATTGATGCAAATGGATATCCGGGTTTACTACCTGAATGGCTCCAATGTGTAATTCTTCTTTGGCTTTGTTTGCTACGCGTTTCAGATGTAGACTACCTCGTTTAATTAACCATTGATTGAGTGAATTAATAGTAATGCTATCCATATCAATAGCTGCAATGGTCAAATCAAAAGGCAAAAGCTTAGGATTGACAGCAGTCTTCACTTCTTTTTTTCGGGTGGATAATGCATTTTCTTCTACTACGACATCCACAGCTGGAGCCTGAATTTGATCAATATGCAAGTAGAAATCCTCCTGATTTTTGTAGCCCCAGTCAGTTCCTTTTAATAGCAAAGAAGGGGTATCGATGGTTAAGAGACGATGTGGTAAATCGGCCTTATCCTTGGCTGTTGTCAACGGTTCAAGTAAAAGGCGCGTAGTGCTAATTTGATTGGGATTGACTTGAATCCCGTGAATCGTTAATTGTTGAGAATCTGACACTAAACTGCGTACAGAATCACAAGAAATAATATAATCCTTATACGTAAAGGGTATAGGTTTATCTTGGGTTTCAACGCCAAAGTGAATCCCTTTAAGTTCTGCGCTAAAGTTGTGTACTTCATGTAAACGAAGGTTTTTCTCCACATCGTGTATCAAAACATGGGCTTGTTTCACCGCAATCGTTTTGATATCAATAGCTTGAATAAACTGAAGGGGTGGTGCAGGCGTTGTGTCTTTTGGAGTCGGATGTTGGAACAGTTGAATATCAGGTTGAATGATCGTAATTCCTTCTGCTGCGAGGTGATGTTTTTTAATTAAATCCCATAGACCTACTTGCTTGATATCAATCTGCTTTAATTTACCTTTTAGGTAGGACAGCGTATCCGTTACCGTTGTGGCCTTGGGTTGAATGTCGATGTCTTGGATGCTTAACTTTCGCTCAGCAATCGAATAGTGAACGGATTGATAAGTTAAATCATAAGGAGAGTCGTTTTTTTCTGCGATGATTGTAGGTAAATACTGATTCAGTACATAGTTGATTATCCACTGACCCGAACAATATACTACCACAATAAGGATGAAAATACCCCCTATTATTTTATGTTTCTTTTTCAATCGCATAGTTAGGTGTTAAAAACTGTTTACTCAAAGATACCATTTTAGTTACTTATTTGTGTAAAGATGTTTCAACTTTGTTTGGCTTTACATCAGCTAAGAACTTGTTTTACTATTGATTAAGTGTTGGGTATGAACGGGGTATACTATTGTTTTGGCGACATCTACTCGGGGCATAGCCAAAGTGTTTCTTAAAAGCATTGCTAAAATTGGATGTATTGATATATCCGCATTTTATACTGATCTCTTCAATGGAATCGGCTGTATTCAGCAAGTATTTTTGCGCCTGATTCATTCGCAATTCTTGTAAATAACCAAAAATAGTTGTGCCATATAGTTGCTTGAATCCTAGTTTTAGTTTGGTTTGATTGATGCCTACTTTTTTGGAGATTTCCTCTATGGTTAAAGGATGACTTATATTCGACTGAATGATATGCGCTGCAAAATGGATGGATTCTATATCTCTTGTCGTTAATTTAACGGTTTGCGTCGCTATTTGTTCCTCAAAACAGTAAGCTAATATCTCATAAATCTTGGATTCTAAGTAGATTTTTCGCGTTAATCCTTCAAAAGAACATTGCTTGATCTGCTGGATTGCATGGTATAAAGAAGGAGTGATGGAGATGCAGTTTTCAGTTAACCCCGCACTCTTAGCAAGGGTGATTTGATTGAGAAAATAATCCAACTGACGATGTTCTCCTGCATATTGACTAATCATGCTTAAGGGAAGATGAATATCAAAGGTTTCATAGTCCACCCCTTTTTGGAACGATAGTTCTGATTTCTCTCCAGTAGAAGCTAAATAAATCATATTTCCTGTCATAGGAGGAACTTCTTTGGAAGAGGAAAAAGAGTTTTTATAGGGAATCGCTTGAGGTGATAAATTGAAATGCAGTTCTAAAAAAGGATCATTTTCCAAACAATCCAATGTCATGGTTTGTTTGGTTGTGTACTGAAGAGAAACTACGCGCAAATGGTCGTTGATTACTTCCTGTTCAATGGCTATTTTCTCTGGAAGTAGTGCCGTTGTTTTCTCTTTTTTATAGGCAGTATTCGCTCCAGGAGTCGATGGATAATCCACCAGGTCTAAAAAGTCTGCAATATCCATTCTATAGCTCATAATAAACCTTTTTACGTAAATCTTACACTCAAATTCGTAAGACGTATTGAACGTCCTACTGCTATTTTTGCGTAAAAATACAGTATTTAAATCTATTCTAAATAACAACATGGTTAAATATTTATACTTTTTGTTATGTTGCTCTTCGACGGCTTTGGCTTGTGAGGTGTCTTTTTCTGTTCAACGAAGTCAAACCGTATCTTTTTCGGCTTTTACCTTAGTTGTGAATCAACAAACCTATGGGTTGGATGAACAGGGGCATAGTGGACGGATAGATTTACCCGCAGGAGAATACACCCTACAAGTATATGAGAATGGAAAACAAATCGACAGTCAATCTGTTGAGGTTGATTGTCAAATCGCGCATTATCCTTTGATACTAAGAGAGAAGAATGAACAATTAGAAGAGGTCGTGATTCACGCTCAAACGACACAACAAAAAATAGAACGAACTCCATTTGCGGTGCAGGTGTTGGATATGAAGCAAGTGCACAATAAAGGAGGAGATATCAGTAGTCAATTGAATCGATCAGCGGGAATTAAGGTTCGATCTAATGGTGGATTGGGAGCTGAAACTCAGTTAAATTTAGGTGGATTACAAGGCAAAGCAATTCGCCTGTTTAAAGATGGTATTCCCATAGAGTTATTTGGACATGGTTTCTCATTGAGTACAATCCCTACCAATATGTTAGAACGCATTGAGATTTACAAAGGAGCAATGCCTGTTTATTTAGCTTCAGATGCACTAGGTGGTGGGGTGAATTTAGTTACGCGAAAACCCAAATCTAATTTGGTCGAACTCTCGTATGAAATCGGTTCCTTTCGCACCCATCGCGCGACAGCTAATGTGTTTTTGGTAGGGAAGAATCCTTCGTATTATTTTGGGATGAACACAACCTATAATACTTCTGCAAATAATTACAAGATTGATGCCCCTTTCGTTGATGCTATTACAGGGCAACAATACACTAAAAAAGTACGTCGATTTCACGATGGAACTTCTTCTTATTATGGAGAATTAGTTGCTGGAGTTCGAGATAAAGCTTGGGCAGATGATTTGAGTTTTACATTCGTATTTGCTGATTTTTACAAGGAAATACAGCACGATAGTGAGATGGGAAAGGTATTTGGAGAGGCAGATAGTTCAGAGCAAAATTACGCCGCTATTTTATCGTATAAGAAAGGGTTTTGGGATGATCGATTACAGGTGAATGCCGTATTGAGTGGAAGCCATTTTAATACCAAATTAGAGGATACTGCTACGGTGCGCTACAATTGGGACAATGAGATTATCTTGAGCGATCAAGTAATCGGCGAAATAAATAAAGGAGGAAGCCAACAACAGTTGCACTACAATTTACTTTCAGGGAGAATCAATGCTACCTTTCAAGTTAATCCCAATCACTTTATTGAATTTGGAGAATTAATCTACCATCAGCGCAGAAAGGGCAGTGACCAATTAGGAGCTGTTTCTCCTGTTTATCAGGTGGATGTGTTGACCATTCCTGCAACATATCAAAAAAATATCACTGCTTTAGCGCTCCGTTCCCTTTGGTTGAACGACCAATTAGAGAGTATGGTTTCACTGAAGCATTATAATAGTCGATCGAAAGGATTTACAACAGATAAATTCAATTTCGCTTGGCAATCTTCTCAATCCAATAAGCAATGGGGCTATCTCGGTGGGTTGAAATGGGATGCTAAACCGCTTTTACTAAAGTTATCTTATGAATACGCAACTCGATTACCCGATGAGATGGAGGTTTTTGGTGATGGCGTTTTGATTAAAGAGAATTTAGATCTTCTTCCAGAGACGAGTCATAATGTCAATTTAAATACAGCTTATACCTATGGGAAATCCACACATAAGGGAACCGTAGGGCTTACTCTTTTTTATCGCCGCGTGAAAGATGCTATTTTTCTTCAGCCAGATATTCCGTATAACCGATACATCAATTTTCATCAGGTAGCAATTAAGGGAGTGGAAATGGAAGTAACACATCAGATTAAAGAACAGTTTGAGTTGGGGATGAATGTGACTTACCAAGATATTAGGCGTATAAATGAAAGAGCCGAATTTAAAATGTACGAAGGCGCTCGTGTGCCCAACATTCCTTTCTTTTTTGGAAATGCCTTTTTTACCAGTCACTTTCATGGATTATTTTCCACTCGAGATAAAGTGAGTGTGAATTGGAATCTCAACTATTTACATCGCTTTTATCTGACGGATATTCCCAAAAAGCAAGAACCTAGTCTTTTTGGAAAAGCGGATATGGTGGATTCTAAGTTAATTATTCCCAATGATGGGAGATTAGGGCAGTTTACCCAAGACATAGGGGTGTATTATCACTTTGCTAATCGAAAGATTAATCTAGCCTTAGAACTACTTAATGTAGGAAATGTAAAGCGCTACGATAATTTCAATATACAAAAACCTGGACGTGCTGTTCAATTTAAAATTGTTTACAAAATCATTTAATAATTCAAAATCATGAAAAAACTTACATTCAATGGGATCGCTGCGGCTTTCTTAACTACTTTTTTGCTGTTTTCGTGTAGTAGTGATGACAATACGCAAGAACCAACACCACCTGTTAATCCAGATGAACTACCCAAAGACGAGTTATGGGTTATTTTCAATGGAACAGAAAAATGGGCGGGAGGTATTTATGCTTTAGGCGATGCAAAATCTCGTGTTATGGATTTGTCAGCTATTCCTTTCTATCAGTTGGGATATTCAGCAGGAGGTCGTGTTGTGGATAATGTATTGTACAAAAAAGATGGGGCATTAGCGAGTGAAGTAGGATTGTCAAAATACAAAATGGAGGGGAATAAATTTGCAGCTGATGGATTTATTAGTACCCCAAATAATACCTATGAAACCAACTATTTAGTTGTTAATGCTGCAGAAGGATATTATTGGGATTCAGCAGCAGGAGGATTAAAAGTACAAAAATTCAATCCACAAACGATGCAGCGTATTGGAGAAGTGGATTTTTCATCTCTTTCCGATGGGAGTTCTTATGAAGCAGCAGGTCAGTTGATCTTAGCAAAACGAGACAATAAACTATATGTTGATATTCAACACGGAACACGTAGTACCGCTTGGCAAGTGAAACCGAATGTAGAAAAAGTAGAAATAGCAGTATATGATTTGACTACAAATAAAATAGAAGGAGTTACTTCTTATGAAGGAGCTACTAACTTAGGTTTATTCGCAGATCATGTTTTGTGGAGTTTGGATGAAGTTACACAGGATTTATACGTGATTGCAGTAGGAGATATGACTGTTCAAAAACCAGAATCGAAAATCCTGCGCATTAAAAGAGGTGAAATTAAATTTGACCCTACTTTTGAATTGAAGATTTCAGATTATCAATACCCAAGTGATTTCAACCGAATTTTTGCACACAACAACAAGGTGTATACAACAATTTCAAGTCGTCCGACTTCGTATTATGGAGGAGGTCAACATGGTGTTTCTTATAGAAAAGATATTTGGTACTGGAACGAAATTGACGTACATACAAAAAAAGCAACCCGTTTAGACATGTTACCGGATAATTTCTATTCGTATCAAAATCCATTTTACCACAATGGAAATATCTATTTTATCTCCAATAATTCAGAAGAAAATTTTGCAGGAGCATATCAATACAATCCTAAAACAGGAGAAGTTAAAGAAACATTTCGCCTAAAAGGAAGTGGACGCTTAATGGGCTTCCATATTATGGATAAAAACAAATAGCATCATGGGAAAAGTAGTTCAGCGAATAGGCCTGTTAATAAGCTATATCTTTCGCGCCTTTTTAGCCTATGTATTTATTCCACATGGCTATGAAAAACTGACAGAAAAAATCAGTCAACAAGAGTATATCGACTTTGGATTAGGCGGAGATTTCTTGGATTTCTATTTGATTTGGGAAAGAACAAATTTTATTGAAGTGATTGGTTTTGCTCAATTGGTAGGAGGACTATTACTGTTGTTCCGAAGAACCTATTTCTTTGGAGCAGTTTGGTTATTTCCTGTTTCAGTAGGGATGTTCTTGACACATGTTTACATTAGTCATGCCCTTGATTTTATCTATTTTGACTTATTGGTCTTGGTATTCAATGTCTACCTTATTGTTGAAAATTATGCTGCTATTAAGGTCGCTTTTTTCAAATCACAGAAAACGTGGATTTAAGAAGTAAGCAAAGCAACAGCAAGACATAAAAAAAGAGAACCATTGGTTCTCTTTTTTTATGCTTATCGTATAATCAATTGATGTTTTCTCAATAACCCATCCAAAGCCTCTTTGGCAAAGATGGCGTTTTTTAGTTTAGTTGAATCTGGATCGATATCAAAATTGTAACTGGTGTAAAAGTCAGTTTTTTCCGCTTTGGCTTTAGTGAAATTCGCACGATACAAATTACAATTGTCGAACATGGCTTGCGATAAATCGGCTTCCATAAAATCCGCACTAATCAAGCTGCAATTGATAAAGGTTGTTTTCTTTAAATTCAAACCATAGAAGAGCGATAGTTCTAGATTACAATCCGTGAATGAAAATTCAAAAATAGTTTGATCCATCATAGTGAAGTTTACATGGGTGAAATTGCACGTTTGAAAATGACAATTTCGCAATCCTACGTAATTAATCGCTGCATTTCTAAAGTTGCAGTTTTTGAAATCACAATCGATAAATACAGTCGACAGAAAGGAACATGCACTAAAATCACAGTGGATAAATTGACAGTTTTCATACTCTCTAAACGAAATACTATTCGGTTCAAAAGTGATATTTTCAAAGGTTTGGTCGTATATAAAATCAGGAGTCATAGGATAGGGAAATTAAAAAAAGCCTAATAAAAGCAATTAGGCTTATCAGTTATTCAATAATATGAGGTACAAATCTACTTTTATCTGTAGTAATTCGCTTATCACTTTCTCTAAAGGTAATGCCGCAAGGTTCTTGCCCGATGAGCCAACTGCCAATGATAAAATACCCTTTACCTTCATTCGGTAAATTGGCTAAGGCTTGACAAATATAACCCTCATCGCCATAATCGCCTTTTGTTGCCTCTACAATCTGATTGTTGATGTACAAGGTTACATTGGCTCCTTCGCGAGATAATAAGGGTTTCTTAACGAAGTTTTGCATGCCTTTAGGTTCATCAAAATACGATTCCAAAAGTAAAGGATGGTTTGGATATAATTCCCATAAGATAGGCAGAATCGCCTTGTTTGATAAGATCATCTTCCAAGAAGGTTCAATCCATTGCGCTTGGGCCATATCATTAGGGATGTGTAAAGCAAATCGTTCATAGATGAGCCATTCCCAAGGATATAGTTTGAAAATATCAGTAATCATCTCATCTTCCAAATCGGTAAATGTTTCACCATCCCAACCAATATCATCAATATAGATGAGTTTGGTCTCAATACCTGCCTGAATAGCACAATCGCGTAAATACTCAATATTGGTCAGATCCTCTAGCGTTTCACGCATGCAAGAGAAGTGTAAGGTACTCCCTTTCATGTGGGCTTTCGCTTCTTTCCACGTTTCGATTAATCGATCGTGTACTGAATTGAATTGGTCTTTTGAGTGGCCAAAATAAGTATTCATCCATTGCCATTGCACAACGCCCGTCTCATATAAAGAAGTCGGCGTATCAGCATTAAATTCGAGTACTTTTAGTTGTTTTTCAACCGTGTCATACACAAAGTCAAAACGACCATAAATACTTAATTCATCATTTTCCCAAGAACGCTCAATGTGCTCATGGAAGAAAAGAGGAATCTGAAATTGATCATATAATTTATGGGTGATGACGTGATCTACTGCTTTGAGACACATTTCCCATAAATCAGCCGTAGCCGCATAAATTTCATCCGCTAAAGGTTCAGAGATACTATAGTAGTACTCTTCGATCCAGTATGGGACATTATTTTCATCTGTATGATAACCAAAACCGTTCTGTTCCAATCGATCTTGCCAATTGGATTGCGGTGTGATGTATTTTATCTGCATGTTTTACAATTAAGAAGACGCAGTATTGTCTTTGGCTGTGTTGCCAAATCCACCACGTGCAGTTTGCTTTTTATAGGCGTCAGCTTTAGAGGTATTTGTTCCGACATTAGATTGTGGAGAAATACCAGGACTAGTATAGCCCATACCTCCTCCCATCATCGGACGGAAAGCCATATACCACAATAAAGCACTTCCCATACCCATTCCACCACCACTACTGCGTTGTTGTTGATATTGGTCCGTTACTTCTGTATAAGGCGCACTGCTGTCTGCACGCATAAAAACGCGTTGTTGTTCTTCTTTCGTTTCAGTAGGTTTAGAACAAGAAGCTAAAGTGGCTGTAATTAAAACTAAAGAAACGGCTTTACTACTTTTTTTCATATTATTCTACTGTTACGTAAATTGGAATTTTTTCTAAACTGGTTGGTTGACTATCACCCCAGTCGCTAAAGTTTTTCGCTGTGGTAATTGTGTCTGCTTTTTGTTGTACCATTTTACCATTCACCCAGATTGTTTGAGCCGTGATATGGTAAATGCTATCACCCGAAATTACAGTTTTTAATGTAACTTCTCGAGCAGATTTTTTATCTAGAGATTCTAAATTTTGTGTCGGTTGTTGTTGTGTACAAGCTGTCGCTAAAAGGGCAATAAAACTCGCTATTCCGATTGCTTTTTTCATTGGAGCAATTATTTTTAGATTGAGTAACAAAGTTTGAAAATAAAATTTGCTTATGCAATGCTTATTTTAGAAAATGAAAGTTCTTGTAAGATAGTTAATTAAATTGGGCTTCGTTGGAATTCTTTTTACTTTTGCTACAAAACGAGGAGGGTATGGATGAAATAGCTATTTTACAAATTAATGATATAACGCATAACAATTTACAAACTGATTTTTATGCGAATACCTTATCTCAACATCTCATTGATAATCACAGCCATATTGAGCGACCGCACAAGCATAATTTTTATGTAGGCGTTTTGTTTACGAAAGGGGAAGGCATTCACGAAATTGACTTTAACCGCTATGAAGTAAAACCAGGATCTGTCTTTATGTTGGCGCCTGGACAAACGCATAGCTGGGAACTATCAGAAGATATTGAAGGGTATATCTTTTTTCATACACAGAATTTTTTGGATTTATATTTGTTGAAGGAGACCCTACGTGATTATCCCGTATTTCGTTCTGCTTTTTATCCCAATCATGTATGTTTAAATGAATCGGATACGCAAGTATTGGCTTTTGTTTTGAATCGCATGGTAAAAGAAGTTCGACAAGAGCAATGGAAGCGCAACCAGCAATTGGTAAGTTTAACGTTGTTGTTTTACATTGAGACCAATCGAATCTTGTTGCAAGGAGAAACCTTTAAAACGATTAACAATAACTTATATGCAACCCATTTGCAGTTGTTTGAGGAATTGATTGAAAAACACTTTGCCGAAGAAAAGTCAGCCGCTGTGTATGCGAACTGGATGAACATGACGCAAAAGCACTTGAATCGCGTGTGCAAAACGATGGTCAATCAAACAACGACGGATATTATCTTAGATCGCGTGGTTTTAGAAGCCAAACGTATGATGATTTATACCGATTATCCACTCAATGATATTGCGTCTATTTTAGGGTATGATGATTACTCTTATTTTTCCAAACTATTCAAGAAAAGAGTAGGAGAAACGCCTAAAGAATTCTTTAAACGATACCAATAAAAAAAGTCCTTACGCAAGTAAGGACTTTTTTGCACGGGTGGAGGGATTCGAACCCCCATCAACGGTTTTGGAGACCGCTATTCTACCCTTGAACTACACCCGTTTCTGTTTCAAGTGGTGCAAAGATAAATAACTTTTTGAAAGAAACTATTCTTTTTTGTAAAATATGTTTAACCAAATTATACGGGATAATCGGTAGTTAAAAGTCCAACATAAAAGTAGAACAACTACAATGGCGATAAAGGTTTGAAGGAGAGTAATATGCACATCAAAAAGTGCATTGATGATTAATCTCAATACCATTACTGCACACATTTCTGCAACTGTAAGACCATAGCTTACATACATCCCTCCAAAGTAAAAACCAGTTTCTCTATGGAAATTATAATGACAATGAGAACACTCTTTCGCCATTTTGGGCATGCGCATTGTAACGGGATTCCCCTTATCATAGAATAAATCTTCCTTGCCACAATTTGGGCATTTTCCACTTAAAACTCTTGATATGTATGACATAAGATTATTTTTATGCAAAGTAAAGTAAAAATACTGAAATGTATAGGTTTTAAAATGCTGTATTTTGGTATAATTCAGACATTTTAGCTGCTGTTTTCGTATTTGTTGTTGTTTTATTTTATCGCTATAGCGTTGATTGTCTTGAAAAAGATAAAAAGCATTAGGACATTGATACTGGACAATAAAGTCAGGATAAAAAAAAACAGCAGCAAACCATGATTTACTGCTGTTGATTGGGAAAGTACTATTATTCCGCTGTTTGTTCTTCTGTATATGATGATTCTTCTACTGCTTCTTCACCTTCACCTTCTGTATTTTCTCTAATGTTCAAATACTTTAAAGGATTAGATGGAGCTTCTCCACTGTAGTAATCATCAAATTCTTTGACCAAATTCGCAATTTCTTCTAAGGACATTACTTCGTTTTCTTCTCCAGAAGCATTGTAGTATTCCATTAGTCTCAGGCGATCTGTCTCATATTTTTTGCGAAGGGTATTTTTCTGTGCTCCATAAATCGCACGGTCCATACCATATTTTCTGTAAATCTCTTTTTGATCTGCTTTATAAACGGCATCCAACGCTTTTAAATCTGCTTTTAAACCGTCATCTTTGATATTAGCTAAATCATACTCAACTTTCTTTTGCGCCCAAACATCCATTTGATCTTTGTTTAAGGTACGTTGAATGAATAGTTGATACGAGTCCTTTACTTTTTTTTCCGTTTCTTTTTTCTCAACAGGCAACATGTCTGTTCTGTCGTTTAACGCTTGTAGGTCTCTTTTGATGTATTCGTTTTTAACGACAAAAGAAGCTTCTTGTTTTTGACTTAATCCCAATTCAGCTTTGTGCTGAAGGATGTTCTCTATATCTTTATAAACAATAACATCACTGCTACTTTGAATAACTGGTTTTCTTTGCCCATAGGACACCGAAAAAGCCAATAGTAGAATGGATAGTGAGATAATCTTTTTCATTTCTTTTCTTTATTTCTTTCAGTTGCAAATTTAATATAAAATAATCTTTTTCCTTTCGAAGTGTAGCTAAAAAAAGCGTGCGATAAAGCGCTACTTTTTGTTTATAATTACACCCTGATTAACGGTTCATCTCCAAGGCTGTTTTAGAAGCCTAAACCTACTATTTTCTTTTCGTTATGAGGAGATTATTTATCACCTACAAAATTAAACATATGTTTATTAAAAATAGTTAAAATTTTTTAAAAAAATGAATTTTGCTAACGCATATCTTTGTTTTTATTTGTTTTGTTTCTGTCATTATGTGATAAGAGCAAGTACATTGTTTAGAATAAACGCTAAATACCCATTTTTGTTTTGTTATTAGTGGCATTTTGTGAAAATATTTATTCAAATTCTAGGGGCTACCCTCGTTTTATTTTTTCAGATTGTTGTACTTTTCTATACTTTTATGATAATTAATCTTATTATTGTTATATGCAATATGTGTGCCTCTTTTTGGAATTAAGAAAAAATTGTGATTTTAGAAAGGGGATGTTGATTGTCCTTTTGGTTTTGTCTTGTTGCCAACCAGCACGAAGTCAAGGAATAAAACAACAACTAAAGGTGCTACAACAAGGAACAACGATTGATTCTATTCAAGTACAGCCCGTCAAAGTAGGAGGACTCTTTTTGGAAGTGAAAAGTTATTTTGAAGAATATAGTCCCATAAAGCCTGCTTGTGTTACCCAATTGTATTTACAGGAAATCAACAAAAAAGGAGAGTTGGTGGTACGTTATGTTTATACGCACGCCTTGCTCGAATTTCATGTGGAAACCACCCTGACGTATCCCAATGCAAGTAAACAGGTGTTTGGGTTGGATCAGTCGCGTCGGGCCCCTTTATTAATAGAAGTGGAACTGCTGTATCAAAAGCAACTGCTACAAGTAGACTTGTTGTAACTTCCTGAATGGCATGTTACAATGCTAAAAATGAGAGGTGTATTAAGTTAATTTTTTGTATTCGTTGGCTTTATTTTTTGTAATGGCTGGTTTTTTTTCTACTTTGCGTACTCCTAAGGGAAAAATGTACAACAAAAACTCCAATGATTAATGAAAAAGCCAGCTATTCTTACTTTACTTTTGTTAACGATGAGTACTGGTGCATTTGCTCAAATGGCACTAGATCGAATTGACGCAAATCCAAAATGGAAACAATATGACCATTTTTATGAACGCGATGCATCCAGTATATATCCTCATGATCGAATTGAATATGAACTAGAAGATGGGCGAATTAAAAGCTATCGTTTGTATTATAACAATGATGAACTAGGGAAAGTATTTGACGTGTTTTACGATGATCAAGGCCGAGTGTATCAAGAGGTATTGATGTATGATGCGGATCGCGGCCAAGTGCGTGAAGTGGTTTTTGAGAGTTCTTTTACGTATGATGATAAAGGAGTGTTGATTGATGATGGAGAGCATACTTATACGAAAATCGTAAAAGGAAGACCCATGATTGTTACTTCTAGAGAGTATTCGGAAGATTATCAACGCGGATTTAGTACCGTTCGTGCCTATAATGAAAGCGGGACGATTCGCCTAGAAAAGACTACATTTTTTGAGGAAGGAGAAAAGAAGATTCGCACAAGTACATACAAATACGATTCTTGTGGGAATGTTAGTGAAGTGAGTACGCGTACAACTATTGCACCGAACTATACCAAACAGAAAAGACGCAAAAAGGATAAAACACCACCAGTTCGCCCTGTGATTGAAAAAGAAGAATTTGCCTATGAATATGATGGCGATTGTATTTGGACCAAAAAATACAAAGTAGAAGAGGGTGAGAAAACGCTTTTACGCGAAAGAGAACTTGTAAAATAGCACAAAAACCAATCAAACTATATTATGTTAAGCTCAGTGAATCTATTATTCATTGGGCTTTTTTTTATGCTGATACTTCATGGGATAGAAGAGGATGCGGCGAATAAATCGTTTAATCACCGCATGTTTTGCGGAGATTAAGTTGTATATTTACCGCATAATTTGCGGTGAATAACCTAATTAATCACCGCACAAACCTAATAATCATGTCAAGTTATATCCATCAACAGCGTAAATGGCCTGCTTTCCAATGGAAAGAAGAAGACTTTATCACCTTATTGAGTGAGGTAAGTAATCTACAGGGTAGATTGATGGGGCGTGTGGAATTGTTGGGTTTTAAATTAAAGGATGAAGCCAATCTTGAAATGCTCATTCAAGATGTGATTCAATCCTCTGAAATAGAGGGTGAAATATTAAATCCAGATCAGGTTCGTTCTTCTATTGCAACACGATTAGGCTTAGATCAATCTGGAGTTGATTTGGTCGATCAACAAGTTGAAGGTGTAGTGGACATGATGTTAGATGCAACGCAAAATTCAGATAAGATATTGACAGCAGAGCGTTTGTTTGGGTGGCATGCGGCTTTATTTCAAACAGGTAGAAGTGGGAGGTATAAAATTGAAGTAGGACAATGGCGAACGGAGCCTATGCAAGTTGTTTCTGGAGGACTAGGTCGAGAAATTATACATTTTGAAGCACCTCATGCTGATCGTCTATCCAATGATATGGACTTGTTTTTGCAGTGGTTTAATGCGATAGATACATTAGATCCTATTTTGAAAGCAGCCATCGCTCATCTGTGGTTTGTTACAATACATCCTTTTAGTGATGGTAATGGTCGTATTGCTCGAGCAATCACAGATATGCAACTATCTAAAGCGGATGAAGTAAATCAACGTTTTTACAGCATGTCTGCTCAAATTAAACAAGAAAAAAAATCCTATTATCAATTATTAGAACTGACACAACGAGGGGATTTGGATATCACTGCTTGGATTATTTGGTTCTTGGAGTGTTTGAAAAAAGCGATTCATTCTTCAAATGTTGTAATAGGTAAGGTTATTCAAAAACATCAATTTTGGATAACCCATAGAGCGCATATTAGCAATGAAAGACAACATCATATCCTTACGAAGTTGCTAGATCATTTTGAAGGCAATTTGACAACTAGTAAATGGGCGAAATTAACGAAGTCCTCTTCTGATACAGCTTTACGTGATATCACAGATTTAGTGGATAAAGGGGTTTTAGTTAAGTTAGGTTCTGGTCGAAATACACATTATGTATTGAAAGAATAAATATTATTTTTATATTTAAAATCACCGCTTTTTAAAAATAAGATGAAAACGAAAAGGAAATAAGCACGGATACTTCCTTGAATAAGATAAATAGCATGATAGCACAAGAAAATCCAACACAAGATTTAAAATTATATTCACCGAATGCTATTCGGTTGGCTACTTTTTTAGGTGGTCCTTTAATCGCGGGGTATTTGATTCGCGAAAATTACCTTGCTTTGCAGGAAGAGAAAAAAGCCAAACAAGCACTTCTCTTGGGAATCGTTTCGACAGTTGCTTTTTTTGGTTTACTCTTTTTAGTACCTACTACGGTTATTGATAGTATCCCCAACTTTATTTTTCCGCTGCTATTTACAGGAATAGTAAGTTGGATTGTAGAAGTCAAACAGGGTGATGCCCTTCGTAAACACCAGGAAGAAAATAATGCTTTTTATTCCATGTGGCGCGCTGCAGGATTAGCTCTCGTATCAGCTGTACTTTTATTTGCTAGTGTATTTATGCTCGTGTTTGTACTATTTAATTTTTAATAGCAAAATGAAAGAATCGTGGTTAGATAAACTCCTTGTAGCTGTGAGTTTCGTAGTAAACCTCGTTATGAATCTAATTTATATGGGATTTATGATGGTGGTGGTGCTAGGTCGTCACGTGGTGTATAAATTGCGGAGGAGGAGGTAGGGTTTTTTGTGAGGTTTGTTCTTTGTGAGGTTTGTTCTTTGTGAGGTTTGTTCTTTGTGAGGTTTGTTCTTTGTGAAGTCGCTTTTTTGCTTTTTCGTGAAGTTGTAAGATTTATCGATTAAAGTGGAACTCTGTTTTAATTAGAAAAAGTGAAAACCTAACCGAAGCTTTATTTTGCTCTTTGTGATGTTATAGGCATCGTACGTGTTATTCAACGCTTGTTATATCACCAAGCATTTTATTCATTATTTTTTTTGACATAGGAGGTATTGCTCCAGTTATTCAACGCTTGTTATACCATCAAGCACTTCATTCATTATTTTTTTGACGTAGGAGATATTACTCTGGTTATTCAACGCTTGTTATACCATCAAGCACTTCATTCATTATTTTTTTGACGTAGGAGGTATTGCTCCTGTTATTCAACGCTTGTTATGCCATCAAGCATTTCATTCATTATTTCGTTCTGATACAGGAGGAATTGTACCCTCATTTAGCCTCCATTATGTTATACTACAGTAGAAAAAAACATAAAATACAATAAAATAAATTATTTGTGGTGTAATTTACTTTTTGTTGTGTTTTTTATATTTTTTTAGCTAAAAAACTATATTTTAATTTTGTTTTCTGTGATTTATATATATTTTTGCATCAGTTAAATAAAAAATAATGAGAAAAAAACTTTTGAGCTTACTAAGTGTAAGCGGAGTATTATTAGCCTTTGCTGCTACTGTTGCTTGTTCTAGCGATGACAATGTAAAACAACCGATTAAACCAGAAACGGGTTCGGAAATTTTAGCTAAACATGTATGGATGACGTCAAAAATAGTTGACAACAAAGGAGAAAATATCAGTTTAGATGTTAAGCCTGGAGAAACATATGCAGGTTATGCTTATTACAATGCGAATGGTACCTTTAGAATTGTTGATTTTAAAGATGGCCATAAAATGTTTGGTCTATGGTCGTTGAAAGATCAGGATACAAAAAGACACTTGGTTGTTTATAACTCAGAGAACGAAGTGGCTTTTGAACGTACTGTTGATATCGTGGAACTAAATAATACGATGTTTACCTATAAAATAGAGGATCATCACAACGGAGAAGTTGTGTACAATGTAGAGCATAAACCGGTTACGAATCACCCAGAGCCAAAAATTCCAGCTGAAATTTTAGCTAGTACAGCATGGAAAACAACTCAAGTTTTTGATATTACTAATGGAGTTACGCCTGTTGTTGAATTAGATAAAACCATTGCTCCTGCAGTTAATTTCTCTGGGGATGCTTACTATGAAAACAAAAATGGAAAAGCGTATTTTCCTAAAAATGCTGAAGGAAAATATAGTAATGGAACATTTGTGTTTACTGCTTACGGGGACAAAGAAAAAGTGACTGCTCAAGGGGATTGGTATGTTTCTCTAGATGGGGATTTGCAAACATTAATTGAAAGAGCTGCTGATGGTTCGGTGGCAGCTGAGCGTGCTGTTTTTATCGTTGAACTAACAGATAAAAAGTTTACATACGATATTAAAGTGGATGATGTTATACTGAGAGTGGAACATGAACCTATCCAATAATGGATAAATAGTTAAGTGAGTGAAGAGGAATTGAACTTAAATATTTTATCGCTCATTGCTACAAATAAAAAAAGCATCTATTGAAAAATAGATGCTTTTTTGTTGTGGTCCCACCTGGGCTCGAACCAGGGACTTGCTGATTATGAGTCAGCTACTCTAACCAGCTGAGTTATAGGACCGGCCTATTTGACTGTAATATTTGTGGTCCCACCTGGGCTCGAACCAGGGACTTGCTGATTATGAGTCAGCTACTCTAACCAGCTGAGTTATAGGACCAGTCAAATTGACGATTAGCGGTTGCAATATTACTGCGTATTATTGGTTTTTGCAAGAAATACAACCAAAAAATATTTATTTTCCACACCTTATTTACTCCTTGATTCCCTCGTTTTGAGGTAACTAATTTGTACTCAGTTCCTTTTTTAACTCCCTCAACTTATTTGTTTTCCTTATTGCCGTTTTTTTATTTTTTTGATTCTCCCATTTGACTCGTGTTAGCCGAATACAGTACGCTGAATTAAAGTTGTAAATCTCTCGTTTTTAGTGTCCAACAGCTTGGAGAAGGAGATCTCTTGTTACTAGATGATTCGCTGTTTGTAAAGGGATACTGTGGGGTTTCTTCGACCTTCCTTGGAGTTTCCTTGGACTATACCTCGAAAAATGGCCTTTTTGTCGAAGGAATCTCCAAGGTAACTCGAAGGAAACTCCAAAAGAACTCAAAAGAATCTCGACTAAACCTCTTGTTTACCCTAGACTATTTCATTAGGCTACTATTGTTTCAATTCCACGATGAAGCAAAGAGGGAATAATAGAGATACAGTCTTTGCTTTTCACTTTGGATAAAGCAGTTTTAGCTTCAGGATAAAATCAAAGCGTTGAGGTATTCAGACGGAGGAACTTTTCTTTTTCAAGGGCGGAGAAGTAATTTTATCGAACAGAAGCAATTGAAGCGTGAAATATAAAAAAATATGATGCAAAAAATTGTATTTTTGCACCATGGAGACAAATAGACAAAAGAAGATGGGAGCACTTCTACAAAGTGACCTAGTAGATATATTACAAGGAGAAGTGCGCAAGAACGGAATAAGCAATTTGATTATTTCAGTTTCTAAAGTAAATATTACCTCAGATTTATCAATCGCGAAAGTGTTTTTGAGCATTTTCCCAGCGGAGCGTGGAAAAGAATTGTTGAAAGCGATTCAATCCAATGCACCATTAATCAAGCACGACTTAGCGCAACGCGTGAAAAACCAAATGCGTAAAGTGCCAGATTTAATGTTTTACGTTGACGATAGTTTGGAGTATATTGACCAAATTGACAAAGCATTAAAAGGAGACGAGAATCCAATTGCTAATCCAGATTTATTAGCGAAGAGAAAGAAAAAGTAAGCCGTTGAAGATAGCATTCTACATAGCCAAACGCTATGCTTTTAGTAAAAGCAAGAGCAAAGCAGTTAACGTCATTACGGCGATTGCCTCTATGGGAATCGTAGTAAGTGCCATGGCGATGTTAATTGTATTAGCTGTGTTTAGTGGACTTCGATCTTTCAGTTTATCTTTTACGAACGAATTAGATCCGGAGCTAAAAGTCTTTAGCAAACAAGGAAAAAACTTCGTCGTAAACCAAGCTCAATACCAAGAATTGAGTCAATCACCCCTTTTTTCTGGGGTGGCTCGAGTAGTAGAAGACCGTTTGCTTTTTACCTACAATGAAAAGCAAACCGTTGCTATACTCAAAGGCGTGGATGCCGATTTTCCTAAAGTCAGTCAATTTCCAGAAAAAGTGGAATTGGGGAATTGGCTTGAACCTGGTTCTGATGAGGTTGTGGTCGGTTTAGGGATGGCGTATTACTTATCTATGGGATTGTTTGATGTCGAACATAGTTTACAGGCTTTGTCGATCAAACCCGGATCAGGTGTAGTAAGTAATCCAGAAGATGCCTTTCTACGTACCTATCTTCATACTGTGGGGATTTATTCTTTGCACAATGAAGAACTGGATAGTAAATATGTATTTTGTGATATTGAACTGGCGCAACATTTATTCAGTTTGGATGAAAATGCATACACCAATATCGAATTTGCCTTAAATCCAGGGGTTACTGAAAAAGAAGCAATCGCCTATATTCAACAAGTACTCGGCGATAACGTGGTAGTCAAAAATCGAATTCAATTGAACGATAGCTTGTACCGCATGTTGAATACAGAAAATGCAGTCGTTTACTTCATTTTTTTATTGGTTGTGATTATTGCTCTTTTCAACTTAGTAGGGGCATTACTCATGATTATCTTAGAGAAAAAAAACAACATCAAAACACTGAACGACCTTGGTGTTTCACTGAAACAGTTGAAGCGAATCTTCCTTTTACAAGGATTAATCATCAGTACGGTGGGTGGATTATTGGGGATTACGTTGGGGATTATCGGGGTGTTGATTCAAGAACATTTCGGACTTATCTTAATCCGACCAGGTTTTGCATATCCCGTAGAATTTAACATCAGTGATATCTTTGTGGTGTTTTTCTCTATTTTTATTTTAGGCTTTATCGCATCGTATATTGCCTCAAGTCGCGTGAATAAAAAGTACTTACACGCGTAGTTTTTCCTTTAACCATCAGAATTACAAGATCAATTTAGCGGTAAACAACCGCTAGAATATTTCTTATCTTTTTATTTCTTTCCCTATAAATGGGGATTTTTATTTAGAGAAAGAACACTTTGTCATAATTAACAAATTATGTCGCGGGTGTTTCTTAAATTTGTTGGTAGTTGGATTAATCGACGGAATAAAAAATTGTTTTAATAGAAAAAGAAAAAATTATGGGCGAGTTTAATGTAAAATACTTGAGCTATATCAGCGAGTTTGCCAATGGGCAAGAAAGTTTAACCCAAGCGGCACAACTGTATTTTGACGCAGACGATTATGCGGATCCTATCCGTTGGTTCAAGGCACATGCACTTTGTATGTTGGCCCAACAAACAGGAAAAGAAGGAACGATATTCCAACAACTATACGAGCAAATTAACGGAGACTCTAATCGCGAACGCAGTAGTTTTTATTTGAATGATAAAGACTATGCACTTTGGTTTGACGATGTGGTTTTGCTGAATCAATTATTTATTGATAAGGGCTATGCTAAAGCCTATACGTTCATGCATGAATTATACATGAATGCTCGTTATGGGTTTAAAGATGAAGCTAAAGCAGCGGAGTACATCATCAAAGGATATGAAGCTGGAGATAAAACCGCGCAAGCCTTTGTTGGGTACAATACCTATTATGGAAATTTAGGTTTTGAACAAGATGCGGAAAAAGGATTGGCTTTAATTGAAAGTTCGTATGCTCCGGATAATAAATCTGGGAAGTTATTTGCTTTAAATATTAAATTTCACAGCTGTGGATCTGGAGAAGAGGCTGCTGCTGTTTTGGAAGAATACCATGATTTACTTCACGTTGAAAAACGAGGATTATATGTTTTAGCAGATTATTACCTGCGTGAAGGAGAAGATCAAAAAGCATTAGAAACATATTTAGAAGGAATTCAATACAACAGTGGGTATTGCAACTATATGTTGGGATTGATGATCAGCAATACGCGTTTTGCTCCACTAGGTTATGAAATTGAACAAGGAGCTCCTTATTTACAAGTAGGTTTTGAACATGGAATCGCTTATGCTGGATTCGTATTAGGATACTATTACTTATACCCAGCAGATCAAAGTGAACCACAATTTGACAAAGCAATTCAAACGCTTGAAAGAGCAGCTTTATATTGCTCAAATGAGGCTTTATTAGAATTGGCTATTTTATACCTATACCACAACGATTATAAGAATATAGACAAAGCCATGGAGTATTTAGATCGCGCTATTGCGGCTAAATCCACACGTGCAAGAAACGAAAAAGCGGTTGCTTTATTGGAACACCAAGACCTTGAACGCAACGTAGAAGAAGCACAAGCACTATTGTTAGGATCGATGGAATTGGGAGATGATTATGCTCCTTACCGCCTGGGGTATGGATACCAAGTTGGAGAATTCGGTACGGAAGAAGAGTTTGATAAATGTATTGAATTCTACGAAGTAGCTGCTGAAAGAAATAATGGTTTGGGAATTGAATATGCTGGACGATACTACCGTTACAATGAAAATCCAGATTTAGATAAAGCAATTGCGTATTACGAAAAAGGAGTTGAACTTTATAATTCAAACTATTGTAAAGTAGAATTGGCGATGATGTTGGAGCGCGGTTATGGTTTAGAGGCAAATCCAACGCAAGCAGAACAATTCTATCAAGAAGCGTTAGAAAATAATTATCCATTTGCGGCAGTTCGCTTAGGGTATATGTATGAAGATGGATTACTAGGTGAGGTAGATGCAGAAAAAGCAAGAGAACATTTCGAAATTGCAGCTAATGCAGATTTAGCAGAGGGAATGTATCAATTGGCTCGTTGTAACCGCTATGGAATCGGAGGTGCGGAAGATCGTGCCTTGGCTTTTGAATTATTTGAAAAAGCATTGGAATATGGTTATAACGATGCAAACGTAGATTTAGCCTTAGCGTATGAAGAAGGATCAGGAGGAGTTGAAGAAAATGCTGCTAAAGCAGTAGAATATATGACTACTGCAGCAGAAATAGGATTCAGCTACGCACAATATAAACTAGGTTGTTATTACCTCTATGCCTATGGTTTAGAGAAAGACCTAGAATTAGCTAAATATTGGTTAGAAAAAGCCAGAGAAAATGGTTCTGCTTTAGCCATGTTGACGCTAGGAGATTACTATTTATACGGATATGAAGAAGATCAACCGTATGATTTAGCGTTCCCTTATTATGAAGAAGCAGAACAACGTGGGTATGTTTCGGAAGGATTGGGAATCTGTTACCAATTTGCAATTGGCGTAGAACGCGATGAGAAAAAAGCCTTCCAATTCTATAAAATTGCAGTAGAACGCGGATATGATGCCGCTTATTTCCGTTTGGGACTGTGCTATTATTACGCAATTGGAACAGAAAAAGATTATGTAGAAGCATTATACTACCTGAGAGAAGTAGCAGATCGTGGCAACCTAGAAGCTGCAGGTTATGTAGGGGTGATGTTAGTAAAAGGAGAAGGCGTAGCTCAAGAATTAGCGGAAGGAATTGCTTATTTAGAGCAAGCGGCTAATGCGGGATATGATTCGGCTCAGTATGAATTGGGTAATTGTTATTTAAAAGGAGAAGGTGTAGAGCAAAATGATGAATTGGCTTTACATTGGTACCAACAAGCTGCGGAAAATGGAAATGAAGATGCGCAGAAAATCATTGGTGGCCCAAGAAAAAGAAGAAGATAATGGACAATAAAAAGAATTATCAGTTCCAAGTAAATATGAAAGGAATGATAGAACTGTTGAGCGAACACATTTATAGTTCGCCAACGGTTTTCATTCGTGAATTACTGCAAAATGGCGTTGATGCTGTGACAGTAAGAAAGGGAATTGATGAAAGTTTTCAGGGTAAAATAACCCTGTTTTTTGATAATGATCAGTTGATTTTTCAAGATAATGGCGTGGGCTTATCTTTAGAGGATATGCACCAGTTTTTGTCGGTTATCGGACAAAGTTCGAAACGAGGCGAATTAGCCGAGAAAGATCTAATCGGACGTTTTGGTATCGGTTTGCTTTCTTGTTTAGTTGTTTCGGAGGAAATTGTAGTAGAATCTCGCTCTTTGTATAAAGAGGAATCTGTACGTTGGGTTGGAAGAGCAGATGGAACCTATGATGTAGAAAGCATTGATCTATTGCCAGAAGTAGGAACTCGCGTGATTCTGCAAGCGAAAAAGAACTGGAGAACCCTGTTTAAAAGAGAAGAAGTGAAGCAAAACGTTTTATTTTACGGGAGTGCTTTGCCAATCGAAATAAAATTTATTGAAAAGGGAGAAGAAGAAATCGTTTCGGATGGGAATCCGATTTGGATGAATCCCAAAGCTTCAAAAGAAGAGTTATTAGCGTTTGGAAAAGAACTATTTAAGACGAAATTCTTGGATGTATTTCCCATTGCTTCAGCAGCAGGAGATATTCAAGGAATGGCTTATGTTATTCCCAACAAGGTGAATATGACAACGTCTAAAGAGCACAAGATTTTCTTGAAACGCATGTATTTGTGTGATCAAGCGACTAATCTGTTGCCCGAATGGACGTCTTTTGTGCGTTGTATCATGAATTCCAATAGCTTACAACCTACAGCTTCTCGAGAATCCCTCATGAACAATGCTTTGTTAATCGAGGCAAAAAAAGAATTGACCACTTGTTTTAAAGATTATTTGAAACTATTGTCTGTCTCAAATTTGGACAAATTAGAACAGATTATCTCCATTCACCACTTGTATATCAAGTCTTTGGCTGCTTCTGATAATGAAATTCTCAAGTTGTTTGAAGATTATTTGCCTTTTGAAACCAATCAAGGTACTTTGTTGTTCAGAGATATTAGAACGAATTACGGTTCTATTTTCTATACCCCTTCTTTGGATGATTTTAGACAAATTCGACGTATTGCGGGTTCTCAAAAGAAATTAGTAATCAACGCAGCTTATAGCTATGAGGCAGATTTAATTCAAAAGATCAAAGCGAGTAATCCGGGATTGTCTATTGAATTAATGAAACCTAATGATGTCTTAAATAGCTTTGAAGAGGCCTCAATAGAAGATGATCGCATTGCGGTTTTTCTGGAGAAGGCCAATAAAATATTAAAAGCACAATACTGTAAAGCAGAAGTAAAGCGATTTGAACCGCACGATACTACGGCTATTTACATTGCCAATGAAGAAGCCTTGAGCAATAAAAGCATGCAGAATTTAGCGCAAAGTGCTAATCCTTTTGCTGCTGCTTTAGGACATTTTAAAAAGCAAGAAGAGGTGTTGCCTACGTTGTGTTTCAATCAGCAAAACGACTTAGTTTCGAAGTTGTTGGTCATTAAGGATCCCGAGCTTTTTGAAGCCTTGATTCACGTATTATATGTACAGGCCTTGATGTTGGGGGGCTATACCATCAACAAACAAGAAATGGATATTTTTAACCATGCCTTATATCAATTCGTAATCTTGGGTATGACTAATTTTTTACCTGAATTTTAAGATGCTACATCGTTTAGAAATACAAAAAATACTGTTGCAGATCCAAGAGGAATACACCGATTCCAAACACTGTATTGCTCAATTGAAACAGGCCATTTACTTGGCAGATAAGCATGCAGATTTGAGTTGGGCCATTGATTTGCGCATCATGTTGATACGCGAAGAACGCTGCTCTTCCGCTTGCATTGAAAGTCCGTTGGCTTTTGCTTGGTTATTGGAACAAGCGCGTTTGCATCCGGATCAACTATCAGAGTCTGAATTTTTGGAAGAATACGAATGGATGATCTGTTCTGCTTATGGCAATGTGAATATTCCCTTGGAACAAGTACATGCTATTGCTGCAGATTTGGAACAGAAGTTAGAGCATTTTAAGT
This sequence comes from Myroides sp. TSA_177.3, assembly GCF_052691955.1. NCBI lineage: Bacteria > Pseudomonadati > Bacteroidota > Flavobacteriia > Flavobacteriales > Flavobacteriaceae > Myroides > Myroides sp. TSA_177.3. The sequence continues at coordinate 61,563 of NZ_JBQZGD010000001.1, forward strand.
TTTCTAAGCGAAGCTATTATTATACCATGGCCGGTTTTGCCCAACATTTAGGGGATTATGAACTTGGAGGAGCTTATGTGGTGAAAGCAAGAGAAGAGGCTTTAGATGATATTTGTGGGGAAGCTGTGGTGTATGACAATGAGATTGAAAGTGCTTCTCGTTTGGGGCATTTTGATGAGGCGATTGCTTTGATGCAACAAATGGAGTACAAAAAAATACGCGATTTCTCCTTGCCTTTTGAAACCTATGTTTCCATGGGGTATTTTATGGTTCGCTATGGAGATGAGCGCGCTGCGGTATACTTAGAGAAAGCCAAAGAAGAGTTTACTCAATTATCAGAAGTAAACAGCTCTTTGCTGTATGGGTTAACGCGTCTGATTTACGCCTTACACTTGCTGGGAGATGAAAGTCTTTGGCATTACTATGAAATTATCGCAGGTTGGGATATTGACGCTGAAGATGACTTAAAACTGATGTTGAGTCGCCACATGATGTTTGTCTTAGACCAAAAAGAGAAAAAACAATTAACCCTATCGCCTGGGGTTTCCTTCTATCAAGAAGACGGGTGGTATGACCTAAAGGAATTGTCAGAGGCTTATAAAGCAAGTGCGTATGATTGGGCTCAACGCTTTGACATCCGAAACGGAAATACTGCTGCTCAAGAGGAAATCAAGCGAATGGAGGAAGAAAATAAAAGAAAAAAATAGCTATGAATTACAATTTAGAAATCCAGAAAATTCTACTTAAGGTAGAAGGTTTAAAGAGTTTAGAAGATAAGATTGTCGCTTTGAAAGAGGCTATACAATTGGCTGATCAACACAATGATATTGATTGGGGATTTGATTTGCGTTTGGATTTAATTCGCCAAGAACGCAATACTTCGCGTTGCAATGAGAGTTTTCCGGCTTTTGCTTGGATTTTACACACCAGTGATGCGAATGAAGATTATTTCGATGAATCTGAATTCCTATGGGAATACAAATGGATGTTTTGCTCAGCGTATCGCAGTGCTTTAATTCCGCTAGAGGAAATTGAAAAAATTGGGGAAGACTTGAAACGCCGTTTGGTGAAAAATGGATTCAGTACCCGTGCGTATCACAACGTGATGACAGGCTTAGCTTTTCACTTGCGCGATTATGATTTGGCGAAAAAATACATCGATGCAGCGAATAGCGAGTTGGTGGATGATATGACGAATTGTTCAGCTTGTGAATTGGATACAGAAGTAGAATTATTACTGTTCCAAGGAAAATTGGAAGATGCGATTGTGAAAGCACAAGATTTGATTCACAAGAAATTGACGTGTTATTCGATGCCGTTCCAAACGTTTTGTAGTTTGACCTACTATTCTTGGTTAGCTGGAGATGCCGCAGAAGCAGAGAAGTACTTCAACAGAGCGATTGAAGAATACGAAGCACATGATCAATATGACAGCTCTGTAGGCTATTCAATGGGCTTGTTGATGTCGTACATGAATGCAATAAATCACCCAGAAACGTGGTCTTTCTTTGAGCGTATCGCAACATGGGATATTGAAGCAGAAGACATTCACCGTTATAATTTTGCGCGTTACATGATGCCAATCATGAAACAAGGAGGAACGAAAACCTTACAGCTTTCTCCACAATTGGCTTATTACCAAGAGAGTGGGGAGTACCATTTAGAAGATTTATACACCCATTTCAAAGCACAAGCAGAGGCATTCGCTTCGCGTTTTGATGCGAGAAATAAGAATACCAATTACACAACGGAAATTGCGGCATTGTAATACAAAAAGCGAGTAAAATTTTTCGTTTAGGATAAAAAATAACCGAAGGGGAGCATGTTGATGCTCCCCTTTTTTTGTGATTCATGCTTCATCAATCCCACTGCGCTCATGTACAGCATGTCCCCCTGACGTAGGAAGGGTCGCATCCCGCGTTCACAAAACTGTGCTTTGTGAGATCTGCTCATCGCCTCATCGCCTCACCGTCTCATCGTCTCATCTCCTCACCTCCTCATAATCCCCCAACATGGCATACGGTGTGGATATGCTGTATGGGGGATGTCTGTTTTTTTATGGAAATTCTCTTCAAACAAAAATTACATTTCAATTACGCGATTGGGTTGAATTGCTTCACGTAAATTCATATCATGGGAGACAAATACAATCGTTCCTTGGTATGTTTTCAGTGCTTGATACAAACTTTCTAAACCGAAAATATCGAGGTTATTGCTGGGTTCATCGAGTAATAATACATCAATAGAGGCCAACGAAAGATTTAAACAACAAACCGTTAAACGCAGGCATTCTCCACCACTTAATTGCATTATTGGTTTAGTCCAACTTTCAGGTCGAAAACCATATTGAAATAAGGTGTTTTTTAAACTAGCTTCATCCAGTAAGTTGTGGTTAAATGCTTGAGCTTGTTCTAGTATCGTCTTGTGAGGGTCGAGTAGGGCGTAAAATTGATCCAAGTAAACGATATTGGGAGTCAATCGCTCAACCTGACCTGTAGTAGGTTGTAGCTTTCCTGCTAATAGGTGCAATAACGTTGATTTCCCAGAACCATTCACTCCTTCGATTAAAAGGCGTTCTCCACTTCGAATTTCTAGATTCAAAGGAGTTGACCAGATACAATCCGCTGTCGATTCGTATTGATAGTTGACTTCTTTTACCTGAAACAACACCTTATTGGTATGTAAGTTCGAGGAGTTGAAGTTCAAATGAAAGGGTTTGACTTGTTCCAATTGATCTTTTAACTCCCAAAGTTCTCCTTGTAGTTTTTGTTGTTTCTCTACTTGTACTTCTGTACTTTTAGCACTGCTGTTTTCTGCAGCATTTTTAAGGGTATTGACAACAATCTTAGGTAAACCTCCTTTTTGCTCTGCTTTTTTGTGTTGCCCAACTGCTTTTTGTTGCTTTTGAAGTAATTTCTGTTGGTCCGTTTTTACCTGACGCAAATCCTTAGAAAGGGTATCAATTCGATGTTGAAGGGAAGATAACTCCTCTTGTTTTTGCATTTTGTAAAAGTCGTAATTGCCTTTGTACGCTTGAATCCCTTGTGTGGTAATTTCAAACGTAAGCGATTGTCTATTTAATAGCTCAATATCGTGACTCACGAGGAGTACTGTTCCTCTGTATTGATCTAAAAAGTCAAACAACAGTTGTCGCGTAGCTTGATCAATGTGATTGGTTGGTTCATCCAGTAGGAGTATATCTGGTTGGTGAATGTGAATACTAGCAAAATACACGCGCATCTGTTGTCCTCCACTCAGCTGGTGCATGGGAAGGGTCAAATCCTTTCCTTCTAGTTGCCAGTATTGAAGGGCTTGCGCAATATTTTCTTCAATTTGCCAATCATCATCTAAGTCAATATAATCTTGTTCTTCTACAGAGCCTTGTAAAATGCGATGTAAGGCTTGTAGTTTTTTATCTGTTTGTAAGGCTTCCTGAATGGTTTGCCTCGTAATTTGATTGGTGTTAATTTGAGGTAAATAATAGGCTGTACCACCAAGCTGAATAGCTGGGAGTGATGTGGTAGCAATAAGCTTCAATAGGGTGCTTTTTCCTGTTCCGTTTGCACCAATTAAATTGGCTTTTTCTCCCTTATTTAAGACAAGGTCAACTTGGTGAAATAAAGGTGTTTTATCCGAATGTTCGTAAGATAGATTTTTTATAACGATAGACATAATAATCAAATGTAATTGAATGAGTAATATACTATTGTGGCCCGTACACCACTACTCACGGTATTGGATATGAATTTACATAAATAAATAAGTATTGTGGCTCTATGGAAGATAGATGCCATTAGAAAATGTTTGCTCCTACAAGTTGAAAACAACTCGTACTACTAAAACGAAATACTTATTTATAGTTTCATCCGATTATTTATTCGTTAATACTAGGACAAAGATAGGGATTTTTTTTTATTGAGAATGGTTATGAGTTATGAGTTAAGGGTTAAGGGTTATGAGGTGGTGAGAGGGTGAGAGGGTGAGGTGGTGAGAGGGTGTGGTTGATGAGGGTGTGGTTGATGAGGGTGAGGTGATGAGGTGAAATGAAGAGAGGTAGTGCCCGCACTACCTCTCTTCATTCACTTTATTTTAGAAAAGACTAATTTGTCCCTGTTGGGTATTGTCTTTTGCAGGTTTTCTTTTTTCTTTTTTGACTTCCTTTTCCACTTTTTCTTCTAAGGGTTGGAGGGGAAGTGCAGCTTCTTCAAATAGATTGAGTGTTTCTTCTTCGGGGGTACAAGCTGTTGTAGCTTCTTCAGATTCAATACAAATCGAAGTTTTAGTAACAATACCATCAAAAACAGGTGGTGGTGCTTGTTGAGCCCAAAAAGGAACTTCTTCTTCTTTTGTTGTTTCTATTTCAGCGATTGTTTCAGCTTGAACAATTTCTTCGTTTTCTTCGACTACATCCTCTTCTGAAACAGGTTCTTCAGTACTAGTTTCTAGTAGAGGAACTGTGATTTCCTCTGCTTGAAGGCTTGCTTCTCCTTCTATCGTTAACTCTTGTTCTTTTTGTTCTTCTACTTGTGTTGCTTGAACAAAAACGTCCATCGACTCTTCTTCAGTACTAGTAGGTTCCTCTTCCTCTTGTTGTATTTCGTCTAAAGCGATGACTGGTTCAGCAATAACTTCTATGGCTTTACTTGCAGTCTCTTCAGCTAATGTATCCACAGGTTGATTTTCTTCCAAAAGATCAAAAATGGAATAATTTTTCACCACTATTTCATTGATGTCAATGGTAGGGTCCAAGGTAGGATTAGCTTCTTCCTCTTGAATTAGGGCGTGCATGTCCTCGTTGATTTCTCCTTCTAAAATGGTTGCTTCTTCAATGATAATTTCATTGACACCCAAACGAGGGAAACCAGCCAAAACAGGAGTTGCTGTTTGGATAATATCTGACGGGTTATTTTCTGTTGTAAAACTTTCTACTTTGTTCTCCAAATCCACCAATAAACGCTTGATTTTTTTGATGTGCGGATGATCAGCAAAGGTTTCTTTTTCGTAAACGAGCTCTAAAAGTTTGTACATCGTGTACGCTTCGTGGTACTTTAAAACGATGGCATGCTTTTTATTGTGGTCTAAAATAGAAACTTGTTTCTGAATATTCTTGGCTTTGTCTTCAAGTTTAGCAAGTAAATCTTCTTTTATACTAACCAATAAAGCGTCTTTTATAGATTGTACAACATAGTCATCGGTTTTTTCAACCATCTGAATAACAGTAAGAAGGATGTCGTTACTTAATTTAAATTGAATTTTTGTCGTCATTGTAATTAGTGGAAAGCCAGTTAAGTCGTTTCAAATATTGATAGTTCTACAAAATAATGAAAAAAATATGACTTTACACGGTGTTCGTAAAAACATTTAAAACGCTTTGTTTCCTACAAAAAGCTTGCTTATTTTTAAGGAAGAAATATCGATACTATTGAAAAAGTTTCCCACCCCTATCGCATTTAAATATCCTTGGCGTAGCTACCAAAAAAAAGTGTTAGATCAATTAGATACACATCTACAAGATGATAAATTACATGTAGTAGCACCGCCTGGATCGGGTAAAACTGTTTTGGGGTTGGAAGTGATTTTACGACTGAATCAACCGACGTTAATTTTAGCTCCTACATTGGCTGTCAAGAATCAGTGGATTGACCGCTTTTGTTCTCTTTTTCTTCAAGTGGATGAAGTTCCAGATTGGATTTCAACGCAATTAACGCAACCGAAGTTTTTGACGGTTTCTACCTATCAAGGGCTACATGCAGCTTTTAATTACCTGAAAGAAGAGGAGGAAAGCGATGAAGAAATGCCTGGGGATGCTACGGTTACCTATACCAATATACATGCGCAGGAAATCATTGGCAAGTTGCGTGCCGTTGGCATCAAAACGCTATTGGTGGATGAGGTACATCACTTGCGAAAAGAATGGTGGAAAGCATTAGACTTACTAGATAATGAATTAAAATCGACCGTAGTAGGCTTAACGGCGACTCCTCCTTATGGGGCGTCTAGTTTTGAATGGCAACGCTATATGGCTTTAGCTGGGCCTGTTGATGAGGAAATTGCGGTTCCTACGTTGGTTGAGGTGGAAGATTTGTGTCCTCACCAAGATTTTATTTACTATTGTACTCCTTTAGCGGAAGAACGCGAAAAAATAGCCTTGCATAAAAGTGAGGTTTATTCCTTTTATACGACATTTAAATCACATGCACTACTCGCTCAAACACTGCAACAAGCTGCTATTTTTCAGCAACCTCTAGCTCATTTGGACTGGATTTATGAGAACTTGACAACCTATGTGGCTTGTTTGGTTTTTCTCCAAGAAGCCAATGGAGGGATTGATAAGGTGCACAAGAAAGTGTTGGGCTTGCAAGAAGAAGAAATCCCGCCTTTGGATTTCGTGTGGTTTGAAAAGATGCTTAATTTTTACTGTTTTCAAGGACAAGATGTATTACAAGAGGTTCCCGATTATCTAGCGTGTAAAAATGAATTGACAGCTGAACTGAAGAAGAGAGGGCTTATTGCCTTTCGACAGGTTCAATTGGTTCAAGATAACAAAGGGGATGATCTCCTGCTTTCTAGTTTGAGTAAATTGCAAAGTATTGTAGAGATTCTTGCTTTTGAATACGCTAGTTTAGGTCGCGATTTGCGCTTGGCGGTATTGACTGATTATATTCGAAAGGAATACTACAGTACAACCGAAGCACCGCCTGCTGTGCTGTCTAAGTTGGGTGTACTGTCCATTTTTGAAACGCTAAGGCGTAACAACGTTAATGCGCTTACCATGGCTGTATTGACCGGTTCGGTGGTGATTATTCCAACTTCTTGTTTAGAAGCTTTACATCAAGTAGCCCAAGAAAAAGAATCAGGGATATCCGCAGTGCCTCTAGCGTATGACCCAAATTATGTAGCCTTGCAATTAACTGCACAGCAACGTTCACAGGTTGTTCATTGGATGACTGCGTTGTTTCAGGACGGTACAATTCAAGTATTGATTGGAACAAAAGCGCTACTTGGAGAAGGGTGGGATGCGCCTGCATTGAATGCCTTAGTGATGGCGAGTTCAATCGGTGCGTATATTACTTCCAATCAGGTGAGAGGGCGTGCGTTTCGCATTAATCCCCAAGACCCAAATAAAACGGCACATATTTGGCATTTAGCTTGTGTGGATGCGTATGCAGCGGATGGAGGAAAGGATTGGGAGATTATTCACCGTCGTTTTCAAACTTTTGTGGGAATATCAAATAGTGAACAAGTAGGAGAAACGTTTATCTCAAATGGCATTGAGCGTTTAAAGGAAGCTACACAGAAAAAAAGAACCCGTGATGAGGTATATATCACACAGCAAAATCAACAAACGTTACAACTGGCACAGCAAAGAACAGCATTGAAATCGCGTTGGATGGCTGCTATTCAAAACGGAACTCATCTGGCAGAAGGAGTGAAGGTGCTATTTTCTTCGCCCAAAGAAAGAAGAGACGTGAACAAAGCCAAGCAATTTTATACGAATAAGACGCTAGTCTCTGCTTTGTTTACGCTAGTGTGTTCAGCTATTTTGTTTTTGACCTATCAATTTATCGGTTTAGGCAAGGGCATCTTACTGCATGGGTTGAGCTTGTGGTCTTTTGGGTATTGGGTTTTTCAAACGTTTGTACTGGGCTTGGGCTTCCGTTTTGGATGGAAAGGATGGACGTATTATCGCATGTATCGCAAGTTTGGCGATATGCGAAAAGATGTACAGGGAATCGGGGAGGCGCTTTGTTCTACTTTATGTGCCTTTGACCTTTTGACTACACCCAAGGATTCTCTTCGCGTGGTTACTACCTTAGAATTGGGTGGTGGTGTATTTTGTTCATTAGAAGGAGCTACACTGAGAGAAAGTCATGTGTTCGCTTCTTGTATGAAAGAAATTTTATCGCCTATTGAAAATCCACGGTATGTCTTAGCCCGCAAAACTTTGTTGCCAATTCAAGATAGTGAATCTGATTTCCATGCTGTTCCTGAATGTATCGGGGTGAATAGAGCGCGGGTGAATTACTTTGCGCAACAATGGACACAAGAAGTTGGAAAGAATAACATTGTTTATACCCGAACTCCAGAGGGTAGAAAAGAGCTCTTACATGCTCGTGCATTTGCTATTGTCAATAGGATGGAAGAACCACAAGTAAAACAAGAACACCAATGGCTATAAATAAGAACGTCCCTTGTATGGAAATACAAAGGACGCTCAACTAACTAATCAATTAAAATGGGTCATCACGCCATTTTTATAAAAGTGCTTCAAGCTTTATTGTTCTTCGGTGAAGAAGAGAAGAAAGTGAAACAGACTTTCCTGAGAATTAAAATTTACTTTTTTTCGCGAACTCCAGTAGTATCGCTTGTTTGTGCACTATTGGTAGCTCTTTCGATTGTTTTGTTACAGCCTTTGAAAATGTTTTTTTGTTAAATTTTACTAAGGGTGTAAGTTGCTGTAAACCACACTTGCTTTATTTGCTACTTCTGCTTTTATCTTCAAAGTTTGCTTCTTTGATACTTTTCTTGTTTGAACTATCGCCAAAGGTATATGTCGCTCCAATTGATAATCTTCGACTATTCCATGAATTGCTGAATTTTTGTATGTTGTCGTTGAAGTAACTCGTTCCATTCGATTTTCCTGTATTGAAGATATCGTATAATGTAACATTGACGTTGAGTTTCTTGTTTAGTAAACTAGCTTTGACTCCCGTAGTCAACGCTTGGTATGAACCATATTTAGAGTTGTCTTCTTTATGTGGTACTTGGTGATACCAATTCAAAAATAGGTTCAGTGTTTTCGCTGTATTAACGGTAAAGGTATTTTGTGAATAATAACTAAAATACACTCCATTTTGTGGAACTTGATTCGCTATTTGATTTCGATAATAGGAATTCGAATAATTCGCATCTGCTCCTGTACTCGTTTGCCACCATCCTGTTATTTTATTGCTATAGGATACACTTAATCCATAGTTATCGCTATTGAGCATATTGTAATACGTACTTACAAAAACATCGTCGATTAATGTTGAATATTGATCGAATGAGTTTGTAATGTGGTAGTAGTTTAATCCAACTGACAAGGAACCATTAAACAAGTAGTTCAATTCGAAATTATCCGTAAATGAAGGATCTAATTCTGGGTTTCCACTATTGTAGGAGTAACTATTGGCATAGTAACGGAACGGATTTAATATGCCTGAATAAGGACGATTAATTCGCTTCGAGTAATTTAGGTTAAACGAGTGTTTTTCACTAGGATCATAAGAAACATAAGCTGTTGGGAACCATTTGCCATAGGATTTTTTAAATGTTTCATCTGTTTCTAGTAAATGACCCGTTACTTCCGTTTGCTCAAATCGCATCCCTGCTTTAACACTCCATTGTTCCGTTAATTTTTTGTGTAAACTTACATATCCAGCAAAGTTGTCTTCTTTGTAATTGAATCGGTTACTACGTGTATCATCATAAATTAAATCCTCATTCATGCGGTTGTAGTAGAATACTTTCGATTTGTTGTCGTAATTCGAGTATTTTCCTCCAAATTCTACATCCGCCCAAGGTAATTTATACGATACATCCGCCGTTCCACTCCATACTTGGTATTTTAAATCATTGGTGTAATAAGTTGCATTTCTAATATTGCTCTGTGCGTTATAATCTCTCATATCTGTTGAACCTTCTGGGATATTAGAGAAATAATTCACCCCTAAGGATAATTTACTGCCTAGCGTATCTAAGTTTCGATCGTAAAATAAATTAGCCGTATGGTAGATATTGTTGTTTGTCGCCTTGGATAGGGATTTGATAATCGAATCTGTTTTGTTTTCCGGCAAGGCAATATATTTTGCTGTATGGGGGTTGGTATTGTCGTTTTTGTATTTGGATAAATCATACGTCGCTCCAATTACATCCTTATCAGATAGTTGATAGTTGGTCGTTAAGTTTACTCCTCCTGAGGTATAACTACCTGTTGGATTGGCATAAGAATCCAAGATACGCGTGTCATTTTGAAACGTATAGGTATTCTCATTTCCGTATTTTCCATCGCCTCCATTGGCTTTCAACATCACGTTCCACTTTTTGTTTTGGTAATTCAAACTACCATTCATCGAATACCAATTGTACTTGTTATACGAGTATGAAGTACTAACTGATCCATACATTCCAAGTGTTTTGTTCTTCTTTAAAACAATATTGATGAGTCCACTATTACCACTCGCTTCATATTTGGCAGGTGGATTGGTAATCACTTCAATTTTTTCAATATCGTCAGAGCGCAATGTCTTTAGGTAATTGGTTAACGCATCGCCTTGTAGTTGTACAATCTTATCGTTGATCATAATGGTTACACTACTTTTTCCAACAATGCTGATTTTGTCATTCTGTACTTTTACTAAAGGGGTGTTGGTCAAGGCTTCTATCGCATCCATTCCTTGTGAGGCAACACTATGTGCGGTATTAAATACCAAGCGATCGGCTTTGCGCTCTACCAGTTTTTTCTCTGCTTGTACAACAATTTCGCCCAATTGAGTGGAAGACTCAGCAATAATATCACCTAAGTCAATGGTTTGATCCAACTTGATCGTTTGAGTGTACAGTAATTCTCCCAAATACTGAATGTTCAATTTGTATTGTTCGGTCGGTAGGTTCTTTAAGGTGAATTCTCCCGTCTCAGTAGTAAAGCCTTGTTGTACTAATTGATTGCTGTTTTCTTTCAATAGGTGCAACTCTGCAAAATCAATCGGTTGTTTGTCTTTGTTGAGGACTCTACCCTTTATGATGTGTTGCGCATGCATAAGGGTAAGTCCACAAAAAAAAGCAATAAATAGGGTAATGTTCTTTTTCATAGTGATAAGGTTGGTGTATACTTATTAACAATGTTGATAAGGTTGTTAACAAGTGGTCTTATTTTTGTTTATAACTTGAATGATGCCTATAGGTAGCTCATTTAACTCATTTGTTACTATTATTTTATAATTGTTTATAACTTTTATTTTTTAGAGCTAATTGTGGCTTGAAAATCAACGGATTCTATAAGTTATTAACTAGGTTATAAACAATTGTTTTTATTTTCTGTTGATAATGTCTTTGTTGCTTCCTTGACGTTCTTTTACTTTGATTTTGGCGTTACCGAAATTATAGCTCAATCCAAAAGTGAAATAGCGATTATCGTTATACATGTTGTATTGTTGTTTCACTCCATCAGATGTTGCTTGTGCGCGTAGATTTGAGGTTCTTAAGATATCATTCATGTAAGCAGAAACATTCAGTTTTTTGTCTAACATTGCGTATTTTAAGCCTAAGTTCAATCCGTACATCGGTTTTAATTTCCAGTTTCCATTGTTTAATTTCGATTGATACCAGAAATCAACTTGGGCTTGGAAAGTTTTGTCCGCGTTCAACTGAATTGTGTTATTGGAATTGAAATAATACCCCATTCCGTTATTCGTTTCTACATTGACGTCTTGAATTAATTCTGATGAATTGTAAAATGCTGATACGGTGTTTTGTGAATTCAACCAATGCCAAGTGTCGAAGGTATGCGTGATGCTCAGGTTTGTACTAGTTGCATCAAAAATATTTCCTTGTTTAAGTATTTGAACGTTTGTTGCTGAATCAATGTTAGAATACTGTGAAGCTAAATTGGTTATTTTCGAATAGGATGCATTGATGAACAATTTATTTTTAAAGGTATAACCTACATTCACTGCATTGACATACGTTGGTTTTAAGGTCGGATCTCCTGTCACATAGTTGTATTCATTGATATACCATCTGAATGGATTCAGTTGCCAAAAACTCGGTCTGTTAATGCGGCGGTTTGCGCTTAAAGTGAAGTTGTTCTCGTCATTCATTTTATAACTCACATACAGCGTTGGGAAAAGCTCAGTGTAATTCGTTTTTTCAGTGCTTTTTGTCGCTACAGATTCTCCAACCGTTTGTGTGCTTTCAACACGTAAACCGAGTTGTGCTTCCCATTTTTTAGAAATGGTTTTTGTCGCGCTGATGTAAGCAGCCTGAATGTTTTCTTTGTAAATGAAATGGTCGGCTTGTAAAATCTCATTTGCTTGGGTTTGGTTGTTGAAATTAAACGAGTTTGCATTGTTAACTGTTTTGACAAAACTCACTTTTGCTCCATAGGATAAATTGACAAAAGACAACGGTTGTTCGATATCGATTTTAGCACTGTAATTGTCGATTTTTTGATCGCCTGTTGTTTGCGCTTGCTGTTCTTTGTTAACAACGTTATTAACATCGCTTGTAATTGTGTTGAAAACTCGTGATTTGTTGGTTATATAGTTGAAGTAATCCATGTCTATATTGAGTTTAGTTCCCACAGTATCAAATTTATGAGCTAAATTTAAATTGATTGCGTGATTGTTGAAATCTGGAGCGGATTTTCCCTTTGTATCAATGTTTTTAAGCAAGTTATCAACAAGGTTATAAACACCTACTTGGTTTTTATCTGTTGTTTCTTGGGTGTTTTTACTGCCTCGGTACTGAACGCCAAATCCAGTGCGTGGTGTCGCTTGATAATCCAATTGAAAACTACCAGAGATGTCTTTGTTTTTCTTCGTCTCGCGGTACACAGTATTCCAGGTTTCAGTAGGGTAATGCAAATCCATTTTTCCAATTTCTTGGTTGTATCCTGTGCTTGCATTGAATGCCGCTGCAATAGATACTTTGTTTTTGCTGTAGTTGAATACATCACTAATCTTCCAAGTTGCTTTATCGGCAGCCTCAAAACCTGTACTGATTTGGTTGTTCCACGCATTGTGTTTCGCTTGTTTTAAAACAATATTGATTAATCCGCTGTTTCCACTCGCTTCATATTTCGCTGGAGGTGTACTAATAATTTCAATTTTTTGAATATTCTCCGATGGAATGGTATTCAGGTAGTTGATTAATTCTTCTCCTGTTAAGGGAAGCATTTTGTCATTGATCATTACTTGCATGCTGTTCTTTCCGATAAGAGAAATTTGATCCTTATCAACTTTTAGGCCTGGAGTAAGTTTTAATAAGTCTTTGGCATTGCTATTATTGGCGTGTACCGATTGTTCGATATTGAAAACTGTACGGTCTACTTTGCGTTCAAATACCTTTGCTTGAGCAGTAACGACAATTTCATCTAGCATTTTATCATTTTGAATTACAAAAGGGGCAAGGGTGCTATCTTGAGTAATAGTTAGTGCCGTTTCATATTGTTTGGTGCCTAAATTATTTACGCGTATCTTGTAAGAATCAGAAGCGATAGACTCAAAGGAGAATTTACCAGCTTCGTCTGTATAGGTATGTTGGATTAGCTTTTCCTCTAGAGATAATAGTAAGATTTCTGCAAAGTCAATGGGCTGTTGTGTAGCGTCAACAACAGAACCAGAAAGTTTAGTTTGTGCAAAGCTTACAAGTGATGCAGTGAAACAGATAAGGGTGATTAGTTTAGTTTTCATGAATAGTTTTATTTACTAAATAGAAAACCAAAGGCGTGCCAAGAAATTAATGCTTTTTTAATTCGTTGAAAATTAGTATCTTGCTATATTTCTGTTTCAAGTGAGTGTTCGATTGTGAACAGTGAATAGGACGAAAGTGGACATAAAAAAAACTGCTTTTGGGGAAAGCAGTTTTTTCGTTAAGCATATATGAATTTTTGAACATCAATTTTCATTATATTCATTTTAAGCTTGACATTGATTTTGTTGTTTATGTTAATCAAAGGTACGATAAAGTTTAATAAAAAGGAACTAAAATATAATAAAGTGTTACCTTTGTGTGAGATAATTTATTAAACTATAAGGTTTATTATGCAAACACCAGCCCAAAAATGTAAGATTCAATCAGAAAAGATGCGTTCAAGGCGTAAAGAATTAGGCTTTTCTCAGGAATATGTAGCGATGAAGCTTAATATTTCACAAAAAGCGTACTCTGATATTGAAAGCGGAAAGACGAAATTGAAGAATGATGTATTAAATGAGATTGCTATAATTTTAGAAATCTCTCCGTTTCAAATTTGCCCTATTGCATGTGATTGTACTTCGGATTTACAGACAAAGCACGGTCAGCTTATTCAATATCTTCAAGAAAAAGGTGTTGATTTTCCAGATGAATTTGCTTGATAGACCTATGGTCTATACCTGAACCTGATCGTTTAAATAATCTATAACCAAAAAGAGGTCTCTATGTGAGACCTCTTTTTTTATATGTTCCATTGTAATAAGCTTGCTCCCCAAGAAAAACCTGCTCCAAAAGCAGTGAGTAATAGCAAATCACCTTTTTTGATTTGATCTTTAAATTCCCACATACAAAGGGGAATGGTAGCGGCAATTGTATTGCCTGAATAGGTAATGTTATTTAAGGCTTTGTGTTCTTCAATCCCCAATTCTTTCCCTACAGCATCAATGATGCGCTTATTTGCCTGGTGTGCCACTAACCAATTGACATCGTCAACGGTTAAGTCATTCTTCGTTAATAACGTTTGACAAGCAGCACTCATCGCTGTTACAGCATTTTTGAATACAACTTTACCGTCTTGTTTTAAATAGCGGTGTTCGTCATTCCAATCTTCCGCATCATAAGGGTATAAAGAACCTCCTCCTTTGATGTTAAGGTATTCGATTCCCTTGCCATCACTTAAGAGTAATGCATCTAAAATACCAGTTTCTGCAGAAGGCTCTAACCAAACGGCACCTGCACCATCTCCAAATAAAATATTGGTTGAACGGTCTTTGCTATCTACATAAGCACTGATTTTGTCAGCTCCTACAACAACTACATTTTTGTAGCGTCCTGTCTCGATTAAAGCGGCGCCCATATCAAGGGCATATAAGAAACCAGAACAAGCTGCATTCATGTCGAAAGCCCATACGTTGTGGAGGTTTAATTTATCGCAAACGATATTAGCCGTTGATGGCATAGGCATATCGGGAGAGGAAGTCGCAATAAGGATGGCGTCAATGTCTGTTGCGTTTTTTTGATAAGTAGAACAAAGCTCTTTGATAGCTGCTACAGCCATATCAGATGTCGCTAGACCATCTTCTAAAATTCTGCGCTCTTTGATTCCCGTTCTTTTCATGATCCATTCGTCAGATGTGTCTGACAAACGTTCTAAATCAGCATTGGTCCGTTTCGTTGTCGGTAGATATCCACCAATGGCTGTTATTTGAGCATATTGTTGTTTATTCTTTAACATTGTTGTTTATTTTGCGTCTTATGTGCAAATAATAATTCATTACACTTTAGGCTGTGTTTTCCTAATAAAGAACTCAAATCTCGCTATTTTTAGCTAAATATTAGTAGTTAAATAAACGGAACAAGTTGTCAAAAAGACGCATAAATTTAATCAAATGTTAATTTATTAACTTAAATTCTCGAGGGGAGATACCCGTACTGTTTTTGAAAAACTTACTGAAAAGTGCAACATCTTGAAAGTTCAGTTCCGTGGCTACTTGGGTGATCGAATTGTTCGGATCTTTCAACAAAATCTTCGCTTCGAGGATGATAGTTTCCACGATAATATCTTTGGGTGCTTTGCCAAATACATCCGCAATGATCTTAGTAAGGTGCTTGCGACTAATAAACATGTGATCAGCATAAAACTGTACACTTCGCTCTTTTTTGAAATGTGAAGAAACAAGCAACAGAAAGTTTTTGGTCAATTCTTCCTTGCGAAGCGTCTTTTTCTCTGTTTTGGCTAGTACTCTTTTGTTGTAGAAATGCCCCAGTTCATACATCAAGATAGAAAAGTGATGCAAAATCAATTGGTGGGTAAACATATTGTCCTTAGCAAAAACGAGTTTATTCAATCGTTTCAAGTGGTACTTAATCTCCTTAATTATATAGCTGTTTAAGGGTAAGACTTTAGGGTATTGAGAAGAGAAGAATTGGATGAGGTTATTGGATTTTAGGTGAAATCCAGCATCTAGAAACAATTCACCACTGGCAAAAAAGGCTTGAACACTAAAATCTTTCGTGTATTGGATAATCTCAAAGAACTGTTGAGGTAAAACAACAAGAATATCGTTTTTCTTTACCTTGGTTGGCTCTAAATTGATGGTAATTTCACATTCTCCAGAGGTGATAAGAATCAAACCAAAAGAAGCGAATTTATAGGGTTTACCAATAACAAAATACTGACTGTGCTTGGGGCCAATCTCTACCACAGCTAATCGCTTATCCACAATAAAACGTTCATATCGATTTAGGATGTCGGAAATAGAGTAGGATTGTATATAATTATTCTTCACAATATGATGACATAGTTAAAGGGATAAAAATAAGAAGTCCAACGGATAAAAAAGTTGTTTTAGGTTAAGAAAAAAAATAGAGTAGAAAAATGTTTTTTCTACTCTATTGCTGTTTAGTTTTATTTAGGTCAACGAGGATATCCTCCTAGTGATGATCTACAAAGTTGTGGTTAGGCTCATAATCTGCCTCCATAGCCGCTTGATAATCTACTTTTTCTTTGTTCCCGAATCGCTTGCCTATTTTGTCAAAAATAGAGTAGATGATGGGTACAATAACCAAAGTAAGCAATAAGGATGACAATAATCCTCCTATAATAACCACTGCTAATCCATTGTTCATCTCAGCACCTGCTCCGTTGGCTAAAGCAATAGGTACCATTCCGATAACCATGGCAATCGTCGTCATTAAAATAGGACGTAAACGCGCGTGATTGGCTGCGATTAAAGCATCGTGTACACTGTCTCCAGCTTCCACTCTATGGTTGGCAAAGTCAACCAATAAGATAGCATTCTTACATACCAATCCAATCAACATGATAATCCCCAAAATGGTGAAAATATTCAGTGAAATATTGGCAATAGCTAGGGCTAATAAAGCGCCAATAAACGATAATGGCACGGAGAAGATAACGATAAACGGTTTTGAAAAACTGTCATACAACGCTACCATTACGAGGTAAACCAAGATAATAGCTGCTAATAAAGCAATTCCCAAGGTACCAAATCCTTCTTCTTGATCTTCCATCGTTCCTGTCCATTGGTATTTAACGCCAGGTTTTAAGGTCAACTGATCAAATTTAGGCAACCATTCATTGGCAATATCACCGGGCGAACGTCCAATGGTTTGTGATTTAATGGTTACCGACGGACTCTTATCTCTGCGCTCTAAGATAGAAGGTCCTGAACTATAGCTTACTGTAGCGAATTGTTCTAACTTCACATCTTGGCCTTGATTGTTTTTAAAATTGATGGTTTTTACATCATCAATCGTTGTTCTGGCATATTCTTGAAAGCGGATGTTGATGTCGTATTCATATTCACCTGCTCTATATTTTCCATCGGTATTTCCGTTAAATGCCGTTTGCATCGTCATCCCTACAGTATACATATCTAAACCAAGTGCCGCCATTTTATCGCGATCCACTTGTACGTTAATTTCAGGGCTTCCAGTTTCCGTTGTTAACTTCGTTTCCATGGTACCCGGAATTGCATCCAATAAGTCTTTCGCTTGAATGGCAAAATCCATCGCATCATCCAAATTAGATCCTGTTATGGTTAAGGCTAACGGCGCTTCTTCTGCACCAATTAACCCCACGGGAACAGTCTTCACTTTTACCCCTACCATTAGCGGAGCTAATTCTTTTTTCAACTTGGCCGCATAGACGAATGAACTCTCACTGCGTTCTTTTTTGTCCGTCAAGATAACGTGAATCTCCGATTTGTATTTGGTTGCTTGACTTCCTCCATATCCCTCAGAAGATTGTCCTACTGTAGTAATCATATCTACTACTTCTGGCTTGGTACGCAAGAATTCCTCTGCCTTTTGCGTCATGTGGTTGGTCTGTTGTACAGAAGCATCTTTGTCTAGTTCCAGCTGTACTAAGAATTCTCCTTTATCTGTTTTAGGGAAAAACTCTCCTCCAATATAACCCAAAGGAGGTAGGGCTAATGACCCAAAGAAAGCAAAGGCTACAATAATTAATACAATGATGGTGTTCTTTGTAGAGTTTAAGGACCATACTAATAAACCAGAGATACTGTGTGTAAAAGAGGTTAATCCTTTTTCAAATCCATGTAAAATCTTTCCAAAGAAAGAAGTGGGTTGAATTACCTCAATTTTACCATATCTAGAGAACAACCAAGGCACAATGGTAAAGGATACTAATAACGATAACATCGTTGCAATAATTACAGTTACACAGAATTGCTTAATGATATTTGGTACTAAACCAGAAGACATCGCAATAGGTAAGAATACTACGACAATAACTAAGGTAATAGCAGTAACGGTAAATCCAATTTCTTTTGCTCCATCAAAAGAGGCGCGTACTTTGTTTTTACCCATTTCCATGTGACGGTGAATATTTTCAATTACCACAATCGCATCATCCACTAAGATACCTACAACTAGAGATAGAGCAAGTAAACTTAATAAGTTCAAAGAATAGCCTAAGAGATAGATTCCAATAAAAGTAGCAACTAAGGATAATGGAATAGCGACCATTACAATAAGTGCATTTCTAAAGCTGTGTAAGAAAAATAGCATAACAAAAGCTACTAATACAATAGCCAAGAATAAGTCAAACATTACCGCATTGGCTGCTTCTAATGTAAATTGAGAAGAGTCATTGGCTGTTTTGATGTTCAATTGGATGTCCGCGTAGTTCTTTTCAACTTCAGCGATTGATTGTTGTGTCAATTCACTTACAGTTACCGCATTGGCATCAGATTGTTTGATGACTTGCATCAAAATAGTCGATTGCTGGTTCAAACGAGCAATTTTTTCTACTTCTTTGATTCCATCTTGAACATCGGCAATATCACTTAATCGAATGTCAATTCCACCTTGAGAGGCAATCACAAGATTACGCATCTCTTCGATGTTCTTGTACTTTCCGGCTAAACGAATTAAGGTTTGCTTATCTCCTGATTTTACGCTTCCTGTTGGGAAGTCTAAGTTAGAGCTCAATACCGCTTGTTGTACCATCGGTACGCTCAACCCGTAAGCTTCGATTTTCTTGGGATCAAGGAGTACTTGAATCTCTCTTTCTTCTCCTCCTACTAATTCAACTTTTGCTACTCCCGCAACACGTGAAAAAATCGGTTGAATTTTCTTGTCTAATAAATCGTATAATTCCTTTTCCGTTAAGTTACTCGTTACACTCAACGTCATAATCGGTAAATCACTCAACGAATATTTCTGTAACGAAGGTGGATCTACATCTTTAGGTAAATCTTTGAGAATCGCATTGATTTTGCGTTGTGCATCATTCAATGACAAATCCACGTTGGCTTCAGAAGTCAAGTATATCATTACTGTTGATAAGCTCTCAAAAGAAAGCGCCTCAACCTTTTTTACATTTTCTAAAGAGGCAACAGCATCTTCAATTTTCTTGGTTACCGTGTTTTCGATTTCCGAAGGGGAAGCTCCTGGGTATACTGTTGCTACAGTAATCACGTTTACTTCAAATTTGGGAATCAATTCGTAACTCAAGTTTTTATAACTAAATATACCTCCGAGTACGAGTGCAATAAATAGCACAATAATGATGCTCGGACGCTTGATGGATATTTCGGCTATTTTCATATGTCAATCCTTTTCTTTAGGCCGTTAGTTAATAATTGATACAGGAGCTTGATCGGTAAGGTTGATCTGCCCAGAAGTAATAACAATCTCTCCCTCTTTTAATCCCTCTAAAATCTCAACAAAGTCGCCTAGGTTTCTGCCTGATACTACGGTAGTAGCCACGGCTTTGTTGTCAATGACACGATAGATTAAATTAGAACTCACACTTCCGACAAATGCATTACGAGGTACAAGGAGTAATGGGGTATCTTGATTTTGATCTGCATCAAAATAAGCGGAACCATACATCCCTGCACGTAATTTATTGCCTTGATTATTCGTCAGTAATAAGTCTACGGGGTAATTTAACGCAGCATCTGCTTTAGGTGCAATGAAAGTTACTTTTCCTTCAAAGCGATCATTAGGGAAAACACTAGCTTTCACTTCAATGATATCTCCTTCTTTTAGATTGGCTACGTGACTTTCGTCTACATTTACTCTCAATTTCAATTGATTGACATTAACGAGGTCAAAAATAGGGGCTCCAGGAGCAACAAAACTACCTTGTTCCACGTGTTTTTTATTGATAATTCCATCAATAGGTGCTTTGATATGAGCATCGCCAGCTGTAATTTGTGCAGACTTCAAGTTTGCTTCTGCATTTTGAAGCATCAGTTTCACTTGATCCAATTGTTGCTTGGTAACTCCTCCTGTTGTATACGCACTTTCAAAACGTGCAGCATCGGCTTTGGCTGTTGCATAGGCTGCTTCAGCATTGCGCACCTGAACATTGATTTGGTCGCTATTAACTAAGGCTACAACTTGTCCTTTGCGCACTTGTGCTCCTTCATCAACGAGTAGTTTTACAACACGACCAGGGGTTTCTGCTGAAAGGGTTACTTCTTGATAGGGAACAAAGTTTCCATTTGCTTTATAAGTTGCATCCACAACGCGAACCGTTGCTTTTTCCACACGTACGGTAATGGTCGCATTTTGCTCCGCTACAATGGCAGTTTCAGCATCATTATTGGTCTTATTTCGGTTTAATATGTAGATGGTCCCTCCAATTAAGGCAACAAGGACTAAGGCTGTTATTATTTTTTTCATGGTTGTTTGAGATTTGGTAAAGAATTAGTCGAGTAAGGTTTTTAATTCTCCTTGTGATTTAATGATTTGAATTTCTGCAAGTTTAAAGTCTAGTAGGGCAGTAGTATAATTGTTCTCTGCTTCGGTATAGGCATTTTCTGCATTCAATAAATCAGTCAAGGAAGCTAAACCATGCTTGTAATTGTTTTGCATATTCGTTAAAATACTGTGCGCCAAGTCCACGTTTTCCTTTTGAAGATTGATGGTAATCAAGGCGTTTTCAATTGATTTCTGCGCATTGGCAAAATCCAAAGCCAAGGCTTGTTTGGTATCGTCTAATTGAACGTCAATTTTCTCGATGTCAATTTTGGCTTGTCTCACTCTCGAACGGGTTTCAAAACCATTGAAAATAGGTAGCTTTAATGATATTCCTACAGCTGACGCACTCGTCCAGAACACACCATCACTAGGTTTATTTCCCCAGGGGAATTTATCTCCCATCCCTTGATAACCAAAAGTACCAAAGGCCGCTAAAGAAGGATAGTAATCCGCTTGGATGGATTTGAGTTTATAGGCTAACAATTCTTTTTGCTTCTCTAACAAGTGTATTTCAGTTCTCGTGTCAATTTTATTTTCAGCTAGAATAGTACTCTCATCAATGCTAAACGTGTTTTCAGGTAATTGAATGGCAGTTTGTAAATCCATTCCCATGAAAAACTTCAAGGCATTTTCTTGTAAATCAATCGCATTGATAATTTGCTGTCTGTTTGCTTTTAGGTTGCTTAAACTTACTTTAGTACGATCTAAATCAATTTGAGTAGCCAAACCGTTGCGGTGTAAATCCTCAATGATATCTTTGATACGCGTTGTACTGCCTATTGTAGTATCTAGGGTTTTTAACATCGCTTTCGACTGAAATACTTGGTAGTAAGTCGAGGCTACTTTTTCGATGATTTGTTCATCGGTTAGCTCTTTGTTGATGATGTAAAACTCTTTAGCTGAACGAGCTGCTTTTAACCCCATAAATACTGCCTGATTGAATAGAATCTGCGAGGCAGTTGCTGTAACTTGGGAATTCCATTTCAAATTGAAAGGAATCATTTGCGTTTGTCCACCTAAGGTTAAAGGCATCTCTTGAATCTTGACGTTGTTGGCAATGTTGGCTTCAACATTTAAATGCGGAAGTGCATTGGCTTTCACTTCTTGAATTTGATAATCACTATTGGTAATATCCAAAGCGGCTTGTCTAGCTTCTGCTTTGTGCTCCAAGGCATAGTGTAAAGCTTCGGGTAAAGTCAGAGGTTCTTGCGCCCAGAGGCTGCAAGAGAGTAATAGGCTACATACGGTTAAGAAGGTCTTATTCATTTTTGATGCTTTCTTTTAATTCCAAGTATTGTTTCAATCCTTTTTCTGTGCTGATGCTGCGAATGTGATGGTCGAGATGTAAAGCGTGTAATTGCATATGCGTGTATTCTTCAGGCTCAAAGTAATCTTGATCATCAATGGATACGACAGAAGCAATGTGTAAACGAGCTGTAAATTCTACATCCAAGCTCGCGCGGTATACCCCTTCTTTGATCCCCTTTTCTAAGTTGCGTTCAATGATGCCTACATATTTTTTCTTGTGTACAATCTTTTGCTTTTGTGCAATCTTAGGGTAATACTTGTTCAATTGGTACAAACAAACGGATGTCTCTACAGCAAATACCTCATTCATATTATTATGTGCCGCTATAATTTCTGCTACAGCAGGTCTATTTTGTGCAATAACTAGTTCGAGTGATTTCAAGAATTTATCATTGATATAAACCAAGCATTTTTCAATCAATTCAGGCTTAGATGCATAGTGTTGGTAGATTGTTTTTTTAGATATAGACAGTTCGGCTGCGATATCGTCCATTGTAATGCTTTTAAATCCTTGGGATAAAAACAAATGTGTTGCTTTTTCTAGTATTAAAGTTTCCATGTATCTCTTTTTAGTCGGGCAAATATAGATAGGAAACTTATATCGTTTAAAAGTTTCCTGTTCTATTGTGAAAACTTTAACGTATACGAAAGTTTCCAGTATTCAATAGGCATTCAAATAGAGCGAGTAAAGGATGATTATACTTATCGATAGAAAGCGAATAGAGGAAGATTGCATGTTGTTTTTAAAGAAAAACTAGTGGATTACTAATCTATTTTTAGGATATTTGCGGCAGTCAAAAGGTAGAATAGCGGAGAGAAACGAAAAGTCTTTAAAAAACGCGTATTTTTACCAAAATTTTTTTGAACATGCAGTCAATAGCAAAATACAAAGAACAGATCGCAGATTATCTAAATTCAATTCAATTAGATGGTCAACCCATAGAACTTTATGAGCCTATTTCTTATATTCTTTCTTTAGGAGGAAAACAAATTAGACCGGTTTTAACGTTGATGGCAGCGGATGTTTTCAATGAAGATCCTAAAAAAGCTATTTATGCGGCAACAGCGATTGAGTTGTTTCACAACTTTTCCTTGATGCATGACGATATCATGGATGATGCTTCTTTGAGAAGAGGACATCAAACCGTACATGAAAAATGGGACATCAACACAGCTATCCTTTCAGGAGATGCCATGTTAATTTTAGCTTATCAATATTTTGAACACTACGAGCCTGTTATTTTTAGAGATTTGGCGAAGTTGTTTAGTAAAACAGCGATTCAAGTTTGCGAAGGACAGCAATATGATATTTGTTTTGAAGGACGTTCTGATGTACAGATTGAACAATACATTAAGATGATTGAGTACAAAACTGCGGTTTTAGTTGCTGCAGCACTGAAGATGGGAGCTATTGTAGCTAAGACAACAGCAGAAAACGGTGATCAGATTTACAACTTTGGTTTGAATTTAGGTATTGCCTTCCAATTACTAGATGACCACTTGGATGCCTTTGGAGACGAAGCAACGTTTGGTAAGCGAATTGGCGGAGATATCTTAGAAAATAAAAAGACTTTCTTGTACTTAAAGGCGTTAGAGCAAGCGAATCCTGCACAAAAAGAAGAGTTACTTCATTTTTATGCGACAGTGGATTGTGCTGATGAAGAACAAAAGATTACACGCGTCAAACAACTATTTATTGAAACAGGATCCCAACAAGCATCCTCAAAGTTGATTGAACAATATACTGAAGAGGCATTAAAGATTTTGGATATCTTGGCTATTGAAGAAGATAAAAAAGAACTGCTTCGCGTGTTCAGTAAAGAATTAATGAACAGACAAATGTAAAAATAGATGGAAGTAGCAGTCACTTATCTCGAAAATCAATTAAAGGAGCAGGATAATTTGTTTGAACTTTTGGTTCAGCAGGTGGAACGTGACTTTAGAATGAGTGTGGATGAGGATTTAGCGTTTCCTGTTTCAACTCCTCTTGAGCTCGTTCAACAAATTCAAGAAGTGTTGGAAGCTATTGCTTCTCGTGCTCCTGCAAAGTTGTCCATGTTGTTGTACCGCATTGATGTAGCAGAAAAGGACATCAGAGCCCTAGAAGAAGGGGATGTGTTTAATTACTTTCAACAACTGACTTACCTAATTGTGAAACGCGAGTTTCAAAAGGTATACTTCAGAACCAGTTTATCGAAAGAATAGCAATAAATAGCATAAAAAAAGAGCCGATTTGTTTAATCGGCTCTTTTTTTGTACATTATCGGTTAAGGTGTTTATTAGAAGTATACGCGAATAAAGGGCATAAAAGCACTTCCGTATACCATATCTTTCTCGCGATATAATACATTGTATCGAATGCCTACTGTGGCAGGTCCACTGCTGTAACCTGCACCTAAGAATAAGGCGGTATTCCAAAAGTTGGCATCCAACTTGTGTAAATCTTCCTTATAGGTATAGGTGTTGTTTACGCGCAATTGTTCCAATTCGATTGATAATTGTAATTGTGGGATGGGATTAGAGAGCGCAATCAAGCTTCCGCCATAAATCCAAGATTGGTATTCTTTTACACTACTATAGTAAAAAGAGCGATTTTTGCTGTTGATGTAACTTCCTTGTAAACCCACACCTAGATTCAAATAGGGGTTCACTTCGTACAAGGCGCTTGGCGCTAACATGACATCGGTATACCCGTTGCCAAAGCCTAATCCGAAACCTCCACCGAATCTCCATTTTTTGACAGAATCGTAATTTTCTGAGTTATTTCGGTTTTGTTGTGCAAAAAGTGAAAAATTGGACAATAAAAAAAATGAAAAAATGAATAAAACACTCATTTTTTTGACATAAAATCTTCTCATAGCTGTTTTATGAAATTGTTGTGAGATAAAAATAAGAAAAAGTTTATACTTTTGTAATCAAAGAGTTGTATTTTTGTATATATAATATTTAATCAATAGGTCTTTAGACGAAAATTATGGATAGATTTTCCTTTTTAAACGCGGCACACACTGCATTTTTTGCAGATTTGTATGATCAATATTTAGAAAATCCAGATAGCGTAGAACCAAGTTGGAGAGCCTTCTTTCAAGGTTTCGATTTTGCAAATGAATTTAGTGACGGCACAGTAGAGAAAGTAACGTATGTTTCATCCCCAACAAATAATTCAAATACAGGTAGTTCGGTTGATACAAGCCAAATTACAAAAGAGTTAGCTGTACTAAAACTAATCGATGGCTACAGGACTTATGGACACCTATTGACTAAAACAAACCCGCTTAGAGAAAGAAGAGTCGTTCATCCAGATTTAAGTTTAGAGAAATTCGGATTGTCTTCAGCTGATTTGAATACTACATTCGACGCTGCTAAAGCAATTCAATTACCTGCTTCTTCATTAGCACAAATTATCGCTCAATTAGAGAAAATTTACTGTGCTACCTTGGGAATTGAATTCAAATATATCACAGACGAAAAAGAAGTGAAATGGATTCAAGACCACTTCGAAATTCCAGAAGCAAAATTTAACGCAGAAGAGAAGAAAGAAATCTTACATAAATTAATTGAAGCTGTTTCTTTCGAGAACTTCTTAAATACAAAATATGTAGGTCAAAAGCGTTTCTCATTAGAAGGTTTAGAAGCTGCTATCCCAGCGATGGACTTTTTAATTGAATCTGCGGCTGCAAAAGGAGTAGAGGAAATCGTAGTAGGTATGGCTCACCGTGGTCGTTTGAACGTTTTAGCTAACGTATTCAAAAAACCAACGCAAGAGATCTTCTCAGAATTTGATGGAAAAGACTATGATGCGGTAGAGGGATATGACGGAGACGTAAAATACCACTTAGGATTAAGTTCGACACGTAAAACACGCTCAGGTAAAGATATCCACGTAAACTTGACGCCAAACCCTTCTCACTTAGAGACGGTTGGTGCTGTTATTGAGGGAATTGCAAGAGCAAAACAAGATACAATATTCGCTAGCCAACCTTCAAAAGTATTGCCAATCGCTTTACACGGAGATGCTGCTATTTCAGGACAAGGAATTGTGTATGAAATTGTACAAATGGCTCAGTTAAGAGGATATAAAACAGAAGGTACTATCCACATTGTGTTAAACAACCAAGTTGGATTTACTACAAACTATACAGATGGACGTTCATCAACGTATTCAACAGATATCGCAAAAGTTACCGCTTCTCCGGTATTACACGTAAATGCAGATGATACAGAAGCAGCAGTACGCGCATTTTTATTTGCTTTAGAATACCGTATG
Organism: Myroides sp. TSA_177.3; assembly: GCF_052691955.1. Taxonomy (NCBI): domain Bacteria; kingdom Pseudomonadati; phylum Bacteroidota; class Flavobacteriia; order Flavobacteriales; family Flavobacteriaceae; genus Myroides; species Myroides sp. TSA_177.3. Next base: position 87,853 of record NZ_JBQZGD010000001.1, read on the forward strand.
ACATTCGGAAGAGATGTTTTCATCGATTTAGTAGGGTACCGTAAATATGGACATAACGAGGGAGATGAACCAAAATTCACTCAACCTCTTTTATACAAATTAATTGCAAAGCATCCAAATGCTAGAAATATCTATAACGCAAGATTGTTGGAAGACAAAATTGTAGACGAAAGCTTTGTAAAAGATTTAGAACAACAATATAAAGATGTATTAGAACAAGATTTACAAATTTCTCGTGAGAATGAATTTGCTAAAATCAGAACGTTCATGCAAGAAAACTGGAAAGATTTCAGAACAGTAGACGAAAAAGAAATGGTTGTGGATTATGATACGAAAGTGTCTAAACAACTATTGACGGATATTGCTGAGGTAATTACCAATCTTCCAGAAGATAAGAAATTCATTAGCAAAGTAAAACGTCTAATCGGAGACCGCAAAGCGATGTTCTTTGAAAATGACAAGTTAGACTGGGCAATGGGTGAATTATTGGCTTACGGATCTTTACTTTCAGAAGGATATGATGTTCGTATGTCAGGACAAGATGTAGAACGCGGTACGTTCTCTCACCGTCACGCTGTAGTTAAAACAGAAGATACGGAGGAGCTAGTTGTTTTATTAAATGAGTTGAAAGACCAAAAAGGGCAAATGAGAATTTTCAATTCTTTATTGTCTGAATATGCTGTTGTAGGATTTGAATATGGTTATGCTTTAACTAATCCAAATACATTGACAATTTGGGAAGCACAGTTTGGAGATTTCTCTAACGGAGCTCAAATCATGCTAGATCAATACATCTCTGCAGCAGAAGATAAATGGAACAACCAAAATGGTTTGGTAATGTTGTTGCCACACGGGTATGAAAACCAAGGTGCAGAACACTCTTCTGCTCGTTTAGAGCGCTATTTACAGCTTTGTGCAGAACACAATATGTTCGTTGCAAACTGTACAACACCAGCTAACTTCTTCCACTTATTGAGAAGACAAATGGTAACTGATTTCAGAAAGCCATTAATCGTAATGTCGCCTAAGAGTTTATTGAGACATCCATTAGCTACTTCAACAATTAGCGATTTAACGGATGGTAAATTCCAATATGTAATTGACGATGTTGCTGTAGATAAAGCAAAAGTGAAATCATTGGTATTCTGTTCAGGGAAATTCTACTATGATTTAGTAGCGAAAAGAGAAGAATTAGGAAGAGATGATATTGCATTTGTACGTTTAGAACAATTGTTCCCATTGCCAATCGAGCAAATCAAAGAAGTAATCGCTTCTTATCCAAATGCAGATGATTTCGTATGGGCACAAGAAGAACCTAAAAACATGGGAGCTTATGGTTATATGTTGATGAATTTTGACGAAAAACCATTGCGTTATGCAGGGAACAAAGCCTACAGTGCACCAGCATCAGGTAGTTCAACACGTTCTAAAAAGCGTTTTGCCTATGCAATTGAGAAAGTTTTTAATAAGAACTTATAATAAAAAAAGAGTATTTTTACATAACAATATTTAATTAAAGAATATACGATGAGCATCTTAGAAATGAAAGTTCCTTCACCAGGTGAATCAATTACAGAGGTTGAAATTGCTACTTGGTTGGTAAAAGATGGAGACTATGTTGAAAAAGACCAAGCAATTGCTGAGGTTGATTCAGATAAAGCAACATTAGAATTGCCTGCTGAAGCAAGCGGAATCATTACTTTAAAAGCAGAAGAAGGTGACGCAGTAGCGGTAGGTCAAGTGGTTTGTTTAATCGATACTAGTGCTGCAAAACCGGCAGGAGGTTCTTCTACTGAGGCTAAGCCTGCGGCTGAAGCTCCAAAAGCGGAGGCTCCAAAAGCAGAACCTGTACAAGCGCCTGCAGCTGCAGCAACGTATGCAACAGGAACAGCTTCTCCAGCGGCTAAGAAGATACTAGATGAAAAAAATATTGATGCTGCTACAGTTTCTGGAACAGGAAAAGATGGTAGAATCACGAAAGAAGATGCTTTAAACGCGAAACATTCAATGGGTACTCCAACAGGAGGATCAAGAGGTGAGGAGCGTAAAAAAATGTCTATGTTACGTCGTAAAGTAGCAGAGCGTTTGGTTGAAGCTAAAAATACAACTGCAATGTTAACTACATTTAATGAGGTTAACTTGACAAACGTAAACAAGCTAAGAAGCGAATACAAAGATGCTTTCAAAGCAAAACACGGTGTTGGTTTAGGTTTCATGTCTTTTTTTACAAAAGCGGTTACTCGTGCTTTAGCATTATACCCAGATGTAAACTCTATGATTGACGGACAAGAGCAAATTAAATATGACTTCTGTGATATTTCAATTGCTGTATCTGGACCAAAAGGTTTAATGGTTCCTGTTGTTCGCAATGCTGAATTATTGTCTTTCCGCGGAGTTGAAGCTGAAATTAAACGTTTAGCAACAAGAGCTCGTGATGGACAAATTACAGTAGATGAAATGACTGGTGGTACATTTACAATCACAAATGGTGGTGTATTTGGATCGATGTTATCTACGCCAATTATCAACCCTCCACAATCTGGAATCCTAGGAATGCACAATATTATTGAGCGCCCAATCGCAGTTGATGGAAAAGTTGAAATTCACCCAATGATGTATGTAGCGTTATCGTATGACCACCGTATCATCGACGGACGTGAATCAGTAGGTTTCTTAGTAGCAATCAAAGAAGCATTAGAAAACCCAACTGAATTGTTGATGGATAACAATCCTAAAAAAGCATTAGAACTTTAATAGAATAAAGGTTTATATAGAAAAAAGGCAACTAGTTTAGTTGCCTTTTTTTATTGGAAAAGGATTAGGAGTTAAGGGTTAGGAGTTAAGGGGTAAATGAGGTTTGCCCAGGCTTGTTATCTAGTTACTTGGCAATTTGCCATTTGCCACTACAGTTTTTCATCCTCTCATCGCCTCACCACCTCACCATCTATCTCATTGGATTATATTTGTTTTCGTATTCGATGAATCTTCACTACGTTACGATTTCACCGTCCCACTCTCTCTCACCCAAATCCCCTCCTCAAATAACAAAATCAGAAACCGCACCAAAAAACCTTTTTCTATCGTATCTTTGTCTATTAAAATAACAAGACCATGTCGAAAGAAACGAAAAAAGGAATATTTAGAGGGATTATAGAAAAGGACGAATTAGGAAACTATTTTTGTGGACCTTACTTGTTGGATTACCAATACACAGAAGCTCAGTTCAAATTGGGAGATATGATTAGTATTAAAACGGTAATTGCGAATCCAAGTGGAAAAAGTAGAACAGCTTATCCGATGAAGTCGATGAAGTTTTTCTTAGCAGATGAAGAATAAATAGCTGTATTTAGGCGAATGGCTATAAAGGAATTGAGGAGATAATGGGTTATTGTCTCCTTTTTTTATGCCTTTACATTACCCCAACTCGTAACCCATAACTCCTAACTCACCCCAACTCATAACCATAATTCCTAACCCCTAACTCATAACCCCCAACCCATAACCCCCAACCCATAACCCCCAACCCCTAACCCCTAACTCCTAACCCCTAACCCCCAACCCATAACCTATAACTCCTAACTCACCCCAACTCATAACCCCCAACTCATAACCCCTAACTCATAACTCCCAACTCATAACCCCTACGAATAAAGAACACTCAAAGTATGAATTAGCGATTAATTTATTTTGTTAACTGCTGGTATTGCGCTACATTACCGTTCCATTAGGTAAAGCGTCTTCTGTGATTCGGAGACAAAGAAAGAAGGACAAGTATTTAATTTGCACAAGTATATGCGCAGCTATTATGCTATTTTAGAAGTGAATCCCACAGCTAGTTCAAACGAGATTAAACAGGCGTTTCGACGATTGTCTAAGCTGTATCATCCCGATATGAATCAAGGCAATACAACCTATCAAAACAAGTTGTTTGAAGTGATTAAAGCTTATGAGGTACTAGGGAATGAAGTTGAACGAAAAGCTTATGATTTGACGCTATATCGATCAACTTCCACCTCTTCAAGTGCACAAACAACCAGACAAGCCCAACCGACAGCAGATTATTATAAACCCGAAGTGGTGAATTTCAGTTGCAATCAGACGTATTTCTTTATGGGAGATTGGATTGAAATTAGTTGGGAATGCAAACAAGCGGATATGATTCGAATTTATCCCATGGGCTATATGGATGAATTAAGAGGTAAAGTTATTTATCGCGTAAAAGAATTAGATGCGAAGTATTTGTCTTTTGAGTTGACAGCAACGAATAAGTATAGTGCACATGTAGAAAAGCGTAGTATTCACTTGAATAATGGCGTGTATATGAATTTCACGGAGGCTAACCTGCAAGATCAGGTGAACTATGCAAATCCTCACCATTGGAGTATGGGATTTCTAGCTCCTTTAGGCAGAAGCTCAAGAAAGGATTACGGATTGCGTGTGGCCCTTCTCGCAAGTCTATTTTTAAGTGCCTTTTTTTATGCCCCTTATTTTAAAGTTGAAGGAACCTATTCTTTTATTTGTACGGCCTTAATTTATGTTTTGATTATTTGTTCTGCTAGACGTCTTCACGATGTCAATCGACATGGAATACTTTCTTTACTGTTGTTGATTCCGTTGTTGAATATTGCAGTTTTGCTTATCTTACTCTTGTTAAAGGGAGAAGACTTACCCAATAAGCACGGTCGTAAACCTAAGTTTTAACTGGATCAAATTGGTTTAAATAGAGATTGTTTTTCCTTTGCTTTTTTACGGAAACTCGTTGGAGTGTAACGTTTTTTTTAGCTTATATTTGTAGTTAATAATGTTCAAATCCTATTTTTTGAGATGAGTTCTTTGTATTATATCGATCGAACGGATACTCGCTTAGAAGACGTTATGTTTACGGAAGCAGTAGCAAGAGAAATCGAAGCGTTCTTAAAGGAATATAAGTATCGTGAAATTTTGACGAAATACAACCTACCAGTAAGTAATAAGATCTTACTCTACGGTAAAACAGGTTGTGGTAAAACAATGACCGCAAAAGCCATTGCAAAGCAGTTAGATAAAAAGCTAATCATTGTAAATTTGGCGACTATTGTTTCGTCTAAACTGGGTGAAACAGCAAAAAATATCGAAAGTCTATTTAAAGAAATTCAATATGAAAGCGCTGTTTTGTTTTTTGATGAGTTTGACTCTTTAGGGCAAATTCGCGATTATGACAACAAAGATAATAGTGAAATGAAACGCGTGGTCAATGCCATCTTACAACTCATTGATAACTTTCCACAAAAGTCTATTTTAATTGCTGCGACCAATCAAATACAAATGATTGATGAAGCATTAGTGCGTCGTTTTGAATTAAAACTCGAATATACAGCGCCGGAAAAAGAGGCCTTAGATTTGTATTATGATAAAATGTTGGCTGTTTATCCTGTTGAATATGCAGCTGTAGAACGATTGTATGATATTTCGTATGCAGAGGCCAAGACGCATATTTATCGTACAGTAAAGAACAATATTATTACAAGCCAATTAGAGTTAGAAAATTAGTAAAGAATAAAAGAATAGAATATATGATGAAATGGGAAAAGTTACTGTCTTTAAAGAAACACGGTGACACATTTGTACGAAATCGCTTAGATGAAAGTCAGACGAGAATTGGGTTTGAAGTAGATTATGATCGCATTATCTTTTCTTCTCCTTTTCGCAGTTTACAAGATAAAACACAAGTTATCCCTTTATCAAAAACAGACTTTGTTCACACAAGGTTGACACATAGTTTAGAAGTTTCTGTGGTAGGTCGTTCATTAGGACGAAATGTAGGAGAGAAGCTCTTGAAGAAATATACCTATTTGTCAGAAGAATACGGTTATACAGTTAATGATTTTGGCGCAATCGTTGCCGCAGCATCCTTAGCACATGATATTGGAAACCCTCCATTTGGTCATTCTGGTGAAAAGGCAATAGGCGATTATTTTAGTCGAGGTAAAGGACAAGTGTTCAAAGAACAACTAACAGAAAAAGAATGGCAAGACTTGATTGATTTTGAAGGAAATGCCAATGGTTTTTCAATTTTGACTAAATCGCGCCCTGGTATTGAAGGAGGATTGCGTATTTCATATGCTACCTTAGGTGCTTTCATGAAATACCCAAAGGAGAGTTTACCTAAAAAACCAACACGTGATATTTCGGATAAGAAGTATGGTTTTTTTCAAGGAGACAAAGAAGCATTTATTGATGTCGCTTCTGAATTGGGAATGATCATGAAAGATGATCGTGTAGAAACTGCATTCTACCGCCATCCATTGGCTTATTTAGTAGAAGCAGCAGATGATATCTGTTATACCATTACCGATTTTGAAGATGGGATTAATTTAGGATGGATTCCGGAAGAACACGCGTTGGAGTTCTTGATCATGATTGTTCAAAATAGCATCAATACACAAAAGTATTCACAATTAAATTCGAAAGAAGACCGCGTAAGTTATTTACGTGCTTTGGCTATTGGAAGTTTAATTGACGATGTAACTCGCTTGTTTATTGAGAATGAAGAAAAGATTTTAGCAGGGGATTATCCTTTTGCTTTAACAGAGAAGTGTTCTTACATCGCTCAAATGAAGGATATCTTAGCTGTAAGCATCAATAACGTCTATCAGAGTAAAGAAGTCATTGAAAAGGAAATCATCGGGTACCAAGTAATAGAAACGCTTTTAGAACGCTTTATTACGGCTACAAATAATCGTTATTACGGAGAAGATAACCATTATGATGGGTTAATCATTAAATTACTTCCAGAACGCTATATTATAGAAAGTGATAGTATGTACGAACGCTTGATGAGTATTTGTCATTTTGTTTCGATGCTAACGGATGGAAAAGCATTAGAATTGTATCATACCATAAAAGTAACCAAATAAAAAAAGGGCTTTTGAAATTCATTTCAAAAGCCCTTTTTCATTATTTAAACAAATATGGAAATGCCTTATTTTTTAGTTGTTGGGATCCAAACGTGAGCGTAAGCCATCATTCCTCCGTCCCATGCTTTCATAGCATCTGGAGCAGCAAGTGCTTTTGCTTCTTCTAGTGTTGTTCCAATTACGTTTCCTTTACTCGTAGAGATAGATGTTACACCACCTTTTGTTGCAATAGCAAATGTTGCTTTTGTTCCATCTGCATAATCTTTAACGTATAACGTTAAGAATTGCCCATTTCTTTCTGCGTAGTATCCTTCAGAGTTTGTGATTTCAAAAATGATTTGTCCTTTAGCTTTGTCAGCAAAAACTTTTTTCAATTCTAATTTTCCACCTTCATCAAATGTACCTGATCCAGCGAAATCTCCCATGAATAAGAACGCTTCGTTGTTTTCTCCCATTGTGAATTGATAGTATCCTAAGTTATTGCCAATTGTAGCAGAAACATAAGTACCTTTTAATCCTTCAAATGCAGGAATCGTTTCGCCACCTTCACTACCTTCTTTTGTGTAAGTAGTAAATCTACCTCCAGTTAAGTCAGTTGCTAAAGCAAATTCAGCCTCTGCTTTCGTTTTTGCATCAGCCTCACCAAAAGTTAATCTAGCGATATCTACTGTGTTAGCTGTAATGTTTTTTAATTGAGTCACATAGTAAGTACCCGCTTTCTCTCCTTTACCTTCTAATAAGATTTTGTTTGTATTTGTATTGTGTTTTAATACAGTCATATCATAATCTCCATTGAAATTTACGATTGTATTAGAGAAGTTGTAGAAATACGTGTGTCCTTGTGCAGAGAAAACGTATTTTCCTTGTACAGGAAGATTAATTTTTTCTGAAGGCTCACCATTCATTTTAGTCAATTTCAACCAACCAAATTTGTTGTTTGCATGATCTGGTGTTGAATTTCCACTTGCAGGGTAAACCGCTTTAATTGCTTCGATTTCTGAAGTGAAAGAATAGTCAATATTGATATCTAGTGATTCCCCTTCTTTAATATTGCGTAAGAAAAACGCTTTGTATTCGCTTTCTGTTTCATGTTTCGAAACTACTTTTAATACACCATCTGTATTTTTATAAATTTTGATGATGTTATATAGGTCATCTTCTTGTCCGCTTCCTGCCATTAATGACATTTGCATTGAGATTGATTTCTTTTTAAAATCAAATGGGATTGGATTTCCAGCATGCCCGTAAGCGTAAGTACCTTCAAAATGAAGTTCAGTACCTACTTCTGTTTGTCCATTTTCGTCTGGTTTCTCTGGTCTGATTACGTTATCATCACTAGAACAACTAGTAGTACCAAATGAAATGAATGCAAGTATTGCTAAAGCAGATAGGAATTTAGTTACTTTCATCATGAGTAGATTATTATGTTTTTAGTTATAATTTAATTTAGACCAAAAATAAATAAGAAAAATGAGATGTGCAATATTATTTTTATTTTTTCTAAATAAGAATAACTGGTAAAGGAAATTGGCGATGAGAGGGTGAGGTGATGAGGCGGTGAGGTGATGAGGTGATGAGGCGGTGAGGTGATGAGGCGGTGAGGTGATGAGGCGGTGAGGTGATGAGGCGGTGAGGCGGTGAGGTGGTGAGGTGGTGAGGTGGTGAGGTGGTGAGGTGGTGAGGTGGTGAGGTGGTGAGGTGGTGAGGTGGTGAGGTGGTGAGGCGGTGAGGCGGTGAGGCGGTGAGTAGGGGCAAATGGCAATTTGCCCTGTATATTGGAAAATTGAACCCAAAAGAATCCCGTAGGGGCAAATGGAAATTTGCCCTGTATATTGGAAAATTGAACCCCAAAAAAAAAGGTACTGTGCAAACACAGTACCTTTTTTTATTTTGTAATCTTTTATCTGTGTAAACAGATAAGTAGATTCTTAAGCTTCAAATGGTAAGATAGAAACGTAAGACTTGTTGTCTTTTTTCTTTTGGAATTTAACAACACCGTCAACTTTAGCATGTAAAGTATGGTCTTTTCCCATATAAACGTTTTCACCAGGATTATGCTTAGAACCTCTTTGTCTTACAAGGATGTTTCCAGCGATAGCTGCTTGACCACCGTAAATCTTAACACCTAAGCGTTTCGATTCTGATTCTCTACCGTTCTTCGAACTTCCGACACCTTTTTTGTGAGCCATGACGTTATAATTTTAAATTGTTAATTACTCAGCTGCTTCAGCTGTTTCTTTTTTAGTCGCTTTTTTCTTTGCTCCACCGAAGTTGATTCCTTCAATTACGATTTGAGTCAAAGCTTGTCTGTGACCGTTTTTCTTTTTGTAACCTTTTCTTCGTTTCTTTTTGAAAACGATTACTTTGTCACCTTTAAGGTGTTGTAAAACTTTAGCTTCTACAGAAGCACCTTCTATAACTGGGGCGCCTACAGTAATGTTGTTGTTGTCATCAACTAAAAGAACTTTATCAAAAGTGATAGTCGCTCCTTCTTCTGTTGCCAAACGGTGAACATAAACTTTAAGGTCTTTGCTAACTTTGAATTGTTGCCCAGCTATCTCTACGATTGCGTACATAACAATAAATTATTAAGGTTTATTTAAGTGTGCAAATTTACAAATCTTTTTTAATTGGTCAAATCTTTTTGATTATTTGTTTTGTAATGTTGTGATTCGTAAGTTCTAAGTTCATGAAATGAGCCATATTTTTCTTTTTGGATTGAAGTGTCTTCTTTCTTTAATCGGAAATTGTTTAGAAAAGCGAAAACACAAAAAAGCAAAAAAGCATCTTCACAAAGCACAAATCGCACTGAATAAGAGTGAATGATCTAAATAATATAAATCCTTCTTTAATCGAAAATTCTTCAAAAAAGCAAAAAAGCGAAAACACAAAAAAGCCTCCTTGTGGTTTTGCTAACGAAATGTTAAATTTCACTATTTAGATTAACTCCCTTGTAACATTTCAAAAAATGTGCGTCTAATCTACGTATAAACTAAATTCAAAAACTACAAAATGAAAAGATCACTCTTGATTTTGGGCGCATTATTTTACGGAATGACAGCGTCAGCTCAAAAAGTGGAATTCGAAGAATACACGTTAGACAATGGGCTAAAAGTTATTTTACATCAGGATAAATCAGCGCCTGTTATTATTACTTCTGTGATGTATCACGTAGGAGCAAAGGATGAAAACCCAGAGCGTACAGGATTCGCGCATTTCTTTGAACATTTATTGTTTGAAGGAACAAAAAATATTGAGCGTGGAGAATGGTTTAAGTTGGTAACAGCAAACGGAGGTAAAAATAACGCCAATACATCAGACGATAGAACGTACTATTATGAGGTATTCCCGTCAAATAATTTAGAACTATCGTTATGGATGGAGTCTGAGCGTTTGATGCACCCAATTATCAACCAAATTGGTGTGGATACACAAAATGAGGTTGTAAAAGAGGAGAAGCGTTTGCGTATGGATAACCAACCTTACGGTCAATTATTACCTCAAGTAAAAGAAAATTTATTCAAGAAACACCCATACCGTTGGGCTCCTATTGGATCAATGGAGCATTTAGATGCTGCTACTTTAGAGGAGTTCTTGGCTTTTAATAAAAAATTCTATATCCCTAATAATGCTGTATTAGTTGTAGCAGGAGATTTTGAAACAGCACAAGCTAAAAATTGGATTAAGCAATATTTTGGTTCTATTGCAAAAGGAACACCTGTAACACGTGCTGCAATCCAAGAAGATCCAATTACAAAAGAAATCAGAGCAGAGTATCAAGATCCGAATGTTCAGATTCCGATGTTAGTTCAAGCGTACCGTACACCATCAATGAAAACACGTGATGCTCGTGTATTGGATATGATTTCTTCCATCTTATCAAATGGAAAAAGCTCTAGATTATACAAGAAAATCGTAGATGAGCAGAAAAAAGCGCTAGAAATTGGTGCATTCAATTTAAGTCAAGAAGATTACGGAGCGTACTTAATCTATGGTTTACCAATGCAAGGGTATACTACAGAAGATTTAGTTACTGAAATCGACAAAGAAATTGAAAAATTACAAACTGAATTAATTTCTGAACGCGATTTTCAAAAATTACAAAACGTATTAGAAAATGAATACGTTAGAGGAAACTCTGACTTAGAAGGATTGGCTCATAACTTAGCTACTTATAGCTTGTTATATGGAGATACAAATCTAATCAATACAAATATTGAAATGTATAGAGACATTACGCGTGAAGAAATCCGCGAGGTAGCTAAAAAGTATTTGAATAAAAATCAGCGATTGATTTTAGATTATACTCCAGAAAAAGACGCAAATAACTAAGGCTAAACAAGTAAAAGAAAAATGAAAAAAGTATATATATATGCAGCTAGTTTAGTTTTTGCTTTAGCAGCTGCTCAATTACAAGCACAAGATAGAAAACAACCCCTATCGGGACCAGTACCAACAGTACATGTAGGACAACCGACTTCATTTGTATTAAAAAATGGATTAAAAGTTTTGGTTGTTCCTAATCATAAATTACCTCAAGTTTCTTATATGTTGACGATTGATAATCCATTAGTCGTAGAAGGAGATAAAGCGGGGGTAGCTTCTATATTATCAGAAGTACTAGGAAATCAAACAAAGAAAATGTCTAAGGAACAATTCAATGATGAGATTGATTTCTTAGGAGCAAATGTTCGTTTTTCTGCAGGTGGTGCTTTTGCAAGTGGATTGTCAAAGTACAATGAAACTATTTTAGGTTTATTAGCGGATGGAGCTTTAAACTCAGTAATCACACAAGAAGAATTTGACAAAGCAAAAGCTCAAGTAATTGAGTCTTTAAAAACAAGTGAGAAAAGTGTATCTGCCGTTGCAAGTCGTGTAGAAGATGCGTTGTTATATGGTAAAAATACAGCAGCGGGAGAGTTTGAAACAGAAGCAACAGTATCGAATGTTACTTTAGCTGATGTACAAGAATATTACGCGAAATATTTTTCTCCAAACAACGCTTATTTAGTGGTGGTTGGTGATGTTGATTACAAGAAAACAGAAAAAGCAGTGAAGTCGTTATTCAACAATTGGAAAAAATCAACGACAACATTCACTGAAGGAACTACAAATAAAAATGTTGCTGCAACGCAAATTGATTTTGTCAATATGCCAAATGCTGTACAGTCTGAGATTGCCTTGGTTAATGAGGTGAATTTAAAAATGACTGACTCAGATTATTTCGCTGCTCTTTTAGCGAACCAAATCTTAGGTGGCGGTGGAGAAGGACGTTTGTTCTTGAACTTACGTGAAGCACACGGATGGACGTATGGTGCGTATTCTTCAATTAGTACAGCACGTAAATACCCAGGGAAATTTAGAGCGAGTGCTTCTGTACGTAACGTAGTAACAGATAGTGCTGTAACTGAATTTATCAAAGAAATCAACTTAATGCGTACAACGCTAGTGAAGGATGATGAATTGAAAATGGCAAAGGCGAAGTATATCGGAAACTTTGTGATGGAAATCCAAAAACCAGAAACAGTAGCGCGTTATGCTTTAAATAAAGAATTGCACCAATTACCTGCAGATTTCTATGAAAACTATATCAAGAGTATCAACGCAGTAACGCCACAAGATATTCAAAAAGCAGCGCAAAAATATTTCTTGAATGACAATATGCGCATTGTAATTGTTGGAAAAGGAGCGGATGTTGTACCTGCATTAGAAGGATTACAAAAACCAATGTTCTTCTATGATAAAGAAGCAAATGCAGTTGAAAAACCAGTATTCAAAAAAGAAGTTCCTGCTGGAGTAACAGTACAAACTGTTTTAGCAAACTACATCCAAGCGATTGGAGGAGATGCTAAAGTAAAAGCAGTGAAATCGTTGATGATTACAAGTGAAGCTGAAGTACAAGGCATGAAGTTGGAGATGGTGAATAAAGTAAAAGACGGCTTTTTATCATCAGAACAAAAAATGATGGGAGCAGTAATGTCTAAGCAAGTGATTACACCTAAAGCGGGGTATTCAGTTGTTCAAGGACAAAAAGCAGAAATCACTGGAGAAGAATTGAAAGAGGCTCAAGTAGAAGCAACTCCATTTAGTGAGTTAAAAGCAAATGCAACAGCGGTATTAACAGGAATTGAGTCAATCAATGGTGTTGATGCTTATGGTGTAAAAGTTGGAAATACAACAAGCTATTACGATACAGCAACAGGATTAAAAGTAGCTGTTGTTCAAGAAGTAGAGCAAATGGGGCAAAAAATGCAACAAGTAGTTAACTATTCGGATTACAAAGAAGTAAAAGGAATTAAATTTCCATTCGTTCAATCGATGAATGTCGGTATTGAAATCGAGATGAAAATCAAGGAAATTAAAGTTAACGAAGGAGTTTCGGATGCAGATTTTAAATAATCTTTTTTAAAATTAATTATAATTCTTTTGAGAAGTCGCTATTCTAATCGAATAGCGACTTTTTTTATTGGGGAATAGGAGGGAGTTGTAGAAAAATAAAAATACAGAAGCCAAGCGGATGCTGAAGTATTGATTCTCAAAACAAAAAGAGTGAATTAGAGGGAGCGAGGGATTTATTTTTTTGTATTTTTGTACCTAAGAAAAGCATTGTATAAATCAAAGCATTAACAAGAACAAGATGAAAATAGTAAAACTAGGATTAGTTGCCTTATTAGGAGGAGTTTTTTTAGTGGGATGTAAAAGCGAAACTAAAAAAGAAGCAGAGCAAGCAGAAACTGTAGAGCAAGTAGAAACAACTGCGACAGAAACGAATGAAGTGGCAGGAAACATGGAACAAGCTACCTTTCAAATTGAAGGAATGACTTGTGCTTTGGGATGTGCTAAAATGATTGAAGGAAAGTTAACTGGATTACAAGGAGTAAAAGAAGCTACTGTTGACTTTGACAGCAAAACAGCTACGGTTGTTTTTGATGACGCTAAGCAAAATGGAGAGTCGTTAACACAAACGGTTCAGAAAATTGCAAATGGCAGTTATAAAGTAGAGAACTTAGATATTAAAGCGCTTTAATAATAGAATAAAAAAAGCTTTCGATCATCGAAAGCTTTTTTTTATTTCTTCGTTTGTTCCCAACGCAACGATTCTAGCATTTTTCGCATATCCTGTTGGATATAGTTACTAGCTGGAAGGATGGAATCAAAGTTTGGCTTGGCATAAAAATACAACGAAGCTACAACGAAGTTTTTAACGCTATCTGTAGCGTAAAACTGTACATTGGTAGCTGCATTACCTCCTACGTGATAAAACATACCGTAAACGCGGTCTTCTTCGTTTAAATACGGTTGTTCGATAATCTCATCTGCTTTGATAAAATGTTCATAGGTCAATTTTTGAGCATCTTTGAGTAATGCGTCTAAATTGTTGTCTACAGTTTTATAATTCATGAAAATAGTCGCTTTCATTTCAGGGTAGTGTACCTCGAATGCGGTTGACTTAATTTCCTTCACTGATGCAGTCTTGTTTAAATCAAAGGTAAAATGATGATAGGAGTTCTCGTAGCTTTGATATTCTTGTTGAGGGTACTCAAGAGCTAGATAGGCATTTGGTCTTGGTGTTGTTTCTTTTTTGCAAGAACCTAGTACTAGCAATGCGCCTAAAAAGGCAGCGCCATAAAGGGCAAATGTTTTTTGGAACATAGGGTTGATTTACTTATCCGTTTAAAAAGGCAAATTATCATTGTTATTTTCTCCAGGAATAGAGAAGTTATCAATGGCCTTCTTGCGTTCTATTTCTTCTGGTGAAGCTGTTTTTCCACCTTCTTTTTTCGTATCCAAGAACATGAATTCCGTTACAATAATTTCTACAATTTGTTTTTGTAATCCTTCTTCTGTAATCCATTGTCTGGTGCGAATTCTACCTTCTACATAAATACGATCGCCTTTTGTGAGGTGTTTTTCACAAATTTCCGCTTGTTTATTGCGGACTACAATATTATGCCATTCCGTAGAAGTGATGCGTTCATTGGTTGACTTATTAATGTAAACTTCGTTGGTAGCTAAGGGAAAACGCCCAATGCAATTGCCATTTTCAAAATAGTGTATTTTGACATTTTCGCCTAGGTGGCCAATAAGGGTTACTTTGTTCAAGGTGCCATTCATAAGTGAAAAAATTAGACAGTTAAGGATTGAATAAAGTTATGAATTACAATTGGAAAACCAAATTTATTTAATTCCTCCCAAGGAATAGGATTCGCTAGTGTGGTATTGGTTTTAACGAGCCAAAAGTGAATATGTATTTTTTGGTGTGAGAGTTGATGAATAATCACTTCTTGTGTCAGGCATTCTATATGCGTAATAGCAGAAGAAATAGGTTGCTGCTGAAGGTATTCTTCCATGTTGATTGGGGTGTCCTCGAATCGATCCATTACAGGGAATTGATAGAGGTTTTGCCAAATGTCTTTTTTGGTGCGTTGTTCCAGTTGGGTATTCCCAGCCTCATCGAGGTAAATCAGGAAGTCCATATAGCGATTTTTTACCTTGGTTTTACTCAGTTTTACTGGTAGCTTGTCCACTTGGTTGGTTTGATATGCTACACAGGTCGTTATAAAAGGACAAGGGGTGCAATCTGTTCCTTTAGGCGTGCATTGAATGGCGCCAAAATCCATGATGGCTTGATTGAAAATAGCGGGTTGTTCTGGACAGATTAGGCCTGCCGCCACCTGCTGAAACTCTTTTTTTGTTCTTTGAGTAGATATATCAGATGTAATTCCGTAAATTCGTGCGAGAACTCGAAAAACATTCCCATCAACAACGGGAACGACTTCATCATAAGCAATAGAGGCTATTGCGGCAGCGGTGTATTCACCTACGCCTTTTAGGGTGAGTAAGTCTTTATAAGTTGTTGGGAACTGTCCATTTAGTTCATAGGCTACTTTCTTAGCTGTTGCATGTAAATTACGTGCACGACTATAGTATCCTAAACCTTGCCAAAGTAGTAAAACATCATCTTCTTGGGCATTTGCTAAATCAAAAACAGTAGGATAAGTCTGTTTAAAAGCCTCAAAATAGGGTAATCCTTGCGCCACGCGCGTCTGTTGAAGAATAATTTCTGATAGCCAAATGTAATACGGATCTTTTGTTTCACGCCAAGGTAAAAAGCGTTTGTTGTCTAAGTACCAAGCTATTAGTTTGTTAGAGAAAATCATGATTAAAATGTGTGAAAGGCAAAAATAAACGATATATAATTAAATTTTAATCGATTAAGATTGAATTATTGGATTATAAATTAATATATTTGCACACTCTAAAAAAAACGGACAACAACAAATATAATTAATATCTAAAATGACTAAAGCGGACATTGTAGCTAAAATTTCAGAGAAATTAGGGCTTGAGAAAGGTGACGTTCAAGCGACAGTAGAATCTTTTATGGATGAAGTAAAAGCGTCGTTAGAAACAGGTGAAAATGTGTATTTAAGAGGTTTTGGAAGTTTTATCATCAAAACAAGAGCTGAGAAAACTGGAAGAAACATTTCTAAAAACACAACAATTAGGATTCCAGCTCACAACATTCCTGCATTTAAACCAGCTAAAGTGTTTGTAGAAGGTGTAAAATCAAACACAGAAGTAAAAGTAAAATAATTTATTAATCTCTAAATTACACACATTATGCCAAGTGGTAAAAAAAGAAAAAGACATAAGGTAGCAACGCATAAGCGTAAAAAAAGAGCGAGAGCTAACCGTCACAAAAAGAAAAAGTAGTTTAATACTACTTTTTTCTTTTCTAAGAAATTTCAAAGTACGCTCATTGATAGATATCTTATCAAGTTGAAGAAGGAATAAACAAGTCTAACTTGTTTTTAAAATAATGTTTAATCCATCTATACAAACTCCTTTTGTTTTGACGGGATTCTCCAAAATAATCAAAACAGTGTAATGAATGAGTATGGATAAAAATGTACAGTGTGAATAAAGAGCTAATTATTAGGTCGAATTCTGATACAGTAGATTTTGCCTTATTAAAAGATGGAAAACTAATTGAACTACACAGAGAGCGTGAGGCTGATGAAGGTAATGGTTTTCAAGTAGGCGATATTTTTATTGCCAAAATTAGAAAACCCGTTCCTGGATTGAATGCCGCGTTCGTACACGTAGGTTTTGAAAAAGATGCTTTTTTGCATTATCATGACTTAGGTCCGAACTTAAAAACGCTGCTGAAGTTCACTAAACTTGTAAGTGGAGGTAAATTAAAAGATTTCGCCTTAGAAAACTTTGTTTTTGAAGAAGAAATAGATAAAGATGGTGCAATTACAGATGTATTGAGTGCCAACCAATCTTTGCTAGTACAAATAGTTAAAGAACCTATTTCGACAAAAGGACCGCGTATTAGTTCTGAATTATCAATCGCAGGTAGATATGTAGTACTTGTGCCTTTTTCAAATCGCATCTCAATTTCTCAAAAAATTGAGTCGAAAGAAGAGAAGGAACGATTAAAGAAATTAGTACAGTCCATTAAACCCAAAGGTTTTGGTGTAATCGTACGCACAGTGGCCGAAGATATGAAAGTAAGCGAGATCGATAAAGATTTGCGCAACTTGATGTCGAAGTGGAATAACATGTGCAAAAAGTTAACAACCGCACATCATCCTTCGAAAGTGTTGGGTGAAGTAAACAAAGCTTCCTCAATATTACGAGATGTTTTTAATGATACTTTTACGGGGATCATTACGGATGACGAGGATTTGTATTATCAAACCAAGGACTATTTGCAAGAAATTGCCCCTGCTAAGGTGTCGATTGTAAAACATTATCAATCGAGAGAAGTTCCAATTTTTGAAAAATACAGCATTGAACGCCAAATTAAAACCTCTTTTGGTAAAACCGTTTCTATGAGCAAAGGTGCTTATCTGATCATAGAGCATACGGAGGCGTTGCATGTCATTGATGTGAATAGTGGAAATCGTTCAAACAAAGCACAATCACAAGAAGACACAGCCCTTGAAGTAAACCTAATTGCTGCTGCAGAAATTGCACGTCAGTTGAGATTAAGAGATATGGGTGGAATTATCGTGGTCGATTTTATTGATATGGGTAATCCAGAGAATAGAAAAACCCTTTATGACTTCTTGAAAGAGGAGATGAGCGATGATAAAGCCAAACACAAAATTTTACCACCAAGTAAATTTGGATTGATCCAAATCACTAGACAACGCGTGAGACCTGAAGTGTCAATCGAAACTAGAGAAGAAGATCCAAATGAACACGGTGAGATTGAAGCGCCAATTTTAGTTATTGATAAAATTAGAGCTCGAATCGAAAATATTATTGCAAGAGATCCATCTTGCAAAATAATCTTGAATACGCACCCTTTTGTGGCGGCCTATCTAACGAAAGGATTGCCTTCTTTAAGAATGAAGTGGTGGATGGAATTCAAGAAATGGGTCAAAATTGTACCGCGTGACGCTTACACGTATTTAGAATACCATTTCTTTGATGATAAAGGAAAGGAAATATCAGAATAACGAAAAACCCAAAACGGACACCGTTTTGGGTTTTTTGTTAGGATTGTTTTTCAAGGTAGAATTCAATCGTTTGTGTATGACCTTCTTCATCGGTAATGGTGAGGTAATTAATACCTGTTTTTCCGTGTATGGCCAATTCGTGAAACTGCCTTGTTGATCCAATATATTCTTCATTTAAATACCAAAACAGTGTTTTGTTTGCGCTACTTGTACTTGCTTTCGCCACAAAAGGTTGCAGTTGAGCATAGAAATTTTTAGTGAGATAAATGTGTTCCCCGTGTTTCGGATAGATAAATTCTATCTTTTTGAGTTGATCCTGTGGACCACAATCAGCCCTGAACGGCGGGAGGTCTTGATAATCACTGTGTGACTTTCGATAGAAATAAGCCATCGTTGGCGGTAAAATAAACCAAGGGGTTGGTACAATTTGATCCACAGCTTCACATTGACTATTGACTTGATACTGTAAGCTAGCATCTAAGTGCACGAGTTTATGGTAAGGACAGAGTACCGTTTTCTTTGCGCGAAAAGGAGCGAGGTCTGTTTTAGTTTGAGGACAATTAGGTCCCGCTAAGTAACCAGAGGTTGAACAAATCGACACTTCTTCCAGATCGTTAAGTGGTGCAGTCATGTCCTTTTGCTTAGGCAGTAGCTTGAACAAATCAAAGAGAATAGGACCTGCCATGCGAACACCACTGATAGAAGGACGCCCTTCTCCAGTTGCATTCCCTACCCACACACTAACTACATATTTTTTGTTGACACCAATCGCCCAGGCATCTCGTCCTCCAAAACTTGTCCCTGTTTTCCACGCGATTTTAAGCGCTGAGTCGTAGTATTGCCAAGCTTCATCACCTTCGGGTCTATTTACTTTCGTTAAGGCCTCAAATGTATTGTAAATCGCTCCTGCGCCCCAAATAGTCTTTTCTTTGGAACTTTCACCATAAGTTTGTGTATAATCGGCTTTCCAGTTTAATTCTTGTATTTCTTTGGTGCGATATTCATGCGCCGTGTTGTAATGATTCACAGTACCAACCATTCCCGCATAGGCTCTTGTTAGTTGCCATAAACTACTTTCGGCTCCTCCTAAAATTAAAGATAAGCCATAGTGATCTGGGTATTTGTTGATGGAGGATAGTTGCAACTGTTGTAAATTGTCATAAAAGCGATACACCCCATACTGTTGTAGCATTAAAACAAAGGGGATATTCAACGATCGAGATAAAGCTTCATTCGCTGTTGTAGCCCCTTCATAACTATTCGAAAAGTTGGTCGGTTTATAGCCAGAGATTACCACCGGAATATCCGCAACTAATTGATGAGGAAGAAGGGAAGCGTCATCCAACATGGCGGCATAGAGAAAAGGTTTTAAAATACTCCCCGTGCTTCTATTGGCTTGGATGATATCCACATCTTTTTGATGGGTAACAGTAGTTGGCGAGTTGCCTATGTAAGCAATAACATCTCGGTTTTCTACATCTACAATCAATGCCGCAATATTGTATACCTCCGCTTGTCTGTAATGCAGGTAATAGTTGGCGATAATATCATTTGCTCTTTGTTGTACCTGATAATCAATTGTGGTAACCAAACGCTCTTCTTTATTGGTTTTGGCAACATATTGTAAGAGATGAGGAGCTATTTGGGGTAACTCGTGAGGCTTTTGAGGCAACGGTTCTGTAAGGGCTAGTTCGTAGGTGCTTTGATCAATCTTATGTGCTTCGAGGAGCTTTTTCAACAAAGCATTGCGTTTGTTTAATAGGATTTCTTGGTTCTTACCAGGATAAATTAAACGAGGAGCATTCGGTAATACAGCCAATGTAGCACTTTCAGCCCAAGAAAGTTGCTCAGGAGCTGTTCCGAAGTAACGCCAAGCCGCAACATCCAGGCCTACAACATTTCCTCCAAAAGGAGCATGGGAGGCATATAAGTTTAAAATGGATTGTTTGCTGTATTTGAATTCTAAGCGTGTTGCTTGAATCAGTTCAATGATTTTTTCAAAATAGGTTCGCTTTTGTCCATCTCTAGCTAGACGAATAGTTTGTTGGGTTAATGTACTTCCTCCTCTTTTTATTTTATCAGCAGATAGGTTAGACATAAAAGCTTTGACCATAGATACGGGATTGAATCCCCAATGGTATTGGAAATATTCATCTTCGTATAACGTGATACAGGTTTTAAACTTATCGGGCACCGCTTGCATTTCAGGAAATCTCCATTGACCATCAGGAGCAATTTGAGCCGCTAATAGTTGGTGATCCTTACTCTCAATAACAGTAGAATACGGCGCATCAAATAACGTTCGGGGCAAACAAAAATAGTAGGCAATCAAAGCAATGCCTACAAGAATAACAAGCACTTTCTTTTTTGTGCTCCACGTACTCCATTTTAAATTGAGATTGAATTTCATATAAAAGCAATACAGGGATTGCTATCCCTGTATTTATCTTGATTTAATTTTTCGTTATTTGATTACTTCTACCCATTGTCCTATTGTGCGACAGCGGTAGGCATTGTCATACATGGCATTGGCTTGTACCCCTGGAAGGTAGTAGTTTCCTAAATACGATGCATTTAATGTCACTTTCAATGTTTTGGTACTATTTGCATTTAATGTAAAATAGAACAGCGAACGATCATCGCGAATATCGGTGTAATCCACTTGATTTTCTGTTCCTCCTGCATCAGTATAACGCAAATTGACAATTTCCCATCCGGAAGGAACAATATGTGTTAAGGCTACGTTTTCAATACTGCGGTTACTTGTATTTGAAATAGTAATATCACAGATAAACTCTGTTCCTTGTTGCAAACTCGCAGGGTTAATTACAAGGCCATTTGTAGCGCGGTACGTCGTTTTAATGGCTAAGTTACTCTGGTCCGCTTGTTCTTGTCCAACAGGTAAAATACCACTCGATGTTAAACGGGCATACAGTACAGCATTACTCTTATTCTGAACCGCTAGGTTATTACTTGATTTGATGTTTTTCAATTCAGCGTGAACCATTGCTTTTGCAGTATTAACGGTTGTTGCTTGTCCGTTATAGGTATAGAGTGTATTAATTCCATCACTTGGCTTGTGTACATTCACATAGCTAGCGATTGCATTTAAAGCATACGCTGTGGTTTGTGTACTCATCCATTGAGAAGATCCCAATTTATTCGCTAGTTCAATAGCGTATTCATGCGTTTTAATCTTATTGCCATTGCTGTACATCATGGTCTCTAAAACCATAGCTAAGTTTCTTTCATAAGAACCGTAGTACGAATAACCTGCAATTTCATCTAAAGAAAGGTTCGCAATTAATTTTTGAGCAGCTTCTTTTTGTCCCGCTAATGCATAGGCAGCAGCCAAACGGAATTTGGTATTCGTAGAGATTCCTTGTGTTTCTCTCAGTCGGTTCATCGAAGCAATATCCGGTTGCCCCGCTAAAGCTAACGTGTATAAACGATATGCTTGTGCGAAATCGGTATTATAGCGCGTATTAGATTTCCATTGACGGGCCATTTTCTGTTGGTAGGAAATCCAGTTGGATTTACTGTTTACCGGAAGTGCGTATCCTTTCTTCTCTGCTTCAAGATAGAAATGTCCAACATAAGACGTTGCCCAATCATCCGCATAGCTATTACCTGGCCAGTACGCAAATCCACCATCAGAGAATTGACGCTGTGCTAAACGTTGGATCCCTTCGTTTACATTGCGCTGGATGCTTTGTTTTTTGCTTTCGTCCAACGTGATTAAATCGCCAAGATAGAGCTGAGGAAATACACCTGAAGTGATTTGCTCTGTACATCCATGTGGGAATGTAATCAAGTAATTCAAACGCGAAGTCAAATTGATATTCGGGAAAGCGGAAAGCTCTAAGGTTGCTTTGTTGCTTCCGGCAATACCAAATGGATTCCAATCTAAGTTTGCTTCACTTTGAGGATCAATACTTACAATTTCTGTACGTGTCGTTACAGGATTTGGATTGAGTACATCCAATTCAATGCTATAGGTTGCTTTTTCTTTTCCGGAAGTTGCTTCAATTTCAATTTTAGAAATCCCTGTTTTATTCGCTACTTCTAGCTCAAAGTAAGCGATTTTTTCATCAGGCTCACTGAATGTCAGTTGTTGAGAGGAAGAACCACTGATTTTGAATTTATCATCTGTTTTTACGGAAATCTGAACGTTTTTAACGTGGTTCTCCATAGCGAACACAGTAACAGGTAGAGTGATTTTTTCTCCTGGAACAGCTCTGCGTGGTAAGGAACCTAGTATCATCAACGGATTATTCACTTTTACCGTTTTATCGGTATTTCCGTAAGCTCTGTTTTCTGTATTTGAAGCTACAATCATGGTTCGAACCGACCCAATATATTTAGGTAGTTTAATTTCGTGAGAAGCAGTCTTTCCTTTTTCTAATGTATGTGGACCAGAGAAAATAACAACCGGTTTAAAGCGGTTGGCTTTCTTCACCTGACCTGCGCCTAAATCTTCATCTCCACCAATACTAAATACTTGGTTGATGGTTCCTCCATAAGCTCCAATGATATAGTCAAAAACATCCCATGTGCGAACACCCAAGGCTGCTTTACTATAGAAATTTTGCCAAGGAGTTGGTGTTTTGAAACGCGTTAGATCTAATAAACCATCTTCAACGATAGCTACTGTATATGTCATTTTGCTTCCATTTTTCTCTTTCACTTTTAAGGTGAATTTTTCTTCTGGACGCAATTTGTCAGGCATGATAATCTCAGGTTCTAACTTAGTTTTTTTGTTGTATACGCTAATGGGTGCAATACCATACAAGCGAATAGGAGCATTATTGATGGTGTAAGCATGCGGTTGAATCAACGTAATATTGATGTAAGCATTTGGTGCCATCGCAGCCGTAGTAGGTAACTCAAACGTCGTTTCTCCTTGTTTGGTTTGTACCCAATGTGTAGATAAAACACTACTGCCACTTTCAACAGAAACTAACGCGCGCCCACCTTCACTTGACGGGAAGGATAGGTTAACTTTTTCGCCTACAGTATATTCTTTTTTATCTGTTGCAATAGAGAGTGCAATAGCATCTTTACCTTCTTTGTGTTTGGTTTTGGCTGACCAATACGGCCAGTCTACATACACCTGTTGAGAAGCAACATGTCCACTGTTTAAATTGGTTAATACAACTTCGTAATTCCCCCAATCTTGTTCCGGAATTTTTAATTCGTATTTCGTTCCTCCTTTTGATGAAGTACTGATTTCATCGGAGCTGTATAAACTATAATACTCTGAAGCATTGTAATTTGATACTCCATACTGGTTAGAGCTCCACCACCAGTATCCTTTTTTTCTATAAACATCTACGCGTACATTTTGACCTAATGCTTTTCCTTCACTATCCACCGTTACAACGGAAAAATCCAACGGTTTATCTGTTTCGTAATACCCGTATTTATTAGCTTCAGGTGCTTTAATCCCTACATAGCTAGCATAAGGAGAGTAGGTCAATGTAGATACATCAGTAGATACATCTCCACCGTTTTCATATACTTTGGTCGTTAAAATTGCTTTTAACATCGCTGAGTTTTCTACTGTATTCTTCAGATTTAAAGCGAAAGAAAAAGCACCGCTTTCACTTGTTCGTCCAGAAAATACATTGATGTCTTCGGTTGCATAAGAAGACAAGCTATTGTTGAAACGATAGTTTGGATACGTTTTAAACGTTGTTTGTTCAGGAAGTAATTTGATTTGTACCTCTGCTTTTAAATTTTTAGCCGTACTTCCTTGTAGCCATTCTACGTTGTAATCAATTTGCTTGTTGTAATAATCAGAAGTAATCACTTTCCCTTCTGCATTATTTTTGATCTTCAAACGATTGGGTTTGATGGTTTCTACTTTGATGCGTTTGTAAAACTTAGCTCCACCTACCTGAATCACCGCTTCCCAGTTCCCTGTTGGTACTTCGGCATCTGTTTTGATTTTAAAGGCATAGTGATTGGCTTCGTTTTTCTTTTGAACCATTTGCTCCGTTACTTTTCCAAACGGATCAGATAACGTCAATTTAATAGGGTGATTTTCGGGTAATGGATTGGCGATATCATCTAAGATGAAACCAATGTGGATGTAATCTCCAGGACGCCAAACGCCGCGTTCAGTATACACATAACCATTCATTCCCTTTTGTAGGGTTGTACCATCTACGTCGTAGTTACTAACAGAAAGCGCATTCGCTTGATCAATCTTAATGTACGTCGTATTATTGTCTTGTTTTGCAATGGCAAAATAAGCTTTGTTCTTGCCTAAATTTACTTTGGCAATTCCTTCATTATCTGTTTTAGCCGTAGCTAGTAATTGTTGTTGATAGCTATAGAATTCAACTGTAGCTCCATTCACAGGGGCTGTCGTTAAAATATTGGTTACAACAGCAGTATATACATTGTCATTTCCTCCTTTTACAATAAGTGCTAAATCACTAGCTAATACATTCGTTGAAGGCATTTGCATATAGTAATAGTAAGCATCAGAACAAGGGTCTTCTTTTTCTTCCCATGGATAGTAACGATAGTAATATTCATATTCATCGTCCTCAGGAGATAATTCTTCTTCCTCCACTTCAATTTCTTCCTCTCCATCTGTTTCACAGTTGATTGCATACGCTTTTTTGAAAGAAAACTTCACATGGTAAATAGCGCCTGGATCAGGTTTGATTAAGGTCGATAAATCCAAGGCATACGCATTCCATCGCAATAGCGCTTTAGGATCAGGATTCGTCAATTCAATCGTTGTTTTAGCAATAGGTGCTGCAACGGTGTATAACGAATACGAACCATCAAGATTATTAGACTGTAAGAATTGTAAAATATTGTTTTGGAATACTTTGTAAACCTTCACATCAACTGCTCTTAAAGAGGTTGCTTTAAAGTTGATTTTTAAATTTTCTGAAGAAGGGAGGATTGTACCATTTTGCAAGAGTTGCACTTCTGGTTTTGGAATAGCAAACGTGATGTTTTCTGTATAGTTATTGCTTAATTTATTGCCATAACTATCGCTGATTCCTTCTTGAACCACTAAGGTTACCTCTTCAGGTAGTGTTTTTTCGCTGTATACTTTGATCAAGTTACCTTCCACCAAAAAAGTAAGAGGTAAACTTTCTAATCCTTGTAAGCGAATTAATCCTTCTAAATTTTGATTCTTTTTGATGGGATTGGAAAAGTTAATAGCAAAAGCGTGATTATCTCCAATCGTTGTTAGTACTTGGTGTACATGGAAGACATCTTTTGCTGGAATATCAAAAGTTTGCGTTGCTTTTTGATCCAATTGAATCGCTTTCGCATCTATCGTTAAGGTCAATTCGCTGCTTTCTTTTTGACGTTTGATTCCGCGAATGATAAAGGGAAATTCCTTTCCTTCTTGTGCATCATTGGTTTGAAAAGAAAGTTCTAGGGCTTGTTTTCCTTGTTGAGCTGTTGCAATCTTTTTAATGGTTTCTGTGCTAATCCAATCACTTGATTTAATCACTCCATTAAGCATGTAGGTATCCTTGTCTGTAGATTGTAAGTCTGCAAATTCAGTAGTAAACTGTTGAGGTACCGTATGCACTAAAAACGAAAAAGTTTGTTGATCTTCTTCTACCTTGGTTAACTTTCCTAAATGAAAAGTAATGTAATATTTCTGGTCTTGTTTCAGTCGTTCTGCAGGTTCAAAACGCAGTGTTTGATTAGCTAAATAGTGTAATTTTCCTTTCACAGCAGGTGAAATGGTGAAAAATTTAGCATCAACTTCCTCTTGATCTTGCCATTCGCCCCAGTTTTTGGTTAAGGCAATATCAATCGGCGATTTGGAGGAAATCATTCCTGTGGTAAAAGCGCTGATGTATTCGCTAAAATCTTTGGGATCCGATAATGGAAAATCCTGTGTAGCGTCTTTTTTACAAGCCTGTAGAAAGGCTAAAAGTAGACACACTACGGTTAATACAATTTTGTTTTTCATAGCTTTTTATAGTTTTATCTTTTTTTCTCAAAAAATGAGCGCATAAGTGCTGCACATTCATCGGCTAAAATTCCAGCAGTCACTTTTGTTTTAGGATGAAGTTGTCCGCCCATTGTTTGAAATCCTCTTTTTTCATCACTTGCTCCCCAGACTACGCGCGAAACTTGACTCCAATATAAGGCGCCTGCACACATCTGGCAAGGTTCTAAAGTTACAAATAAAGTGCATGATTTCAGATATTTAGCATCTAAATAGTTTGCGGCAGAAGAAACTGCTTGCAATTCTGCATGAGCCGTAACATCGTGAAGTAATTCTGTGAGATTATGGCATTTGGCAATAATCTTTTGATCAGAAACAACAATCGCCCCAACGGGAATCTCTCCTTTTTCAAAGGCAATTTGAGCTTCACTTAAAGCAATGCGCATAAAATATTCATCTGTAAAAATATCCATGGTCTCTTTTTATTTCAAGCAAAGTTAAATGAAAAAGGTTTTCCCTTTTAAATAATGTTAAAAAATCACTACAACTAGGGACGAATGCCCATTCGTCTGCGTTGTGCATAGCAATTTTATATACTTGGAATTCCGATAGGAAGCATGGTATTATTTAATTGGATTGGCGTTTGAGTAAAAACAAAGTTGTAATTTTGTCCTTTATATAAAAGAGTAGAAATAGTCGTATGTTATTAGAACAAATCAAAGATCCTTCAGACATTAGACAATTGAGTTTACCTCAGTTGGAAGATTTAGCTGCTGAAATTCGACGATTTATCATTGATATTGTAGCCACGAAAGAAGGACATCTAGGAGCGAGTTTAGGGGTTGTTGAATTGACAATTGCCTTGCATTATGTTTTTGATACACCGAATGATTTATTGGTTTGGGATGTGGGACATCAAGCATACGGACATAAGTTATTAACTGGACGTCAAGCTGATTTTCATACCAATCGACAAAAAGATGGAGTGAGTGGATTTCCCAATCGCTTTGAAAGTATATACGATGCTTTTGGCGTAGGGCATTCATCGACTTCTATTTCTGCTGTTTTAGGTATGGCCATTGCTTCGAAGTTAAAAGGAGAATGCGATAAACAGCATATTGCTGTTATTGGAGATGCTTCTATTGCTGCGGGGATGGCTTTTGAAGGTCTTAATCACGCTGGCGTGAGTGATGCCAATATGTTGGTCATCTTAAATGATAATGCAATTGGAATTGATCCAAGTGTAGGAGCGCTGAAAGATTATTTAACGGCAGTGAAAGAAGGGCGTAATCACAAGCGAAATAACATGATTAAATCCTTGCACTTTGATTATCGCGGTCCTGTAGATGGACATGATTTGAAACAGTTGATTAAGGAGTTAACAAAGTTAAAACAACATCAGGGACCTAAGTTCTTACATGTCATTACGACTAAGGGAAAAGGATTAAAACAAGCAGAAGAAGATCAGGTAAAATATCATGCTCCAGGTAAATTTGATAGTGCAACGGGAGAGCTGATTCGCAAAGAGGAAAAGGAATACCCAGCAAAGTATCAGGATGTTTTCGGGCATACATTAGTAGAACTAGCAGAACAAAACCCGTTAATTGTAGGGATTACACCCGCAATGCCTACGGGAAGTTCAATGAAGTATATGATGGAAGCGTTTCCTGAACGGGCATTAGATGTCGGAATTGCAGAGCAACATGCGGTGACTTTAGCTGCAGGAATGGCGACGCAAGGATTAATCCCATATTGTGCCATTTATTCCACTTTTCTACAACGCGCTTATGATCAGTTAATTCACGATGTAGCACTGCAAAAACTTCCCGTAGTATTTTGCTTGGATCGCGCAGGATTAGTAGGAGAGGACGGTGCAACACATCAAGGCGTTTTTGATTTAGCGTACTTGAACTGTATTCCCAATATGGTGATTGCTGCGCCTTTAGATGAAATAGAATTGCGCAATTTATTATATACAGTTCAATTGGGAATTGATACGCCTTGGGCAATTCGATATCCTAGAGGAAAAGGAGTAAAAGAATCCAATTGGCGAGAAGAATTCAAAAAAGTTAACGTATCAATAACTAAAAATTTAAGAAAAGGCAATAAATTTGCGATGATTTCTACGGGAGTTATTGGCAATAATGTGATAGAAGCCTTTAAAAAATGCGAGACTGAAGATTGGTCACATTATCATTTTATGTTTGTGAAACCATTAAATGAGGAAGAACTACATCATATTTGTCAAACGCATGAACGTATTGTAACCATCGAAGATGGCGCAATAAAAGGAGGCTTTGGAAGTGTGATTGCTCAATTTGTAGCACAGCATTATCCAGGGATTCCAGTTGAAAATTTAGGTGTTCCCGATGTATTCATCGAACATGCAACCGTAAGAGAACAACAAGAAATTTGTGGAATAGACATAGATTCAATTGTTAAATTAATTAGTGAAAGTTTTGAATAAGTTAGGCAAGATTGCTTTTTTTTCTGTATTAAGTTTATCTGGTGTTGGTGCATTAGCCCAAGAGGGACAAACCCCTGCTGGAAATCCTCAACCCAATACACAAGTAGCTCAGGATACGGTAAAAGTTCAAGAGAATCCTTTTAATCCCTTGATGAACTTTTTACCTCGTCAAAATTATGCAGAAGAAGATTTGCTGATGAGCTATATGAATATCGGGAGTAGAGAAGATTTAGGCTTCTTTAAACCAGAGGTTTTTGTGGAACGCAGTAAGCCCAAATACACGCAAATCAAAACAAAGTTTAACCCTCAAATTCAGTTATCTGCTATTCCTGTGAATAATGAAATTATAGGGTACTGGGAGAAAAAGAATAGAGTAGGGTTAGATTTCAATCAAATTGCTTTTGTCAATTGGAGTGCTGGGGGAGATAATTCGATTTCAGGCTTATTAAAAGGATATTTTAGCAGAAAGTATATCAAAGGGCGTTTGATTTGGGATAATGTTTTAAATGTGCGCTACGGTGTAAATAAGCAATCTGATCGAGAGTTGCGTAAGACAGATGATGTTTTAGAACTTAATTCAACCTTTGGTTATAAATCTTCGGTAGCATCCGATTGGTACTATGTTTCTAAATTAAATTTTAGAACTCAGTTTACAGATGGATTTAATTATCCTAATACGGATGATCCCGTTTCAAGATGGTTAGCTCCAGCTTATCTATTTGTCGGGATCGGGGGGGAATATATGGATTCTAAAACAGGAATTAAATACTATATTTCACCTTTAACCTATAAAGCAACGTTTGTTAATGATCAACGCTTAGCAGATCAAGGAGCTTTTGGTGTGGATCAAGCGATCAAAGATGCTGATGGAAATATTCTGAAACACGGAAAACGCTCTAAAGCGGAGGTTGGTTTGTTGGTGAGTACCGAATGGAAGAAAGAAGTATTTACGAATATATTTATTGATACAAAATTGACGTTATATAGTGATTACATTGATCGATTTGGTAATATTGATGTAATGTGGGACTTAAAACTCGATATGAAGGTGAATGATTTTGTACGTGCTAATGTTGGAATTAACTTGATTTACGATGACAACGTAAAAACAAAAGTTGAACGCAACGGTGTACAAGTAATGGAAGGGCCAAAAATTCAATTCAAACAAACACTAGGAGTAGGTCTAGTTTATTCCTTTTAATTTTATAAATTAGTACAATGAAGAATGTCTTTTTACTTGGTTTATGTTGTTTTATATCTTCCTTTTCTTTTGCACAAGAACTAGGAGGAATTGATGAATTGACCAGTAAAAAGGATAGCGTAGCCCTAGACTATAAATATAGAGAAGATCAATTTTACTTCGGTATATCGCATACCTTGATGCAGGGTAAACCTGTTGGTTTTAAAGGAAATTCTGTCTCTTTGGGGATGGATGTTGGTTTCCTGAGGGATTTTCCAATCAATAAAAGTCGCACCATAGCTATTGCTCCAGGTTTTGGATTTTCATATCAAAATTTGCGCAATAACTTCGGACTAGCAGAAGATGGAAGTTATACTACTTTACCAAGTTATAAGAAAAACAGTCTTTCGTTGCATATGTTGGATTTCCCTATTGAATTGCGATGGAGAACTTCTACTCCAGAAAGCCACAAATTTTGGCGTACTTATGTAGGGTTCAAAGCGAGTTATGTTTTGGGAAGTCGTCTTAAAACTTCAACCGATACCTATTCTACAACAGTAAGAGGAGATGATAATATCAACAAATGGTTGTTGGGCATGTACGTAGGAGCTGGATTTAATACGTGGAATTTCTATGCCTACTACGGTTTGAATCCCATTTATAAAGAAGCACCAATCAAGGATGATTCGGAAAAACTTAGGCTCTTTAAAGTAGGAGTTATCTTTTATATTTTATAGTTTTAAAGCAGCTTATTCTTCTATTATCGTAAATTCCTTTTGGTCTATATACAAAATCCATCTACCATTTGTATAACTATAACTTAGATCTTTATAAGTTTGTAAGGGGAATGCAAAAGTACCGTCCATTTTCAGTAAACCAACTTGATTGTCTTTATAGACTAAGGCGTATGCACCACCGTTGAAATCGCTGATTTTATCGTAAATTGGAGGACAAACTAAAGTGCCTTCAGGGGAATATAAACCAAAACTTTGATCTTTTTTGACAATAAAAAACAACAATTTATTTTCTTCTTTATGTATTGCTAGTGTAATAGTAGAATAATGCATCGGAATTATTTGTTGTACCGTTTGTGCTGTCCTATTCACTTTTAGGATACCATAAGTAGAGTCTTGTGCTATTTTGATGAGGTCAGGTTGGTACCAATCATTTTCTATTTGATTATAAATAAAAGGAAGTACAATTTTGCCTTTTAGGTTCATCAGCCCGTATTTCTTTTTCTTTTTCACCCGAAGTAAACCACTAGGTGTTTGAGCGATATAATCATAGGTAATGGGAATTAGGATCTTACCTTTAGAATTAACTAAACCAAATTGGCCGTTTTGCATAACAATAATATAGCCTAGTTGTTTGTCCTCTCCCTTGTATAAGGGTTGTACTTTATCATATTTGGCGGCAACTACTTGCTTTCCCTTTAGGTCATAGGCAACTTCTTTGTTATCGTATGTTTGTGCCTTCAAAAATGTAACGGGATACTCATACCCATATCCTTGAATAAGTGTTACATTTTGGTATATAGAAGGGACTAGTATATTTCCTTTTCTATCTATTGCTCCATATTGGTATGCTTCAGGGTTTTCAAGTAGACTGAAGAGATTGTTTGGTCCTCTTTTTTTATGTGCATAATAGTTGCGTCGAAGTTCAGAGTAATATTCTCGAGATTTGTTTTTTTCTCTCGCTTGGATGAGAATGGCTATTCCATAATCGTCTAAATAATCGTCTTCAATCGTCATAAATATGGGAGGGGCTATGATTTGCCCAGTTTTTGGATATGCCAATCCTACCCCCGTCTTTGTATATATACTAGCAAGATCTTTGTGACTAGTAGGATGATGAAAAATTTGGTTATACTCAGTGGTTAAGGTTTGTTTATTCTGAAAGTTAACGGCTCCATATAAGCGATTTTTAAATGCTTTATTAAGTGAATCACTATATTGAAATACAAGAGCATAACCATGTTCGAAACTAGACTCCATTTCATCGTAGTCAGGTGAAACTAAAATATTTCCAGCTCGATCCATTACGCCGTATTTACCATTCAAACGAACGCGTATGTAGGGCGTTTTAAAGTCTGGTTTGATTTCATCATAGATAGGTGGTACTACAACAGAACCACTTTTGTGAGCAAAACCTTTCTTGTTTCCTAATGTGGTTATTACATATTCTTTAGAGCCTATATCGAAAGTGTCGAAAATAGTTACTTGATCGTAGTTGATAGGTAGCATTATCTCTCCCTTTGGGTTGATATAACCATATTTGTTATTTTGTCCTACTAAAGGATAAGATGAGTTGGAATTAATATGAATCAGGTCATAGATGGGGGATAGTGGTTTGCCTTCTGAATCAAATAACTGCATTCCTTCTTCCGATTCTGCGATTATTAAGTCGAGGTAAAAAGGTGTCTTAATGTTTTTGTATACGGATGGAATAATTTGTTTACCTGTTTTGTCAATAACTCCAATTTTACCTCCTTCATTGACTGTGGTATAGTCAGTACCTTCAAAGGGTAAGGCTAGAAAACCATATCGTTTTACTAAATCTATATCATCATATATGATGGGAGTAATAGGACTTCCTAAACTATCGATTAAACCATACTTGTTGTGTTGAGAAACAAGAAAAAGTCCGTGCTCAAGTTTATATTCAATACAAATGGAATCAAGTGGGGCATTTTGTGCCTGTACGCCTAAAGAAAATAATAAATATAAGAGAATCCTTTTCATCTGTTTGGGTTCAAAAGGTTGAATTTTCGGAAAAGGTATTCTTTTTTTATCAATTAAATAATGAATGTATAAAAATAAGATTATTGTAAAAGCATCCAACACAAAATTTGAGGAACAATTCCAATTAATCCACCTAGAATAACTTCATACGAGGTATGTGCACGTAAAAATAAACGAGCACTAGCGGTTATTCCCGTAATTAATATACAGCCAATAACTAGAATTAAAGCAGGTGTTTTTTGGTGGATAAGCAACAGGATGAGAAACGTTAATCCTGCAGTTAATAAAGTAGTGTGAACACTGAATTTTTGTTTCAAAAATGCGCCAAGCAACAAGAGAGAATACGATCCAATTAAGCCCCAAAAATAAATCTTCAGTTCATACGCACTGTTGTTGTACAAAACAAGTGATTTAAGCGTATAAAGCAGTAAAATATTAATGGCAAAAGGAAAGATACGCTCTTTGGTTTCATTGACCATTACACTAGATTTAAGAATGCGCAAGGAACGCATCAAATAGTAAATGGAAATGGGAATGAAAAAAGTAACAATGGCTACTTGACTGAGAATAATAGACAGTTCTAAAGGTGTAAAATAATAGTACTGAATAAGAAAGTACAACCCAACAGTTTGTAAAGGAACCAAAATAGGATGAAAAAGATAGGAAACAAGTTGAGCTAATTTTTTCATGATGGCCTACCGCAAGGTTAGTGAATGGTTTGTATTTCTAATTAAATTTTCTTTCTCATTCGAGCGACTGGAATGTCCAATTGTTCTCTGTATTTTGCAATGGTTCTTCGAGCAATAGGGTACCCTTTTTCTTTCAATAATTCCGCAATTTTATCATCGGGATACGGTTTCTTTTTATCCTCCTCCATGATGATATTTTCTAGAATCTTCTTGATTTCAATCGTAGATACTTCTTCTCCTTGATCATTCATCATTGCTTCTGAAAAGAAATTCTTGATCAATTTAGTACCATAAGGTGTTTCAACGTATTTACTATTAGCAACACGTGAAATCGTAGAGATATCCAACCCAACTAAATCAGCAATGTCTTTTAGAATCATTGGCTTAAGTTTGGTCTCATCTCCCGTTAAAAAATATTCTTGTTGATAGTGTATAATAGCACTCATGGTAACATAAAGCGTTTCATGACGTTGTTTGATGGCGTCAATGAACCACTTCGCTCCATCTAACTTTTGTTTGATGAATTGAACCGCATCTTTTTGAGAAGCACTAGCTTGTGTAGAATCTTTATACGTCTGTAACATCTCTTGATAATCGCGAGAGACGTGGAGCTCAGGTGCATTTCTATTGTTTAAGGATAATTCGATTTCACCATCGACAATTTTGATGGTAAAATCGGGAATCACCTGTTCTATAAAGCGATTAGACCCTGTGAAAGCTCCTCCTGGTTTCGGATTGAGTTTCTCAATTTCATCAATGGCTTTGCGCAATTGATCTTTGGTAATATTATAACGCGTTAAGAGCTTGTCATAATGTTTTTTAGTGAAGGCATCGAATTGATTCTCAATGATGTCTTTGGCTATTGTAATAGCATCCGTAGGTGTTTTGTGTTTCAATTGCAACAATAAACACTCTTGTAGATCACGTGCACCTACGCCAATTGGCTCAAGTTCATGAACAATGCTCAAGATATTTTCCACCGTTTCTAAATCGGTGTAAATCCCTTGAGTAAAGGCTAAGTCATCCACAATGTCTTGTACATCACGACGGATATATCCC
This sequence comes from Myroides sp. TSA_177.3, assembly GCF_052691955.1. Lineage (NCBI taxonomy): Bacteria > Pseudomonadati > Bacteroidota > Flavobacteriia > Flavobacteriales > Flavobacteriaceae > Myroides > Myroides sp. TSA_177.3. Next base: position 122,301 of record NZ_JBQZGD010000001.1, read on the forward strand.
ATTTCATCAATACTACCCACTAAGAATTCCGCAATGGCTCTATCGTGGTCAGAAAGGATGAAGGTATTGAGTTGATTGATTAGATTTTGATGAAAGGATTCTGTAGCAATTATTGGTGCTTCATAATCATCATCATCAGAACTGTAATTATTCGCCTGTAATTTGTAATCAGGAATTTCATCATCGCTGAGGTAGTCATCAATATTGATGTCCTCTGTGTCAATGCGTTCATTGTCAAAGTCGTCAAAATCATTGTCTAAACTATCGAAGTCGTCCCCTGTTTCTTCTTTCCCTGTTTCCAAGGCAGGATTTTCAATTAGTTCTTCTTTCAGCCTTTGTTCAAAGGCTAAAGTAGGCAATTGAATCAGCTTCATCAACTGGATTTGCTGAGGAGATAATTTTTGAGATAATTTAAGCTGTAAACTTTGTTTTAGCATGCTAAATAAAATTAACGAAATAAAAATGTTTACTTTTAATCGGTATTCCCTCTAAATTAAAGAAAAAATACGATAAAAGTAAACATTTGAAGGGTTTCTTTCTATGAATAATTAAAACGCTGCATTTTGCGGAGTTCTAGGGAAAGGAATAACGTCTCTAATGTTCGTCATACCTGTAACGAATAGTACTAAACGCTCAAATCCAAGACCAAATCCACTGTGTGGAGCTGTACCAAACTTACGGGTATCTAAATACCACCAAAGCTCTTCTTTGTCAATTCCCATTGACTCGATTTTGTCCAATAAAACGTCATAGCGCTCTTCTCTTTCAGAACCACCTACAATCTCTCCAATTCCAGGGAATAAGATATCCATAGCGCGAACTGTTTTTCCATCCTCGTTCATACGCATATAGAATGCTTTGATATCTGCTGGGTAATCAAATAAGATTACAGGGCATTTGAAGTGTTTCTCAACTAAATAACGCTCGTGCTCACTTTGTAAATCAGCACCCCATTCTTCAATGATATAGTTGAATTTCTTGTTTTTATTCGGCTTAGAAGCTTTTAAAATATCAATAGCCTCTGTATAGCTTACGCGTTTGAAATTGTTTTCTGTGATAAAACGAAGTTTCTCAAGTAAAGCCATTTCACTGCGTTCCGCTTGTGGTTTATTCTTTTCTTCTTCTTGTAATCTCTTCTCTAAGAAAGCCAAATCATCTTGACATTTTTCTAGCGTATAGTTGATTACATATTTAATGAAATCCTCTGCTAAATCCATGTTGTCTGCTAATTTGTTGAAAGCAACCTCAGGTTCGATCATCCAGAATTCAGCTAAGTGACGAGATGTATTTGAATTTTCTGCACGGAAAGTAGGGCCAAATGTATATACTGATCCCAATGCCATAGCATACGTTTCCGCTTCTAATTGTCCAGATACAGTTAGGTTCGTTGCTTTTCCAAAAAAATCTTCAGAGAAATCAACCGCTCCTTCTTCAGTACGTGGAAGTTTATTTAAATTGAAATTGGTTACTTTAAACATTTCTCCAGCTCCTTCTGCATCAGATCCTGTGATGATTGGTGCATTGAAATAAAAGAAACCATTGTCTTGGAAATATTTATGTACAGCATAAGAAAGTGTACTTCTTACGCGCATAATAGCACCAAAAATGTTTGTTCTAATTCGTAAGTGAGCATTTTCACGTAAAAACTCTAACGAGTGTTTTTTCGGTTGAATTGGATACTCTTCTGGATTGGATTCACCATAAACTTTTAAGTTTTCAACTTGGATTTCTACATTTTGTCCAGCTCCTCTACTTTCAATTAGGGTACCTCTTACAGAAATAGCTGCTCCTGTGTGAATCTTTTTTAATAATTCAGCAGGAAACTTATCTAAGTCAACAACACATTGGATGTTATTGATTGTCGATCCGTCATTTAAAGCAATAAATTGGTTGTTTCTAAATGTCTTTACCCAACCTTTTGCTTTTACTTCGTGCAAAAGTGCCTTCCCGGTAAGTAGATCGATAATTTTGGTGTGTTTCATTTTTGATTATATTTTTGTTACCTGGTAGATCAATTCTTGGAATTGAAATACGAACAAATGTACTAAAAAACAATAGATATTTGTGTAATCAACTAGGTTATTAATCAAACATTCGGTATGAAATATAGCTTTTAGAGGCGTTGTATGGGAAGGTTCATTTGTAAAAGAAACAAATTGCCTTAAAAACGTTGAAATATGTAGCAATAAAAAAGCCCGCTGATGCGGGCTTTCCTTATACTTTTAGAATTTCTTCTTCTTTTCTCACTAAGATATCGTCAATCTTCTTTACAAAAGCATCGGTCAATTTTTGTATTTGCTCTTCAGCATCTTTACAAACATCTTCAGAAACTCCGTTTTTTTCTTCTTTCTTGATATCGTTGTTTGCATCTTTACGTGCATTTCGAATACCAATTTTTGCTTCTTCTGTTTCTGCTTTGGCTTGTTTTACCAAGTCTTTACGTCTTTCTTCTGTTAAAGCAGGGATATTGATGATGATATTATCTCCATTATTCATTGGATTCAACCCTAAATTAGCAATCATAATTGCTTTTTCAATTGGTTGTAACATGCTTTTTTCCCAAGGTGTAACTGTTAATGTACGAGCATCTGGAACGTTTACACTTGCTACTTGTGATAGCGGAGTTTGAGAACCGTAATAGTCTACAAAAACGGCACCTAACATTTGAGGTGATGCTTTTCCAGCGCGAATATTTAATAAAGATTTTTCTAAGTGAGCAATAGAACTGTCCATTGCCTCTTTTGCACTTGCAATAATTAAATCTATTTCTTCTGTCATAACGTTTATTAATTAATGTTTACGGAAACAGTAGTTCCTACTGAATCATCTCCTTGGCAAACTTTTAGTAAATTGTTTTCTTTATTCATATCGAATACCACAATCGGTAACTCGTTTTCTCTACTCAAGGTAAATGCTGTAGTATCCATTACATTCAACCCTTTTGTTAGTACGTCGCTAAATGTGATTTGCTCAAATTTAACAGCAGTAGGATCTTTCTCAGGATCTGCATTGTACACGCCATCAACACGTGTTCCTTTTAAAATTACATCAGCGTTGATTTCAACCCCTCTTAATACTGCAGCTGTATCTGTAGTGAAATAAGGGTTTCCTGTTCCTGCTCCGAAAATTACAATTCTACCTTTTTCTAAGTGACGAACAGCTCTTCTTTTGATATAAGGCTCAGCAACAGCTTCGATTTTCAAGGCTGTCTGTAAACGAGTTAGCATTCCGGCATCTTCTAAAGCACCTTGAAGTGCCATTCCATTGATAATCGTTGCAAGCATTCCCATATAGTCTCCTTGAACGCGATCCATACCTACACTTGCTCCTGCTACTCCTCTAAAAATATTTCCACCACCAATAACAATCGCTATTTCAACACCTAGATCATGTACTTTTTTTACTTCAGCTGCGTACTCAGCTAATCTCTTAGGGTCAATTCCATATTGATTCTCTCCCATTAAAGCTTCTCCACTTAATTTAAGTAGAATTCTTTTGTATTTCATGGATATGATATTTTTAAAGTTTTGCAAATATAAAGATTATATACTACTATAAAATAGCTTTTGCGAATTTATCCTGATGATTTTTAAACGTTCTACTAGCTGCTTGATATCCCAAGTCAAAAATTTCATCCATTCGTTGCTTATTTCGCTCAAAAGTTGAATATTGAGTGATGTGGTGCGATTCAATTAACCAATCACATAAAATCGATTGGGAGCGGTTGTGATTAGCCGCCATCAAATCATAGGCTCGTATAGCCACGGATCGAAGGGAGGTTAGGTTTTTCTTGTCTAATTGTTCAATTGGGCAAACGTTACTCCCAATGAGAAAGTCGCAATCCTCTCGAATCAAATCTGTAGCGAAATTGTTGAGGATACCTCCATCGCTATACAATTGCTCGTTGATGCTGTGCGGTGAAAAAATAGCGGGAAAAGCACTAGAGGCTAAAATCGCATCAATCACACGCGTACTAGGATCAAAAACGTGTACTTCTCCTTTTGCAATATCGGTGGAGTTAATCAGGACTGGAATCGGCAAATCATCCAAGGTTCTATTTTCAAAAATAGAGAATAGATATTTCTCAAATGCATTTGAATCAATGAGTCCTGCTTTTTTAAACGTAAAAAAATGCCAGTTTAAAATATTGACAGATTTAAAAAAATCCAAGATCTCATGTGGAGTCAATCCCATCGCAAATAGACAAGAAACAATGGATCCTGCACTTGTTCCAGCGAGGATTTTAGGTTTGATGTCTTGCTCGAGTAAAAAGGAAAGAACACCAGCATGAGCTATCCCTTTATAGCCACCTCCAGATAAAGCCAAACCTATTTTTGGGGTTTTCATAAATAAAGTATTGATAGATTAGTGTTTAAAAGTTTAACTTTGAATTCAAACTAATAAAATTAAACAAAAATGAACAAAGTCGAGATAAAAGAATTGAATAATAGCTTTTCGTATGCAGCGTTCCGTTCGTATGTGACAGAGGCTCTGCAAAATAACCCTGAGAAATTAAATCTTTCAGCAGATTATTTACCATATGCTGAACTGAATGAAGCGCGCTTACATCGCTTAGATAAAACGTTGAGTGTAGAGCCTGAAGTTGCCTTAGTAATGGAAAACTTGGGGAAAGAGTACATTTGGTTGGTGATTTCTGAAAGCTGGTGTGGAGATGCAGCTCAGTCTGTACCTATGCTAAATAAAATGGCTGAACTTACTGGAAAAGTGGAGTTGCGTATTGTATTTCGCGACCAAAACTTGGAGTTGATGGATCAATATTTAACTAATGGTGGACGAGCAATTCCAAAGTTGTTAATCGTAGACAAAGAAACGCTGGAAGTACTAGGTGATTGGGGGCCACGTCCTGCTGATGCAGTTCAATTAGTCAATGATTACAAAACAGCACACGGAAAATTTGACGAAGATGGAATCATCTTGTTGAACAAGTGGTATACAAAAAATAAAGGTCAACAAGTACAACAAGAAGTTGCAGCATTGATGACCTCAATTGATAACTAAATCTATAGTATCACTATGGTACGATAGGACCTACAATAGTGATGTTTTTTGACCAAGACATGCCTGCGGGATTACATCCTATAGCTCCTTCAGGGATGACTTGGTCTAATTTTTCAAAGTATTGTACCCAAACAGGAAAATATTCTCCTGTGTATTTTGAGCGATACGTCATGGGATGCAATCTAAAAAACTCCTTGTTTTTATTGGCTGATTTAAAGGCATCATAAATAAGTTCTGAACAGTAGTATTTACCATTGGCATATAAATAATTATCGTCATAAGGAACGCCAACTTGTTCCAAAGCAAATTCTTTCGCTTTCGGAAGTAGTTTCTCGTATTTTGCAAGTACTCGTCCTAAATACATAGGCTCAGTAGTCTTGTTTAAAAACTGATCTAGCGGAGTGATACATACTTCTGGCGAAGTAGCTTCTATTACTTGTAAGCTGCCCTCATGTTCAATAACCATTCCCATGTGATTGAAGTTTAATCCCTCATATCCATAGGTCACTTCATTAATTGCGTCACAAAGTGGTCCACATTTTAGGTTTTGAAAAATCAAATCTCCCTCTTTAAACGTTGTCTGCTGAGCATAGCTTATCGTGGATAGTAAAACAATAAGCGCTAGTATTTTTTTCATATTCTTTTCGTGTTTGGACAAAAGTAAAATTTCTCCTTAGATAAACAATGAAAGAAACCAATCCTTTATCTGATTGGTCGAAAAGCTTGTTTTTATGCTTGTGTTAAATTTTATATAATCCATTACTCGGGATTGTCTTGAACTGTAATTAATTGTATCTTAGGAAGATTAACCATAAAAAAAACAGAATTATTTATGTCAAACAACATGCAATTCCCCAAGTTTAAAGAGAAATACGGCAATTATATCAACGGAAAATTCGTTGAACCAGTAAAAGGAAACTACTTTGATTCTATTACGCCTATTACGGGAAAACCATTCGCCAAAGCAGCTCACTCCACAGAAGATGATTTAATTTTAGCCATTGATGCGGCAGATAAAGCCTTCGAAACATGGAGCCGTACATCAGCGACAGAACGCAGTAATATTTTGAACCGCATTGCGGATCGCATGGAGCAAAATTTAGATTATATCGCTCAAGTGGAAACCATAGACAACGGAAAAGCTATTCGCGAAACGCTAAATGCCGATATTCCATTGGCTATTGACCATTTCCGTTATTTTGCGGGTGTGATTCGCGCAGAAGAAGGTTCGGTAGTAGAACTTGATGAACATACAGTTTCTATGATTGTGCATGAACCACTTGGTGTGGTAGCTCAAATTATTCCTTGGAACTTCCCAATTTTAATGGCGGTATGGAAATTAGCTCCAGCATTAGCAGCAGGAAACTGTGTGGTACTGAAACCAGCTGAAAGTACGCCAATTTCGATCATGGTGTTGATGGAATTGATTGGAGATTTAGTTCCAGCAGGGGTAATCAATATTGTCAATGGATTTGGTTCTGAATTAGGGCAAAAACTAGTAACCAATCCTAAAATTAGCAAAGCGGCGTTTACAGGTTCTACAGCAACAGGACGTTTAGTGATGCAATACGCAACAGAAAATATTATTCCCGTTACTTTAGAGTTAGGAGGAAAGTCGCCAAACGTATTCTTTGAATCGATTATGGATCACGACGATGAATACTTAGACAAAGCCATTGAAGGTGCAGTATTATTCGCTTTTAACCAAGGTGAAATTTGTACTTGTCCGTCTCGTTTGTTGATTCAAGAAAGTATTTACGATAAATTTATTGCACGTGTTATTGAGCGCGTAAAAGCAATCAAGGTTGGAAATCCATTAGATCCAACAACGATGATGGGAGCACAAGCATCCAAAATTCAATACGACAAGATTAATTCGTACCTAAAACTGGGGAAAGAAGAAGGAGCTGAAGTATTGGTAGGAGGAGAAGTGAACCACTTAGGAGGTGATCTAGAAACAGGATATTACATCCAACCAACTTTATTTAAAGGACACAATAAGATGCGTATTTTCCAAGAGGAAATTTTCGGACCTGTATTGGCTGTAACGACATTCAAAGATGAAAAAGAGGCGATTGAAATTGCCAATGATACCTTGTATGGATTAGGAGCAGGAGTATGGACGCGTGATGCGCACCAATTATACCAAATTCCAAGAGCAATTAAAGCTGGACGTGTTTGGGTAAACAACTACCATAATTACCCTGCAGGAGCTCCATTTGGAGGATATAAGCAATCGGGTATTGGACGTGAAAATCACAAAATGATGTTAGGCCATTATCGCCAAACAAAAAACATGTTGATTTCTTATAATAAAAACAAATTAGGATTCTTTTAAAAAGAAAATAAGATGTCGAAAGTTAGCCGAATTGATGTAACAGAAAAAGCAAAGGCCTTGATACAAGAACTACAAGCCGAACACGGAGATTTGATGTTCTATCAGGCTGGAGGCTGTTGTGAAGGTACACAACCGATGTGTTTTGTGAAGGGAGGGTATTACTTAAGACGAAGAGATGTCAAAATTGGAGAGGTGTGTGGTTTTGATTTTTGGGTAGATCGTGATTTATTCGAGTATTGGAAACACGCTCATTTCACATTAGACGTAACAGATGGTTTTGGAGCCGGTGGTTTCTCTTTAGAAACGCCCAAACAAAAAACCTTCCAGATACATTATCGTATGTTTACACCAGAAGAGCTACCAAAGCTTGAGGAGGTAATTTTAAATGAATAATTGCTTTAATACGATGAATGAGAAAGGCTACTCTTAGAGTAGCCTTTTGTATTTTAGTTTACAGTGTACAGTGTATGGTTTACAGTTTAATAGTCAACTGTTAACCGTCAACTGTTACCATTTTCTCGAATGCTTCAATGCTCAACGCATTAGCAACGTCATAATCTCCGATCTTCGTGCGTCGCAATGCCGTTAAATGGCCTCCGCTATTTAGTTTTTCTCCAAAATCAAAAGCAAGTGAACGAATATACGTTCCTTTAGAACAAGCAACTCTGAAATCAATTTCAGGTAGTGCAACACGAGTTAGTTCAAAGTCAGAAATAGTAATAGGACGTGTGCTTATTTCTACTTCTTCTCCTTTTCTCGCATGCTCATATAGTCTTTTTCCATCTTTTTTTAATGCAGAAAAAATAGGAGGACGTTGTTCGGTTGTACCTAGAAAACTCACTCTTGTTTGTTCAATCATTTCTTCCGTAATGTGATTCGTTGGAAATGTTTGATTAATTTCGGTTTCTAAGTCATAAGAAGGAGTTGTAGCTCCGATATGAAAGGTGCCAGTGTATTCTTTTTCCTGACCTTGTAAATCGGTAATTGTTTTAGTCGCTTTTCCTGTACAAATCAGTAATAACCCAGTAGCTAAAGGATCTAGCGTTCCTGCATGTCCTACTTTGATTTTTTTAAGACCGTATTCTTTCTTTAAGAGCCATTTAATTTTGTTTACGGCTTGGAAAGAAGACCAATGTAAAGGCTTGTCAATCAATAAGACTTGACCTTCCTGAAAAGCTTCAGCTGAAAATTGCATGTTTAGTTTTTTAAGTATCCGAAGTAAATCAATAAAAGAACACCCGCAATGATGCGGTAATATCCCCAAGGTTTAAATCCGTATTTTTTGATAATTCCAATGAAAAATTTGATGGCAAAAATAGAAACGATAAACGCTAAAACATTGCCTAAAAGGAATAATTTTAAGTTGTCTGTATTGTCAAAAAGTAATTCATATCCCATTTTTCCAGATTCGTATTTTTTGAATACGATTGAATAAACTGTTACAGCAGCCATAGTAGGTACCGCTAAAAAGAATGAGAATTCAGCAGCTACCTGACGAGAAAGTCCTTGTTGCATTCCTCCGATAATTGAGGCTGCAGATCGGCTTGTTCCAGGCATCATCGCTAAACATTGCCAAAAACCAATCGTTACTGCTTGCTTGATGGTGATGTCTTCTTCGCGTACTGTTTTTGGATTTTTGAAGTATTTATCAATAAAAATTAGAACAAATCCTCCGACAATTAGCATGATAGCAATGTAGATGGTTTCTCCTAAAACAGCATCGATTTTATCGTCCAATAACTTCCCTAAAACAAGAGCTGGAATAACAGCAAAAACTAATTTTTTATAGAATGAAATACGACTGAAATCAAAAAATTTACGCCAATAAAGAACAACTACAGCTAAGATAGCTCCGAATTGAATAGCGGTTTGAAAAAGTTTGACGAAATCATCTTCCTGAATCCCATAATACGAGCTCAAAAAGATCATATGAGCGGTAGATGAAACAGGTAAATATTCAGTAAGTCCTTCTACAATAGCTAGAAGGATGGCTTGTATTAAATCCATAAAATTAGTTTGTTATGATTGTTTTTTATCTTTTTTAAAAATGGAATAAATGGCTACACCAATACCAATAAAAAACACAGCTGGTGCCAAGTGAATTCTTCTAAAACTATAGATGGCCTCATTAAATTGTGTAGGATCATCATTAGAAGCTCCTCCCATAAGGATAAAACTCAAGGCTATAATCGCAAAACTTACAAGGAGTAAGGTGTAATTTTGTTTAGAAAACAAAAAGCCTGAAGGGTTGTTATCTTTTTTCATATCTAGTATAGTTCGTCTGATTTAAGATTTAAGAATCGCTGTGTAGCGAAGAATGTACTAATGGTTGTAATAATAATACCCGTTAGGATGATACCCAATCCAACAATAACCAACGGCATATAATTGACCGTAGGATTAAGTTCAAGATCTGGGAATTTCTTATCTAGGTAGAAGGTTAAAGCAACTAAAGCAATAACAGCTAATATCGATCCGATAAGTCCTAAACGCATGCTGTGCCAAATAAATGGACGGCGAATAAAGTTTTTAGTTGCTCCAACCATTTGCATGGTTTTAATAGTAAAGCGACTTGAGAAAATTAATAAACGCAAAGAGCTGTTTATTAGTAACATAGAAACAACCGTTAAGATAGCTGCAATAATCAGCACCCAATTGGTGATGCGTGTAATGTTGTGATTGACTAATTCAACTAATTGTTTGTCATAGAGAATTTCTTCAATATTTGGTGTCTTCAGAAAGTCCTTTTCTATAGTAGCTAAACTATCCGTTACCACATAATCTCCTTGAATATAGATGTCATATGAGTTTTGAAGAGGGTTGTAACCCAAGAATTCCAAGAAATTCTCGCCTAAATCTTCTTTTTGACTTTCTGCTGCAGCTTCTTTAGAGATGAAGTCGAAACTCTTGATATACGGAGCTTCCCCTAATTTCTTAGAAAACGCATCAAATTCTGATTGCGAAGCCTTATCGTTAAAGAAAATAGTCATGGGAATATTTTCTCGGAAATTATTTGATATCCTTTTGGAGTTAATCACAAATAAACTCAAGGCCCCTAATAAAGATAGAACCAAGAAAATACTCAGTATTACAGAAAAATAAGACGAAATTAATTTTCGCTTTTGGTATTTTTCATAAGTAGACGTCATAATGCAATTTTTAAAGCTGTAAAATTAAAAAACAAAAGTGTTTTTAAAACACAATTACGATTAAACTTTTCTAATTGTTATAAATATAGTTTATTTTTGCGACAAGTTGGCGTTTTTTTTCGAAGTCATCGAGAAAGAACAGGTGTAATAAATGATATTTTTACTATGAAATACAATCCAAGCGAAATTGAAGCGAAATGGCAAAAGTTTTGGAAAGAGAATGAAACTTTTAAAACCTCAAATACATCTGATAAACCGAAGTATTATGTACTAGATATGTTTCCTTATCCATCAGGAGCAGGACTTCACGTGGGACATCCACTGGGGTATATTGCATCAGATATTTTTGCGCGTTACAAAAGACACAAAGGTTTTAATGTGCTACATCCTCAAGGATATGATAGCTTTGGATTACCTGCTGAGCAATATGCGATTCAAACAGGACAGCATCCAGCTATTACTACAGAAGTAAATATTACACGTTATAGAGAACAATTAGATCAAATCGGATTTTCTTTTGATTGGTCTCGTGAGATTCGCACTTCCAATGCGGATTATTATAAACATACTCAATGGATTTTTATCCAATTGTTCAATGCATGGTATAATAAGGTGTCAGATAAAGCGGAAGCAATCTCAACTTTAGTAGCGTTATTCGAGCAAGAAGGAAATGCAACTGTACAAGCGGTTTGCGATGAGTCTATTGAAATTTTTACAGCAGCACAATGGAATGCTTTTTCAGTAGAAGAAAAAGAACAAGTGTTGTTGCAATACCGTTTAACTTATTTAGCAGAAACAGAAGTGAACTGGTGTCCAGCTTTGGGGACCGTATTAGCGAATGACGAAATTAAAGATGGTTTATCAGAACGTGGTGGTCATCCAGTGATTCGCAAAAAAATGAAGCAATGGAGTATGCGTATTTCTGCGTATGCAGAACGTTTGTTAGAAGGATTAAATACAATTGATTGGACGGAAAGTTTAAAAGAAAGTCAACGCAACTGGATTGGTAAATCAGTAGGTGCTTCTGTGATTTTTAATTTAAAAGAATCTACAGATACGATTGAAGTGTTTACAACACGTCCAGATACAATCTTTGGTGTGAGTTTTATGACTTTAGCTCCAGAGCATGATTTAGTACGAAAAATTACAACAGCAGAACAAAAAGCAGAAGTAGAAGCGTATATCGAAGCAACGTCGAAAAGAAGTGAGCGCGATCGTATGGCAGATGTGAAGAAAATCTCAGGTGTTTTTACTGGGGCTTATGCGGAACATCCTTTTACAAAAGAACCAATTGAAATTTGGATTGGTGATTATGTATTAGCGGGATATGGAACAGGAGCTGTTATGGCTGTTCCTGCTGGAGACACACGTGACTATGCTTTTGCAAAACACTTTGGAATTGCAATTAAAAATATTTTCAATCAAGACATCAGTGAAGAGGCGTTTGCTGAAAAAGAAGGTTTCGTTTTAGAAAACTCTGATTTCTTGAATGGATTAGCTTATAAAGAAGCCTCAGCTAAAGCAATTGCTGCTATTGAGGCATTAGGTCAAGGAAAAGGAAAAACAAATTACCGTTTACGCGATGCTGTGTTTTCACGTCAACGTTATTGGGGAGAGCCATTCCCTGTGTTTTATGTAAATGGATTGCCTAAAATGATTGACAAAGCGTATTTGCCAATCTTATTGCCGGAAGTAGAGAAGTATTTGCCAACTGAGGATGGACAACCGCCTTTAGGGAATGCACATACATGGGCTTGGGATACCGTGAATAATAAGGTAGTTTCGAATGACTTGATTGACGAGCAAACGATTTTTCCATTGGAATTAAATACAATGCCAGGTTGGGCAGGTTCTTCTTGGTACTGGATGCGTTATATGGATCCTACAAATGAAGAATTTATTGCATCTGAAGAAGCATTGAATTACTGGCAAAATGTTGACCTATATATAGGAGGAAGCGAACACGCAACAGGGCATTTATTGTACAGCCGTTTTTGGAATAAGTTTTTAAAAGATATGGGCGTGGCTCCAACAGAAGAGCCTTTCGCTAAATTGATCAACCAAGGGATGATTTTGGGTACTTCTGCTTTCGTTTACCGAATTGAAGGAACAAATACATTCATCTCTAAGGATATGATTAAAGATGAAAAAGTACAGCAGTTATATGCTTATGTTGGTTTGGTAAATAACTCATCCGAATTAGATACGGAAGGATTTAAAGCGTGGAGACCTGATTATGCTACGGCAGAATTTATTTGCAATGCAAATGGAAAATATATTGTAGGGCATGAAGTAGAGAAAATGTCTAAGTCATACTACAATGTGGTTAATCCAGATGATATTTGCCAAGAATATGGTGCGGATACGCTGCGTTTATACGAAATGTTCTTAGGGCCATTAGAACAAGCGAAACCTTGGAATACAGCAGGTATTTCTGGCGTTTTTGGTTTCTTGAAAAAATTGTGGAGATTGTATGCTGATGATACAGCTGTTGTTGTAGTAGATGAGGAACCAACGAAAGAGATGTATAAGTCGCTACATAAAACGATTAAAAAAGTACAGGAAGACATCGAGGCTTTCTCATTCAATACTTCTGTTTCTCAGTTTATGATTTGTGTCAATGAGTTGGGACAACAAAAATGTCACCACCGAGCTATTTTAGAGCCATTGGCTGTTTTGGTTGCTCCTTATGCGCCACATATTGCTGAAGAACTTTGGAGTATGTTGGGACATACAGAGACAATTTCAGATCAAGCATTCCCGGAATTTAAAGCAGAGTACTTAGTAGAAGATGCAAAAGAATATCCTGTTTCTTTTAATGGAAAAATGCGTTTTAAAATTGAATTGCCATTGGATTTAAGTGTGACAGAAATTGAGCAAATAATTTTAGCTGACGAAAGAACACAAGCTCAATTACAAGGACGCGAGCCTAAAAAATTGATTGTAGTACCAGGAAAAATTATCAACATTGTTGGATAATGTTTCGAAGTGAACAAATAAAAGAAAATCCCGTTGTGCAACTGTACAACGGGATTTTTATTTTTTATTTTCCTGGACGAAGAAGGAGTGAATTGTCGAAATCCTTTTTAATGGTTTGAAGGTATCGCTCTGCTTCTAAACGCGTCTTGAAATTTCCTGCTAAAACCTTGTAGGAAGGGTTAGAATAAACTAAGGTTGCTTCTAAGTCTGGGTAGAGTCTTTTGACGCGACTTAGTGCGGCTTTTGCCTCATTGTTTTTTCCATAAAAAACTTGAATATTGTATTTATCAGTGTTTAGGCCTGAAGTTGTTGTACTTCTTTTCGCTTCAACTAGTTTTTTTATGGCTAAGGGCTCTTGAATAGCGTTATTTCGCTCTTGAGCATAACTTATAAGATGCGTAAAAAACAAGCAAAAAAGAACCGGAAATATTCTTAAAATTCTCATAATGAAATGTATTTGAAGCAAATTTACAATTATTCTTGAAAATTGCGTGGAAAGCCTTTATTTAGAACGCGTATAAATTAAAGATTAAGGTCGTTAAAGGTTTTAAGAGTTATGCATAAATTGTATTTTTGTCGGAGTTTGTAAATAAGGTGTATTGAATAATAGTTGATTATTGCTGTTATTAGAAAGACCAAGTTTAGTTGAAAATCAATTTATAACTATGAAAAAAGTGGGTAACCATAATTCGTTTTCAAAGATTTTATTCTTTTGTTTAGCATTAATGCTATCGTTTTCTACAATTTCGTTTGCGCAGGATGCAGCAAAAGGTAAGGAATTGTTTAATTCTAACTGTGCGGCATGTCATAAGTTAGATGGGGCTTCTACAGGACCTGCACTTCGTGGAGTTGTTGAACGTCACGACGGGGATGTAGAGTGGCTACACAAGTGGATTAAAAGTAGTTCATCTTTGATTAAATCTGGTGACGCTCGTGCAGTAAAACTGTTCAGCGAGTGGAACAAAGTTGTAATGAACGACTTCCCAGGTTTATCTGACCAAAATATTGACGATATTTTGGCGTATGTGTCTGAACCAAAAGCTGAAGCTCCAGCTCCTACTGCAAGTACAGAGGGTGCTCAGGGACAAGGTGGTGGAGATGCAGTTTCTAATATGATTGTATTAGGAGCATTAGTAGTAGTGTTGTTATTATTGGTAACGATGCTTTTCCTTGTTAAAAAAGTATTGAATAAAGTTGTTGAGGCTAATGGATTGACAGAAGAAGTTCGTCAAACAGTTCCATTGTGGAAAGCGTTTGTGAAAAATCAATTCTTAGTAATCTGCTCTACAATTATCTTTATTCTAATTGGATCGTATTTTGCTTATGGCTTTATGATGCAAATAGGAGTAGATAAAGGATATGAGCCTGTACAGCCAATTCACTTTTCACACAAAATTCACGCAGGAGATAATGGTATTGATTGTAAATACTGTCACTCATCTGCAAGATCTAGTAAAACTTCAGGAATTCCATCATTGAATGTTTGTATGAACTGTCATAAGAGCATTAGTGAGTTTACAGGTGATGCTGGAACAGACTATGGGAAATATACTCCAGAGTTTTACACTGCTGAGATTCAAAAGTTATATGACGCTGTTGGATGGGATCCTTCAACTCAAAAATATACTGGTAAAGAGAAGCCTGTAAAATGGGTTCGTATTCATAATTTACCTGATTTCGTTTACTACAATCACTCACAACACGTAAATGTTGCTGGTTTAGAATGTCAAACTTGTCACGGACCAGTTGAAGAAATGGAAATCATGAGACAACACTCTCCATTGACAATGGGATGGTGTGTCGACTGTCACAGAACGACTGATGTTAAGTTAAAGGATAATGCTTACTATGCTAAAATCCATGAAGAACTTGCTAACAAGTACGGAGTAGAGAAGTTGACAGTTGCTCAAATGGGTGGACTTGAGTGTGGTAAATGTCACTATTAAGAATTATTTAAGAATAAGAAGCTAATATTTATATACAATGGCATCAAACAAAAAATACTGGAAAAGTGTTGAAGAGCTGAATGATAATAGTTCTATTGTTGAGACGCTAAGAAACAATGAGTTTGTTGAGGAAATTCCTACAGATGAATTTCTTGGAGACAAAAACAAATTGTCTTCTTCTTCAACAACTCGTCGAGACTTTTTGAAATATGTTGGTTTTTCAACAGCTGCAGCAACGTTAGCTGCTTGTGAGGGACCAGTAATAAAGTCAATTCCTTACGTAGTTCAACCAGAGGAAATTATCCCTGGAATTGCGGACTACTATGCGACTACAATCGCAGATGGTTTTGATTTTGTGAATGTTTTGGTTAAGACTCGTGAGGGTCGTCCAATCAAAATTGATAATAACAAACTTGCAAATGCATATTCTGGTGCGAACGCACGTGTGCATGCATCAGTACTTTCGATGTATGATAGCTTGCGATTAAAAGCGCCAAAAATCGAAGGGAAAAATGCTTCTTGGGATGATGTAGATGCTAAGGTAAGAGCAAGTTTACAAGATGCTAAAGCAACAGGAGGTAGCGTTGTGTTATTGACGAATACAATGGCAAGTCCTTCTACTGATAAATTAATCGGAGAGTTTATCGAAACTTATCCAAATGCGAAACACGTAGTGTACGATGCGATTTCATCTTCTGCAGCTGCAGATGCTTATGAACAAGCATACGGAAAACGTGGATTAGCTGATTACGATTTCGGTAAAGCTAGTGTAATCGTTTCTGTAGGTGCAGATTTCTTAGGAGATTGGCAAGGTGGAGGATACGATTCAGCTTACGCGCAAAATCGTATTCCTAAAAATGGAGTAATGTCTAAGCACATTCAGATTGAAGCTAATATGAGTCTTTCTGGAGCTAATGCTGACGTTCGTCTTCCATTATCTGTTGCTGATCAAAAAGCAGCATTAGTGAAATTGTACAACGCAATCGTAGGAGGGTCTGTTTCTTCTGCTAATACAGCGTACGACGAAGCTATTATGAAAGCAGCTAAACAAGTAAAAGCAGCAGGTTCAAAAGGAGTTGTTGTTACAGGTTTAGATGATGTAAATGCTCAATTAGTTGTTCTTGCAATTAACGAAGCTTTACAAGCAGAGGCTTTCATGCCAGAACAAACAAAATACGTAAGACAAGGTAATGCTGCAAAAGTTACTGAGTTGATTAAAGAAATGAACGCAGGTAAAGTTCATACTTTAATTATGTCAGGAATCAACCCAGTATATACGTTAGCAAATAGTGCTGCTTTCGTTGAAGGATTGAAGAAAGTGAAAACTTCAGTTAGCTTCTCAATGAAAGAAGACGAAACTGCTTTAGAGGCTACAATCGCAGCAGCTACTCCTCATTATTTAGAGGCTTGGGGTGATGTGATGATCAAAAACGGTCACTATTCAGTTACACAACCTACTATCAGACCATTATTTGATACAAGACAATTCCAAGAGGCTTTATTGTTGTGGAATGGAAATAATACAGCGTATTATGACTACATCAAAGCAACTAGCGCTTCTTATGTAAATGGATTAACTTGGAATCAATTGGTTCACGATGGTTTCGCTGTATCAGGTGAAAATACCAAAGTATCAGCTACTGCTGATTTCTCTTCTGCTGTTGCTGCCTTAAGCAAAGCTAAAAAAGGAGAAGGTTTAGAGTTAGTATTATACTCTAAAACAGGTATGGGAGATGGACAACAAGCAAATAACCCTTGGTTACAAGAGTTTCCAGATCCAATCACACGTGTTTCATGGGATAACTACTTAACTATCTCTCGCGTTGATGCAGAAGCTTTAGGGATTGAAAACTTCCACGTAGCTAACGGTGGTTTAGATGGTAGCTATGTTACAATTACTGCAAATGGTGTTGCATTAGAAAATGTACCTGCATTAATTCAACCAGGACAAGCGGCTGGAACAGTTGGTTTAGCTTTCGGTTACGGAAGAAAAGCAAGCTTAAAAGAAGATATGCAAGTAGGTGTTAATGCTTACACTTTATATCACAACTTCGAAAATGTACAAAATGTTACTGTAGCTAAAGCATCAGGAAACCATGAGTTTGCTTGTGTTCAGTTACAAAACACATTAATGAGTAGAGGGGATATCGTTAAAGATACTACATTAGAAATTTTCAATACAAAAGATGCTGAAGAGTGGAACGTATTCCCAATGGTTTCTTACGATCACCAAGAAGTAAGAGCGGCATCAATTGATATCTGGGAATCATTCGATCGTACTGTAGGTCACCACTTTAATTTATCGATTGACTTAAATGCTTGTACTGGATGTGGGGCTTGTGTTATCGCATGTCACGCTGAAAATAACGTACCAGTAGTTGGTAAATCAGAGGTAAGAAGAAGTAGAGATATGCACTGGTTGCGTATTGATAGATACTATTCATCAGAAGATACATTTGCTGCAGATGTTGATAAGAAAGTAACAGCAAAAGGATTCTCAGAAGCTCGTTCTGCTTATATGGAATTAGAGCATCCTGCGGATAATCCACAAGTTGTTTTCCAACCTGTAATGTGTCAGCATTGTAATCATGCTCCTTGTGAAACAGTATGTCCAGTAGCTGCTACATCACACGGTCGCCAAGGTCAAAACCATATGGCTTATAACCGTTGTGTTGGTACTAGATACTGTGCAAACAACTGTCCTTATAAGGTTAGACGTTTCAACTGGTTCTTGTATGCTCAAAATGATGAGTTCGATTTCCACATGAATGATGATTTAGGACGTATGGTATTAAACCCAGACGTTGTAGTTCGTTCAAGAGGGGTAATGGAAAAATGTTCATTGTGTATCCAAATGACACAAGCGACAATCTTGAAAGCGAAGAATGAAGGTAGAGCGGTTCGTCCAAACGAATTCGAAACTGCTTGTTCTGCAGCTTGTTCAAGTGGAGCTATGGTATTCGGAGATGTTAATGAAAAAGAATCAGAAATTACTAAATTAGCTGAATCAGATAGAACATACCACTTGTTAGAGCACATTGGTACAAAACCAAATGTATTCTACCACGTTAAGGTTAGAAATATCTAGTTTAAAAAGAATTATTAATTAAAGAAACATATAAAGGATTATGTCGTCACATTACGAAGCACCCATTAGAAAACCTTTAGTTATCGGTAAGAAATCTTACCACGATATAACTGTGGATGTGGCTAGACCTGTTGAAGGACGAGCAAATAAATTATGGTGGAGAGTTTTCACTATTGCTTTGTTAGCTTTCCTATGGGGAGTAGGCTGTATGGCTTATACTGTAGGAACAGGTATAGGTACTTGGGGATTAAATAAAACTGTTGGATGGGCTTGGGATATTACCAATTTCGTTTGGTGGGTTGGTATCGGTCACGCCGGTACATTAATTTCTGCTGTATTATTATTATTTAGACAAAAATGGAGAATGGCTATTAACCGTTCTGCTGAGGCAATGACAATTTTCTCAGTAGTTCAGGCTGGTTTATTCCCTATTATACATATGGGTCGCCCTTGGTTAGCGTACTGGGTATTACCTATTCCAAACCAATTCGGTTCGTTATGGGTAAACTTTAACTCACCGTTATTATGGGACGTATTCGCGATTTCTACGTATTTATCAGTATCATTAGTATTCTGGTGGACTGGTTTATTACCTGACTTCGCAATGTTACGTGATAGAGCTATCACCCCATTTACAAAAAGAGTTTATTCAATTCTATCTTTCGGTTGGTCGGGTAGAGCAAAAGACTGGCAACGTTTTGAGGAAGTTCACTTAGTATTAGCTGGTTTAGCTACTCCTCTTGTACTTTCTGTACACACGATTGTATCTTTTGACTTTGCTACGTCAGTAATCCCAGGATGGCATACAACAATCTTACCTCCGTACTTCGTTGCGGGTGCGATCTTCTCTGGATTCGCAATGGTAAACACGTTGTTGATCATCATGAGAAAAGTATCGAACTTAGAAGATTATATTACAGTTCAGCACATTGAGTTGATGAACATCATCGTAATGATTACAGGATCTGTGGTTGGGGTTGCTTATATCACAGAGTTATGGGTAGCTTGGTATTCAGGAGTAGAGTATGAACAATACGCATTCTTGAACCGTGCTTCTGGTCCATACTGGTGGTCATACTGGTTGATGATGACTTGTAACGTAATTTCTCCACAAGTTATGTGGGTGAAAAAAATTAGAACTAACATTTTAGCTTCGTTTATTATCTCAATCGTTGTAAACGTGGGGATGTGGTTCGAGCGTTTCGTAATTATCGTAACGTCGTTACACAGAGATTACTTACCGTCATCTTGGACAATGTTCCAACCAACATTTGTTGATGCTGGTATCTATATTGGAACAATCGGTTTCTTCTTCGTATTATTCTTGTTATATTCAAGAAGTTTCCCTGTAATTGCGCAAGCAGAGGTGAAAACTATCTTGAAATCATCAGGTGAATACTACAAAAAAGAAAGAGATAGTAAAGAAGGTCATCAATCATTAAATCACTAATTCGTTATGAGTAATAAGTTTATTCACGCAATATACAATGATGATGATGTGTTGTTAGATGCAGTTAAAGAAACGAGATCTGCTCACCATCACATTGAAGAGATATACACGCCTTTCCCAGTTCACGGACTAGATAAGGCGATGGGATTAAAACCAACTAGATTAGCTATTTGTGCATTCTTATACGGTTTAGTAGGTTTAGCATTTGGAACAAGCATGATGTATTTCATTATGATTGTGGATTGGCCGCAAGATATTGGAGGTAAACCTAGTTTTAGTTTTATTCAAAATATGCCAGCTTTCGTGCCTATTATGTTTGAGATGACTGTGTTGTTTTCTGCTCACTTAATGGTATTAACTTTCTTCTTTAGAAGTAAATTATGGCCATTTAAAACAGCTGAAAACCCAGATGTAAGAACAACTGATGACCATTTCTTAATGGAGGTTGCTTTACATGGAGACGAAAATACTGCAATTGAATTTTTCAAAGGTACAGGAGCAGTTGAAGTTAAAGTAATTGAAAAGTAATAGTAGCATGAAATCGATATATAAAATAGTAACTTTAGCAGGTGTAGCTGTTTTGACTACGTCGTGTTTTAATAAAGAGCGTCCTAACTATCAGTTTATGCCTAATATGTACGAATCTGTTGCATATGAAACATACGCTGAAGTTCCGACTACTGTTTTTGCAAATGGTAAGGAAGGACAACTTCCTGCAGAGGGATCTGTGCCTCGTGGATTTCAACCAGAAGAGTATGCTGATACTCCAGAAGGTTTGGCTGAAGCAAGACTACATTTAAAATCACCCTTAACTGCAGATGAAAAAGATTTAGAGAAAGGTAAAGCGTTGTATGCAATTTACTGCTCAGTTTGTCACGGTGCAAAAGGAGATGGAAAAGGTAATTTAGTGAAAAGAGAGAAATTCTTAGGGGTTCCTAACTATCATGATAGAGAACTTACAGAAGGAGGAATTTATCACGTTATTACTTATGGTTTGAATTCAATGGGATCACATAAAAACCAATTAACGCAACATGAGCGTTGGTTAGTTACTGATTATGTGCTTAAATTGAAATCAGAATAATAAATTGTAAAACTTAGTTGAAAGTTTAGATATGTACACATTATCAAAAAATTTGAAAACCTTTGCGTTAGTCCTGATGGTTCTAGGATTAGTAGGGATTGCGTATGGGTTTTTCAGTGCACCAAAGACAACTGCTGATGTAGAGCAGATTTTAAATGAGCAAGCTCACCATGGTGGTGGACATCACGCAGATCACAGCGAAGTTTCGGATGCTGATCACGATGCTCATCAAAAACATTTAGAGCATGTGCTAACACAGATGCAAAATAAACCTTGGACAGCTGTATATGTTGCTTGTATTTTTGTAATGCTTGTTTCTCTTGGGATTTTAGCTTTTTACGGAATCAATCACGCAGCAGCAGCAGGATGGTCTCCAGTTCTTTTCCGTGTTATGGAAGGATTGACGGCTTATTTATTGCCTGGGTCTATTATATTCTTCCTTTTATTAGTAGCAAGTTCACTAGGAGGTAACCACCTATTCATTTGGATGGATCCTGCTATTGTTGAACACGACGCTTTGATTCAAGGAAAAACAGGTTACTTGAATATTCCATTTTTCTTGATAAGAGCAATCATTTTCTTAGGTGGTTGGAACTTATATAGAATCTATATGAGAAAGCAATCGTTGAAATTAGACGAAACAGGTGATTTAACATTCCACAAAAAAATGTTTAAAGCATCTGCTGGTTTCTTAGCTTTCTTTATTGTTACTGAATCAATGGCTTCATGGGACTGGATTATGTCTATTGATACACACTGGTACAGTACTTTATTCGGATGGTACGTATTTGCTAGTTTCTTTGTAACTGGTATTACTACTATCGCGTTTACTACTTTGTATTTGAAAGGAAAAGGTTACTTAGAATTCGTGAACACAAGTCACATTCACGATTTAGCTAAATTTATGTTTGGTTTAAGTATTTTCTGGACTTATCTTTGGTTCTCGCAATTCATGTTACAGTGGTACTCAAATATTCCAGAAGAGGTTACATACTTTATCTTCAGAATTCAAGAGTATAACTTACCATTCTTCGGAATGTTAGTATTGAACTTCGTGTTGCCTTTATTATTATTGATCAACACAGATTTCAAACGTCTATCTTGGATTGTAGTTATGGCTGGTACTTGTATTATTGTAGGTCACTATTTAGACTTCTTTATTATGATTAGCCCTGGTACTGTTGGTGGATCTTGGTTTATCGGTGTTCCTGAAATTGCAGCGTTAATGTTCTTCATCGGATTATTTATCTATGTTGGATTTACAGCAATTTCTAAAGCTCCATTATTAGCTAAGAACAACCCGCTAATCGAAGAAAGTAAACATTTTCATTATTAATAATTAAAAATAAACCAATGACTAGTTTATTAATAGTAGCGATAGTTGTATTATTGGGAATTGCAATTTGGCAATTGACTAAGATATTTGATTTAACGCAAGTAGGGTCAGGTCCTGATGACTATTCATCTCAAGTAGCGAATCCAAAGGATAATAACATACAAGGTTATGTCGTTTTCGGTTTCCTAGCTTTCATCTACGTATTTACAATATTTTGTTTAGTAGAATATGGAAGTTTTCCATTAATGGGTGATTCAGCATCGGAACACGGAAAAACAGTTGATAATCTTATGTGGATTTCAATGGGATTAATTTTCTTTGTTCAGATTGTTACTCAATTCTTATTACACTACTTCGCATTTAAAGCACGTGGTATTAAAGGAAGAAAAGCAAGATACTTTTCTGATAATGATAAATTAGAAGCAGCTTGGACAATCATTCCAACAATTACGTTAACAGGTTTAATCCTTTACGGTTTGTTCGCTTGGAATGATATCATGTTTGTTGATCAAGAAGAAGAAGTAATCAACATCGAAGTGTATGCAAAACAATTCGCTTGGGATGTTCGTTATTCTGGTGAAGACAATACATTAGGAAAAGCTAACGTGCGTTTTATTAAAGGCGTTAACGTAGCAGGGGTTGATATGACAGACCCAAATGCTCAAGATGATAAAATGGCAAAAGAACTTCACTTACCAGTTGGAAAGAAAGTTGTTTTGAAATTTAGATCTCAAGACGTGTTACACTCGGCTTATTTGCCTCACTTTAGAGCGCAAATGAACTGTGTACCAGGGATGGTTACTCAATTCGCTTTTGTACCTAGCGTTACAACAGAAGAAATGAGAACTCGTGAATCGATTGTTAGTAAAGTGAATAATATTAATAATATTAGAGCTGAAAGAAGTCAAGAGCTTATCGCTGGAGGTCATGAGCCTTTAGATCCATATACATTTGATTACTTATTATTATGTAATAAAATTTGTGGAGCTTCGCACTATAACATGCAACTTAAAGTTGTTGTGTCTACAGAAGAAGAATTTAAATCTTGGTTAAAAGAGTTACCTACTTTAGCAGATCAAGTTGCTGCTGAAAATGGGGCTAAAGAAGAAGAAGTAGCTGCTCCTGCTGTTGAAACAGAAGTTATCACAGAAGAAGTAGAAACGGAAGCTATCGCTCAAGTAGTTAAATAATTCACGAATTAAATTAAAACTTATACTATGTCAGCAATAGGACACGAAATAATTAATGATCACGATCACGATCATCACGATAAAGGAAATTTCTTTACTAAATATGTATTTAGTTTAGATCACAAGATGATTGCAAAACAATACCTAATTACGGGTATTATTATGGGAATCATCGGGATTGTAATGTCCCTTTTATTTAGAATGCAAATTGCGTGGCCTGAAGAATCTTTTCAGGTATTCAAATGGTTACTAGGAGAAAAAATGGCTCCAGACGGAGTAATGAGAAATGATATTTACCTTGCTTTGGTTACAATGCACGGAACAATCATGGTATTCTTCGTATTAACTGCTGGTTTAAGTGGTACGTTCTCGAACTTACTTATTCCATTGCAAATTGGAGCACGTGATATGGCTTCAGGATTCATGAACATGTTATCTTACTGGTTCTTCTTTGTTTCTGCGGTATTAATGGTTATCTCAATCTTCGCAGAAGGTGGACCTGCTTCTTCAGGATGGACAATTTATCCTCCTTTAAGTGCACTTCCACAAGCAATCCCAGGTTCTGGTATGGGGATGACATTATGGTTAATCTCTATGGCTATCTTCATCGTTTCTTCTACAATGGGATCGTTGAACTACGTAGCTACTGTAGTTAACTTAAGAACAAAAGGAATGACGATGACAAGAATGCCTTTGACAATTTGGGCGTTATTTGTTACAGCTATTATCGGTATCGTATCGTTCCCAGTTCTTTTATCTGCTGCATTATTATTGATTTTCGATAGAAGTTTCGGTACTTCATTCTTCTTATCAGATATTTATTTAGCTGGAGAAGTTTTACATTACCAAGGAGGATCACCAGTATTGTTTGAGCACTTATTCTGGTTCTTAGGTCACCCTGAGGTATATATCGTAATCTTACCTGCAATGGGTATTACATCTGAAATTATCGCAACTTCTGCACGTAAACCAATCTTCGGATACCGTGCGATGATTGCTTCAATCTTAGGTATTGCGTTCTTATCAACAATCGTTTGGGGTCACCACATGTTCGTATCGGGTATGAACCCGTTCTTAGGATCTGTGTTTACTTTTACAACATTATTGATTGCAATTCCTTCTGCAGTAAAAGCGTTCAACTATATTACTACAATTTGGAGTGGTAATATCCAAATGAACCCTGCAATGTTATTCTGTATTGGTTTCGTTTCTACGTTCATTACAGGAGGTTTAACAGGTATTATCTTAGGAGATTCAACATTAGATATTAACGTACACGATACATATTTCGTTATCGCTCACTTCCACTTAGTAATGGGTATCTCTGCACTTTACGGAATGTTCGCTGGTATCTACCACTGGTTCCCTAAAATGTTCGGAAGAATGATGAATAAAAACTTAGGTTATATTCACTTCTGGGTAACTGCAGTTTGTGCGTACGGAGTATTCTTCCCAATGCACTTCATCGGATTAGCAGGTTTACCTCGTCGTTACTACTCAAATACAGCATTCCCATTATTTGATGAATTCTATGATGTGAACGTATTGATTACAGTATTTGCTTTAGTAGGAGCGGCATTCCAATTAGTATTCTTATGGAACTTCTTTGTTAGTATTTTCTACGGTAAGAGAGCACCTCAAAACCCTTGGAGATCAAACAGTTTAGAGTGGACTACTCCAGTAGAACACATCCATGGAAACTGGCCTGGTGAGTTACCAGTTGTTTACAGATGGCCTTATGACTATAGTAAACCTGGATTACCAGAAGATTACGCACCTCAAACTATGCCTTATATGGAAGGTGAGGAGCAATTACACCACTAAAATTAATTTAGTATAGATATAAAAACGCCATTCATTTTTGAATGGCGTTTTTTTGTATCCCTTTTTTTAATTTATCTTTGTTCTATGAATGAGAATTTAGATCCTACTACCAAGCATTTCAACCAAGAGGAATTCGATGTTGAAAAAAGACTGAGACCCCTATCATTTGATGATTTTGCGGGTCAAGATAGTGTTTTGGAAAACCTGAAAATATTTGTGGCTGCGGCAAATCAACGTGGGGAAGCCTTGGATCATGCTTTATTTCACGGACCTCCAGGATTGGGAAAAACGACGTTGGCTAATATTTTAGCGAATGAGTTGAATGTAGGAATCAAAATTACTTCAGGCCCCGTTTTGGATAAACCAGGAGACTTAGCTGGATTATTGACGAATCTGGAAGAACGTGATGTCTTGTTTATTGACGAGATTCATCGTTTAAGTCCTATTGTAGAGGAGTACTTATATTCTGCAATGGAAGACTTCAAAATTGATATTATGATTGAATCTGGGCCTAATGCGCGCTCGGTTCAAATTCACCTCAATCCGTTTACCTTAGTTGGTGCAACGACGCGTTCTGGTTTATTAACGGCTCCAATGCGTGCCCGTTTTGGGATTCAAAGTCGTTTGCAATATTATTCTAAAGAATTGTTGGCAACAATTATCGAACGAAGTGCTTCGATTCTCAATGTACCAATCGATTTAGAAGCTGCGATTGAAATTGCTGGACGTAGTCGTGGAACGCCGCGTATTGCCAACGCATTACTGCGTAGGGTGCGCGATTTCGCACAAATCAAAGGAAATGGTAGCATTGATATCGAAATCTCTAAATACGCTTTAAATGCGCTCCATGTGGATGCTCGTGGATTGGATGAAATGGATAATAAAATTCTCTCTACCATCATTGATAAATTTAAGGGAGGACCTGTAGGTCTATCAACTTTGGCTACTGCAGTATCGGAGAATGCGGAAACTCTAGAAGAAGTATATGAACCATACTTGATTCAAGAAGGATTCATTATCCGTACTCCTCGTGGTCGTGAAGCTACGGAGTTAGCGTTTAAACACCTTGGACGTACTAAATCTGTTGGTGGATTATTTGACTTGTAAATCTTTATGGATAAAAAATCTCATTATGCCGCACTCATTAAAGCCGAAGCAAAGCGCTTAGGTTTTTTGTCTTGTGGTATTTCTGAAGCTGGTTTTTTAGAAGAAGAAGCTCCACGCCTAGAAAAGTGGTTGAATGCCAATATGCATGGAAGTATGCAATACATGGAAAACCATTTTGACAAGCGCTTGAATCCAACCTTACTTGTCGAGGGAGCCAAAAGTGTTGTCTCGCTCTTGTTTAATTACTATCCGGAACAAGAACAGACAGATGGAGCTTATAAAATTTCAAAATACGCATATGGTGAGGATTATCACTACGTGGTTAAAGACAAATTAAAAGAACTACTGCATTTTATTCACGACAATATTGGCGCTGTGGATGGTCGTGCTTTTGTCGATTCTGCACCAATTTTAGATAAAGCTTGGGCAGCAAAAAGCGGATTAGGTTGGGTTGGAAAAAACAGCAACCTTATCTCAAAACAGGTGGGGTCTTTTTTCTTTATTGCGGAATTAATCATTGATTTAGAACTAGAATTAGATGGAGCTACTACAGATCATTGTGGAAAGTGCACCCGCTGTATAGATGCTTGCCCAACAGGGGCTATTGAAAGTGCTTATATCGTGAATGGATCCAAGTGCATTTCCTACTTTACCATTGAATTAAAAGACGATATTCCAGCCGAATTTGCAGGTCAATTTGACAATTGGATGTATGGTTGTGACGTCTGCCAAGACGTTTGTCCATGGAATCGCTTTGCTAAACCTCATAATGAACCTCGATTTACTCCTAACGAGGCGTTAATGAATTATTCCAACAAGGAGTGGGAAGAACTTACAAATGAGGTTTTTAATGATATCTTTAGAAAATCCGCAGTAAAAAGAACAAAGTATACGGGATTAGTGAGGAATATTAAATTTTTAAAGGAATAAAATTCTAACATTAAATTATCTTTAAAAAGAGGTAACTTTGTTTATTCGGTTAAAAATATTTTTATGAATAAAGAAAGCTTACGTAGGGAAGCGTTGTTATATCACGCAAAACCAACACCTGGAAAAATTCAAGTAGTACCTACAAAAAAATATTCTTCTCAACGAGATTTAGCATTGGCTTACTCACCTGGAGTAGCAGAGCCTTGTTTAGAAATTGCAAAAGATGTAAATAATGTTTATAAATATACAGCAAAAGGAAACTTAGTCGCTGTTATATCCAATGGTACTGCCGTTTTAGGATTAGGTAATATCGGTCCTGAAGCATCAAAACCTGTAATGGAAGGGAAAGGTCTTTTATTTAAGATCTTTGCTGATATAGATGTTTTTGATATTGAAGTAGATACTACAGATATCGATAAATTTATCGAGACAGTAAAAAACATTGCTCCAACCTTTGGAGGAATCAACTTAGAAGACATCAAGGCACCAGAATCTTTCGAAATTGAAAGAAGATTGAAAGAGGAATTGAACATTCCAGTAATGCACGATGACCAACATGGAACAGCAATTATTTCTGCGGCAGCTTTATTGAATGCTTTAGAATTAGCAGGAAAGAAAATTGACGAAGTGAAAATGGTGGTTTCAGGGGCAGGATCTGCTGCGATTGCTTGTGCTAATTTATACGTTGCATTTGGTGTAAAACAAGAAAACATTTTGATGTTCAACAGTAAAGGGGTATTGAAGAAAGGCGATGATCGCATTTCAGATATGCAACGTGAATTTGCTGTAGATTACGATATTTCATTGATGGATGCAATGAAAGGAAGTGATGTGTTCATCGGTCTTTCTACTGCGGATGTCGTAACTCCAGAAATGTTATTGGGAATGGCGGATAATCCTATTGTATTTGCAATGGCTAATCCAAAACCAGAAATCGATTACAATGTAGCGGTTCAAACACGTAAAGACGTGATCATGGCTACTGGTAGATCTGATTATCCAAACCAAGTGAATAACGTATTAGGATTCCCTTATATCTTTAGAGGAGCTTTGGATGTTCGTTCTACGAAAATCAACGAAGAAATGAAGATGGCAGCTGTAGTTGCGTTAGCTAAATTGGCTAAAGAACCGGTGCCAGAACAAGTGAATATCGCATACGGAGAAACTAAATTGAGCTTTGGTCGTGAGTATATCATTCCTAAGCCATTTGATCCTCGTTTAATTGCTGTAGTTCCACCAGCAGTTGCTAAAGCTGCAATGGAATCTGGATTGGCAGAAGCGCCGATAACGGATTGGGATAAATATAAGCAAGAGTTAGAAGAACGCATGGGTTCTGATAACAAATTAGTGCGTATGTTGTTTAATCGCGCTAAAATCGATGCAAAACGCGTGGTTTATGCTGAAGCAGATCACCTGGATGTATTGAAAGCTGCTCAAATCGCTTACGAAGAAGGAATTGCTACTCCAATTTTATTGGGAGATAAAGAAACCATCTTAGAGTTGAAAAAAGAGATTGAGTTTCATGCAGATGTTGAAATTATCGATCCTAAATCAGAACTTGAGAAAGAAAGAAGAGCTGTATTTGCAGATTTATACTGGAAAACAAGACAACGCAAAGGAATTACACAATACGAAGCGTCAAAATTAATGCGAGAGCGTAACTATTTTGCAGCGATGTTAGTGAATACTGGACAAGCAGATGTATTGTTAACTGGATATTCTCGTAGTTACCCTACTGTGGTAAAACCAATCTTAGAGTTAATTCCTCGTGCACAAGGAGTAGATAAAATTGCTACAGCTAACTTGATGATGACCAAAAGAGGTCCGATGTTCTTAGCAGATACAGCAATTAATCCAAATCCAACAGCTGAAGAATTAGCGAAAATCGCGGTTATGGTCGAGAAAACAGTGAAGATGTTTGGTTTAGATCCAGTTATCGCTATGTTATCGTATACTAACTTTGGTTCTGCAGAGCACGCTTCTCCAACAAAAGTAAAAGAAGCAGTGAAGATTTTACATGAATACTATCCAGAAATGGTGGTGGATGGAGAAATTCAAATGGATTTTGCTTTGAACAACGAGATGTTAAAATCGAAGTTTCCTTTCTCTAAATTGGTAAATAAAAAAGTGAATACATTAGTTTTTCCAAACTTGGATTCAGCAAATATTACCTACAAAATGTTGAAAGAATTAAATAAAGCGACTTCAATCGGACCAATTATTATGGGACTTGAAAAAGCCGTTCACATTTTCCAATTAGGCGCAAGCGTGGATGAAATGGTGAATATGACAGCGGTAGCTGTGGTGGATGCTCAAGTAAGAGAGAGCCGCAAGAAAAAATAAAAAAATAAAAACAAAAATCTTCCTTGGTTTGCCTTTCATTATGTTAGTAAATAGTTAAAATTATTTACTATTTTTGATGAAAATTAGATAGTATGATTGCGCAGATTCAAGGAAGATTAATTGAAAAAACACCTACCGAAGTGATTATTGATTGTCACGGTGTAGGATACCAAATAAATATATCACTTTATACGTATTCGCTTATTGGTGCTGATGAGAACCTTAAGTTGTATACCTTTCTTCAAATTAAAGATGATGCGCATACTTTATTCGGATTTATCGATAAAGTGGAGCGTGAATTATTTAAACTTTTAATCTCAGTTTCTGGAGTGGGTGGAAATACCGCTCGAAACATTTTATCTTCTACTGTACCCAAAGAATTATTGCAAATGATTGCGAATGCGGATGCAAAGAGCATTCAGCGTATCAAAGGGATTGGAGCTAAAACGGCTCAACGAATTATATTAGACTTACAGGAAAAAGTACTGAAACTTTATAATATTGATGAAGTTTTGCCTACAATTAACAATACAAATGCCGATGAAGCGTTATCTGCTTTAGAGGTTCTTGGTTTTGTGCGCAAAACTGCTGAAAAAGTGGTAGATGTAATTCTAAAAGCTAATCCTGAGGCCTCTGTAGAAGATATTATTAAACAAGCATTAAAAAAGTTGTAAGTCTTGGGAGGTTTCTTTGTTTTTCACCGGAAGTTGGCTTTCTGTATATTTTTTGTTTTGTGCAGCACGTGGAGTGGTCTTGCACAAAATAACACATTGAATCAACCCAATGATTCTATTCCACAGCCAGCTTATGATATGGGTAATATCGCATTGCCTGATCCAGAAATTATCAAGGAATCGTATAGCTATGATCCATTAACGGATCAATATTACTACACCAAAGTGGTGAGTGATTTTAATTTGAGTTTACCGTTGATTTTGTCGCGCCAAGAGTATGAAAAAATCTTGATGCGTGCAGAAATGCGTCGTTATTTCTCTCAGAAGTTTAATGCAGTCAACGGAACATTGGAAGATCCAGCTGCACAACGTGATATGTTACCACGCTATTATGTCAATTCAAAATTGTTTTCAGGGATATTTGGATCCAATGAAATTGATGTAAAACCAACTGGTTCTGTGGAGTTCGATATGGGAATTCGCCATACAAAACAAGAAAATCCATTGATGTCGAGCCGAAATAGAAAATCGACAACGTTTGATTTTGATCAGCGCATTAGCATGGGATTGCAAGGAATGGTGGGTACGCGATTAGCAGTGAATGCCAATTATGATACCCAAGCGAGTTTTGACTTCCAGAACATCATGAAATTGGAATATGCACCTGATGAAGATGATATTGTACAAAAAGTAGAAGTGGGTAACGTGAGCATGCCGATTAGTGGTTCCTTAATTCGAGGAGCACAAAGTTTATTCGGGGTGAAAACGGAACTTAAATTCGGTAAAACAACAATTACAGGAGTTTTCTCGGAACAAAAATCACAGACAACTTCAGTGAATGCTGAAGGAGGAGGGATGTTGGAAGATTTTGAATTGTATGCATTAGACTACGATGAAGATCGACATTTCTTCTTATCGCAATACTTTAGAAGCAAGTATGACGAGGCATTGAAAAATTACCCTTACATCAATTCGAGAGTACGTATTACACGCGTGGAAGTTTGGGTAACCAATCGCTATAATCGCGTGAGTCAAACGAATAATAACTTGCGAAATATTGTGGCGATTCAAGATTTAGGGGAAGGATTTTTACGCAATGTCAAGTCGGAAAAAATATTTTCTCCCCGTGTGGATCCTGCTGCTTTCGTATTGAATAAAACAATTGACGCACCGACAGATAATAAAAATAACCAGTATGACCCTGGGAAAATTGGAAGTAACTACTTAACACCTTCTATCCGAACTTCAGGTATTGGAGGTAGTGGGTTTACCAATAGCGTACAAGAGGGATTGGATTATGCTCGTTTAGAAAGTGCAAGAAAATTAAGTCCAAATGAGTTTACCTTTCATCCACAATTGGGGTATATCTCTCTTCAACAGCGTTTGTCAAATGATGAAGTTTTAGCTGTCGCTTTCCAATATACCATTGGAGATAAAGTATACCAAGTAGGGGAATTCGGAACAGATGGCGGAAGTTCAAACGTTGAAACAAATATTCCTGGACAAACAGATCCGGATGCTCAAGTACCATTAGCGCAAGCCTTAGTGGTGAAGATGTTGAAGAGTTCTTTAACTTTAACGAGTGCGCCAGTTTGGAATTTGATGATGAAAAATATCTATCAGATACCAAACGCGATGAATATTTCACAAGATAAATTCCGCTTTAATTTATTATATACTGACCCAAGTCCGCTGAATTACATCAGTCAAGCGGGAGATTTACCTTTGCCAGAAGGTGTAGATCGCACGCCATTATTGAAAGTATTTCACTTGGATCGCTTGGATTCATCGAATAACCCACAAAATGGAGGGGATGGATTTTTCGATTACTTGGCACAAGGAAGTGCGACCAATGGATTAGATCCTGCTACCGGAAGTTTTGGAAATAACAATAACAACAACGGATACGGTGGGAATAATTCTTATGGAGGTGGATATGGAAATAACTCCAACCAGAACCAGTACAACAATAATACCTTTGATGGTATAACCATTGATGCCGTTAATGGGCGAATTATTTTTACAACAGCAGAGCCTTTTGGAGCGCATTTATTCGATAAGTTAAAGAGTAAAATGGATGAAGATTATGATGTTTCTGCGTCATACAACTCCAACCAGAAAAAATATGTATTCCGCGAATTATATTCGAATACCAAATCATCTGCAATTCGAAATCAAAGTAGCAAGAATAAATTCCAATTAAAAGGGAAGTATTCAAGTGTAAGTGGACAAGGAATTCCGATTGGGGCGTTTAATATTGCACCTGGATCAGTTGTCGTGAATGCAGGTGGAAGAGTGTTGGCTGAAGGAGTAGATTATACGGTTGACTATACAGGAGGTCGTGTTATGATTCTAGATGAAGCTTTGCTTGCTTCGAATACGCCAATTAATATTTCTGTTGAAAATAATACAATGTTTGGGCAACAGACCAAACGTTTCTTTGGATTGAATATTGATCACCAATTCAGTAAAGATTTTAAAATCGGAGGTACATTCTTGCGCTTGTCTGAAAAACCAATGACGCATAAATCAGTCTATGGACAAGAGTCTGTAAACAATACGATTTGGGGATTCAATATGCAATATTCGACAGAAGTACCGTTCTTGACGCGTATGGTTAATAAATTACCAAACATTGATACCGATGTTGAATCTCGTGTTTCAGTACGTGGAGAGTTTGCTTATTTACAGCCTGGAGCTTCAAAGAATGACCAGATGAATGGTGAAGCAACGGTGTATATTGATGATTTTGAAGGAGCACAATCGCGTATTGATATCCGATCGCCTTTAGCGTGGAAATTATCGAGTACTCCAGTTGGGTTTTTCAAAAAAGATGCGAATACCTATGAGGATCCTAACAACTTACCACATTCATTAGAAGATGGATTCCGCCGAGGTAAATTAGCCTGGTATACCATTGACCCTACTTTTTATGTAGGAGCTAAACCAAATGGAGTTGGTATAGAAGATATGTCTTCGAACCGCACAAGAAGAATTTATAGTGAAGAGTTATTTGCTACCAAAGATATCGCCTATGGAGAGAGTCGCGTAATTACAACGTTAGATATGTCTTTCTATCCAGAAGAACGCGGACCATATAATTTTAACCCTGATTATTTACAGTCTTTAAAATCGAAGACACCGCGTAAAAACTGGGGAGGTGTTATGCGTGGATTGGCAACAACTAACTTTGAACAAGCCAATATTGAGTTCGTTGAATTTTGGGTATTAGACCCATATGTGGGACGATCTAATGATGTATTACCTGAACGAAATAGTGGAGAATTACGTCTGAACTTCGGATTTATCTCGGAAGATATTTTGCGAGATGGTTACAAACAATATGAAAATGGATTGCCAGGTGTTGGTAGCACTGTTGCAACGATTGAAACTATCTGGGGGAAAGTACCTGCAGCGCCATCGTTAATTTATGCGTTTGATGTAAATGCAGAAAGTAGACGTTTACAAGACGTCGGATTAGATGGATTAAGCGATGAGGAAGAACGTATAAAATTTGCTGATTTTGCTGGATTCTCTGATCCTGCTGCGGATAATTTTGTACACTACCTTGATGCGGAGGGAAGTATCTTAGAGCGTTATAAAAATTACAATGGACTAGAAGGAAATTCACCAACAACAGGAACAAGAGGAGGAAATAACCAACCAGATGCAGAAGATATTGATGGGGATAATACCATGAATACCATTGATGCTTATTTTGAATACGCAGTAAAAATTAAAGCAAATCCTGAAGTAGGTGAAAATTACGTAACGGATATTAGAAATACTACGGCGCAATTAGCTGACGGATCTGTAACTCCGGTACGTTGGGTTCAGTATAAAGTGCCTATCGATGAAAATGGAAAGAAAATTGGAATGATTGACGATTTCCGTTCGATGCGTTTTATGCGTATGTATTTAACTGGATTTGAAAGTGACATCACCTTGCGCTTTGGAAGTTTAGACTTAGTGCGTTCTGATTGGAGAAGATACAATGCGAGTTTGCAAAATGACAAGGATAATAACCCATTGCCATTACGTCCAAATACAGGATTCGATGTTACGTCAGTAAGTGTACAAGATAACTATGACAGAAAACCAATTCCGTATGTAATTCCTCCAGGAGTTAAACGCGAACAATATTATGTGAACAATACAGTTGTTGCACAAAATGAGCAATCATTGTCATTAAAAGTATATCCAATTGAAACAGGAAAAACTCCAGATGGATTAGCGCCTGGTGATTCAAGAGGAGTGTATAAAAACTTCAACCTAGATCTTCGTCGCTACAACAAGTTGCGTATGTTTATCCACGCAGAAGCTTTAGAAAATAGCACCATGCGTTTACGCGATGATGAAATGGTAGCCTTTATTCGTTTGGGAACGGATATTACGGATAACTTCTACCAAGTGGAAATTCCATTGAAAGTAACGAATTTTGGAGAAGCAAATCCAGATTTAATCTGGCCAGAAGCGAATGAGTTAGAATTGAAACTAGAACTTTTGACAAAGTTGAAAGTGATGTTTATGAACGAGGTTGGAAAGCAAGAACGCTTAACAGATATCTTCTTTAAAGAAGAAGAGGAACTGAGCGGAGGAGCTTCGCGTGAAAATAAATTGCGTTACGGAATTAAGGGGAATCCAAACTTTGGAAATGTTCGCGTGATTATGATTGGTTTGCGTAATGATTTAGATCGTTATGGGGCAACAGGAGATTTAGCAGGTGAATTCTGGTTTGACGAATTGAGAATGTCAGACATGGATAATAAAGGGGGCTGGGCAGCTACATTAAGTGTGGATGCAAACTTGGCTGATTTTGCTAATATTTCTGCAACAGGAACAAAACGCACGATCGGATTTGGAGGATTGGAACAAGGACCAAATCAACGAAGTAAAGAAGACTTTAAATCGTATAGCATTGTTACGAATGTGAACTTAGGACAATTGCTTCCGAAGAACTGGAGAATTAACCTGCCATTTAACTATGCAATTAGCGAGGAGTTTATAACGCCAGAGTTCGATCCAGCAAACCCAGACGTGAAGTTGAAAACCATGAAATCTGTAGCTGGTTCTTCAGCAATGGCAGATGAAATTGAAAAA
The DNA here is from genome assembly GCF_052691955.1 of Myroides sp. TSA_177.3. Taxonomy (NCBI): domain Bacteria; kingdom Pseudomonadati; phylum Bacteroidota; class Flavobacteriia; order Flavobacteriales; family Flavobacteriaceae; genus Myroides; species Myroides sp. TSA_177.3. The sequence goes on from NZ_JBQZGD010000001.1 coordinate 157,858, forward strand.
CGCGCAACGGATTATACCAAGCGAAGAAGTATCAACTTTATTGGGGTAAATAAACAGAAAGATCCAGAGAGTAAAAAGAGAATTTACGACATTGAAAATATAACGTTATCGCATTCGTACAACGAGGTGATTCACCATGATTTTGAAGTAGAATCCATGATTGATCAACAAACGAGATCGGCTTTGGATTATGCGTATAGCTTTGAGGTAAAACCAATCGAGCCATTCAAAAAAATGGAGTTTATGAAAGGGAGATATTGGCAAATATTGAAGGATTTTAACTTCAATTATCTACCGTCTAATATCATGTTTAGTAGTAATATCATGCGTCAATATAACAAACAACAATTCCGCTTGATTGACGTGGAAGGAATTGGATTGGATCCGTTATACAGACGTAATTATTATTTCAATTACAACTATGGATTTAATTTCGATTTGACGAAATCACTGCGTTTAAATTACGTTGGAGGAAGTAATAATATTGTTCGAAATTATTATGACAGTCAATTTAATGTAATTGAAAACAGCACGATTTGGGATGATTATTTCAACGTTGGAGAACCGAATCAGTTTACGCAACAGTTTACATTGAATTACGATTTACCGCTAAATAAAATACCTTTCCTTGCTTTTGTTCGCTCTTCGTATGCGTATACAGGAACGTACAATTGGCAACGTGCTTCGGATGCATTTAGTCAGATTGAATTTGATGGGGTTAATTATAACTTAGGTAATACCATCCAAAACTCAAGAACGCAACAATTAAATACAACCTTCAGTTTAGAAACGTTGTATCGCTACGTTGGATTAGTAAAACGCAATACAGCGAAGAAAACGCCTGCGAAGAAAGCTGCGATTGTACCTGGTCAAAAAGTGGTGCAAAACAAAGAAAAAGAAGGAGGATCTACAGGAGGTGCTTTAACTGATTTTGCTATTGGATTGTTGACATCTGTAAAAACGATTCAGATTAACTATTCAGAAAACAGTGGAACTGTTTTACCTGGATTTATGCCAAGTGTTGGATTCTTCGGAACATCAAAACCAACTATGGGATTTGTCTTCGGAGATCAAGCTGATGTGCGTTATCAAGCGGCAAGTCACGGGTATTTAACCAACTTCCCTGAGTTTAACCAAGAGTATACAGAAGTGTCAAATAAGACGCTAAACTTTACAGCGAGTGTTAATCCTATTCCAGATTTGACGATTGATGTAACAGGAAGAAGAATGAAGTCGGAGAATTATGCAGAACAATTCCAAGTGCTGAATAATGAATACCAATCTCAGTCGCCGTATAATTATGGAAACTTCAGTATTTCAACTATTATGTTGAGTAGTGCTTTTTCAAGTAATTCACTAGAGTATTCAGCAGCATTTGAACGCATGAAAGAAAATCGTTTGATTGTAGCGAATCGCCTAGCAACAGCAAGAGGAATTGATATCAATGATCCAGCTAATTTAGATAAAGAAGGATTCCCTATCGGATACAGCAAAGGAAGCCAAGAAGTATTACTTCCATCTTTCTTAGCTGCTTATACGGGTAAAGGGGCAGACAAGGTATCTACGAGTATGTTTAGAGATATTCCATTGCCAAACTGGAACCTTCGTTATACAGGGTTAATGCGCATTCCGTGGATTAAGAGTAAATTCAGAAGATTCTCTATACATCATGGGTATACAGCAACGTATGCCTTGGGTTCTTTTAGCTCGAATTTTGAATACTATGAGAAACCAAATGAGGTGAATCAATATGGAAATTACCCTGCTCAAACAGTCGTAAATAATGCTATTTTAACGGAGCAATTTAACCCGTTAATTCGCTTTGATTTGGAAACAAATTCGGCCATTAAAATCTTGGCAGAAATTAGAAAAGATAGAACCTTGGCGTTGAGTTTTGACAACAACCTCTTAACGGAAACCTCCGGAAACGATTATGTAATCGGATTGGGATACCGAATTAAGAATGTTGGATTCAATTCCATGTATGCAAATAACGGAATGGGAGGGCGTATTGAAAGCGACATCAACATCAAAGTTGATTTGACCTTGAGCAAACGCGAAACGATTGTACGTTATTTAGATTACAACAACAACCAAGTGGGAGGTGGACAAGATATGTGGAAGTTATTGATTACAGCAGATTACATGCTGAGTAAGAATTTAACTGCGATATTCTTCTACGATCATTCTTTCTCTAAAGCGGTTATTTCAACGATGTACCCAATTACAAATATTCGTACCGGATTGACGATGCGATATAGTTTTGGAAATTAGTTGAATTTGTTTCGAAATCTATAAGATTGTTATACATTTGCTAAAAAATAATACAAAATGAATTTACCAGCTAATTTAAAGTACACAAAAGACCACGAATGGGTAGCTATCGAAGGTGATATCGCTACAGTAGGTATTACAGATTTCGCTCAAAGAGAGTTAGGAGATATTGTATATGTTGAAGTTGAAACCTTAGACCAAACTTTGGATAAAGATGAAGTATTTGGTACGGTAGAGGCTGTGAAAACAGTTTCAGATTTGTTTTTACCATTATCAGGTGAAGTAATTGAATTCAATGAAGGGTTAGAAACAGAACCAGAATTAGTAAACCAAGATCCTTACGGAGCTGGATGGATGATTAAAATTAAAGTTTCTGATTTAAGCGAAGTTGATGCTTTGTTGTCAGATGCAGCATATAAAGAATTGATTGGCGCGTAAGGTATTTTTTATCGCAGGATTGCTTTGGACGTGTTTTATTATATACGCATGTCTAGCTGAAGCATCCTCAATACCCAAAACGTCTTTCTTTAATATTCCGAATAAAGATAAAGTTGCACATTTTACTTTTTACTTTGTTTTCTCCGTTATTTGGTTTTTGTTTTCGAACAAAAAAAACAACAGTAAAAAGGCGAAAATAAGAACAGGAATAGTTATCTTTACTATTGCAACGTTCTTAGGTGGAGGAGTAGAGTTAGGTCAATATTTTTTCACCAATTCACGAAGTGCAGAATGGGCGGATTTTTTCGCTAATTCACTGGGAAGTGCAATTGGAATTTTATTTGGTTTACTTATAACAACGCATAAAAAAAAATAGAGCCCCAGTCATGGGGCTTTTTTTATTAATAAAAAGTACTTACAATAATGAGAGATTTGAGAGAGTTTATGGATTCTACGTATTTAAAAACTGCAGAACAAGCAGGTTTGACAGAAGTAGAAAATAAGAAAGTTGTGACCGACTTAATTCAAGAAGCGATTGAAGAGCAGTTTAAGCTAGCGATGATTCGCCCTGAAGAAGTAAAAGCGGGAAGAGCATTAGTAGATCAAAACAACTCTAAAGTTTTGATTGGTACCGTGATCGACTTTCCAAAAGGAGATGGAGGATTGGAAGCAAAGCTAAAAGAAGCGAAACAAGCAGTCGAAGATGGAGTAGATGAGTTGGATTATGTCGTGGATTATAAAGCCTTTCAAAAGGGAGCTGTTGATGTAGTGAAGGAAGAAGTTTACGCTTGTACCAAGTTCGGTTTAGAACAAGGAAAAGTAGTGAAATGGATTATTGAAGTAGCAGCGTTGACGAATACAGAAATCGTTAAACTAACAGCGTTGATTAAGAATGTGGTATTGAGTAATTTCAAAGAAACAGAATACGATAAAGTATTTGTGAAATCATCGACTGGTTTTTATCAGACAGAAGGGGGAAAACCTAATGGTGCAACGATGGAAACGCTTGTTTTAATGCTCGAAAATGCAGGTCCACTACCTGTAAAGGCAGCTGGAGGAATTCGCGATCGAGAAACTGCTATCGAAATGATTACTTTAGGCGTTAAAAGATTAGGAACTTCTTCGGCAAAAGTTATCGTTGAGGGGAAGGGTAGTACTGAAAATTACTAAAAGATTAAAATAAGTGAATATTCAAAGCTCTAACGTATGTTTATAGGTATAGTTCTAAAAAATGGATTATATTTGCAACTCATTAAAAACAAATGAAAACAGCTTTGAATATTTCTTCTGAAAATAAACAATCGGTTTCTATCCTTAAGGAATTTAAAGAAATGACTAAGATGGGACTTGCCCTTAGTGTAGTGTTTTCCACTTTGGCAGGTTATGTTTTAGCTGTTCCGGATATTAGAAGCATAAATTATATGACCATCATCGCTCTAGCAGTAGGGGGATATTGTATGGTTGGAGCATCTAACGTTTACAATCAAATCATTGAGCGTGATTTAGATGCTAAAATGAACCGCACGGCAAATCGACCAATCGCATCTGGTCGTGTGAAGCCAACACCCGCTTTTATTCTAGCCGTGGTGTTAACGCTTTTGGGGATTGGAATCTTGTATGCCATCAACCCTAAAACAGCAATGTTTGGTGCAATCTCTATCTTTTTATACACAAGTGTTTATACTCCGTTAAAAACCATAACACCACTATCTGTGTTTGTTGGGGCTTTTCCTGGAGCAATTCCCTTTATGTTGGGATGGGTTGCAGAAACCAATAACTTCGGTATCGAAGCAGGAACCTTATTCTTAATTCAATTCTTTTGGCAATTTCCCCATTTCTGGGCAATTGGATGGTTCTTGTTTGACGATTATAAACGTGGTGGATTCTCCATGTTACCAACTGGAAAGAAAGATAATAAGACGCTAACGCAGATTATTTTATACACCATTTGGCTGATCATCGTTTCTATATTCCCAGTATTTAATGTAACGGGTCGATTGTATTTGACGCCAATTGCAGCGGGTCTAGTTTTACTAGCGGGAATTTGGATGCTTACAGCAGCCGTAAAGCTTTATAAGCAGAGAACGGATAAAGCCGCTCGTGCATTAATGTTAGTAAGTGTAACTTACATCTCATTAATCCAAATTATTTACGTGTTAGATAAAATTTTACGATAGTTTATACAGATAGAATATGGAAAATATTGTAGCGCAAGAGCAATACGAGAAAAAAGGTAGAGCATTAAAAGTAATGTTGCTATTTGCTATTGGAAGTATTGCCATGGTGTTTGCAGGTTTGACAAGTGCTTACGTAGTAAGTAAGTCTAGACCTGACTGGCTTGCAGATTTTGTATTGCCAATGGATTTTACAATTAGTACCGTTGCGATTGTAATTAGCAGCGTGACGATGCACCTTGCATTGAAGGCAACGAAAGAGGGAAATGTTAAAAGTGGTACGATTTATTTAATTTCTACTTTGATATTAGGTCTCTTATTCGTTTTTTTGCAATTCAAAGGTTTTGGACAGGTAATTAGCGAAGGCTACTTCTTTACAGGAAGCGAAAGTACAATTACAACTTCATTTTTATATGTCATTGTAATTGTGCATATTGCACACTTGTTTGGAGGGATGATTTCTTTACTCGTGGTAATTTATAATCATTTTAAACAAAAGTATAATGCTGAGCAATACGTTGGAATACAGCTATGTGCATGGTTCTGGCATTTCTTAGATATACTTTGGGTCTATTTGTTTTTGTTTTTTACATTCTTTAAATAGAAAATTTAAATTAAATTTGGGAACTTTATAACTAATAACTTTTTATGGGAGCGACAGTTACTACAGAAGCTACTGAAGTAAGAGGCGATGCAAGAGGGCCTCTAAATGTAAGCTACGGTAAAATGATGATGTGGTACTTCATATTATCAGATTCATTAACATTTTGTGGATTCCTTGTAGGATACGGTTTTACAAGATACAAGTTCATGGATACTTGGCCGATTGCAGACGAGGTGTTTAACCACTTTCCTTTCTTACATGGTGTAGATGCACCAATGTACTATGTGGCCTTAATGACCTTCATTCTTATTTTCTCATCTGTAACGATGGTATTAGCAGTTGATGCTGGTCACCAAATGAAGAGAAAAAAGGTGGCAACTTATATGTTTTTAACTATCCTAGGTGGTTTAGTGTTCGTTGGATCACAAGCTTGGGAATGGAAAAACTTCATCAATGGTTCTTATGGAGCTGTAGAAACTAGAGGAGGATCAATCTTACAATTCGTAGGTGAAGATGGAAAACAAATCGCATTAGCTGATTTTGTAGTTTTAGATCCAAATCGTGGGGAAGCTACATTAACAAGAGCTAAAGCAACTTGGTTCGTAAATGGACCTAGTCAATCAACGTATTCTTTAGCTGAAGTTCAAGCTGGTTTTGATGCAAATCCTGCAATCAGAATTCGTACACAAAATACAACAGATGCAAAACACAAAGAAATCCTTTCGAGAGAGGCTTCTGTGGAGCGTTTGAAAGATGCAGTATTAGTTGTTGAAGGAGCTAACTTGATCCGCAACGAATACGGACACAAAACGTTCGCTGATTTCTTCTTCTTTATTACTGGATTCCACGGATTCCACGTTTGTACAGGTATCTTAATTAACATTATCATTTTCTTTAATGTGTTATTAGGTACGTATGACAGAAGAGGTTCATACGAAATGGTTGAAAAAGGAGGATTATATTGGCACTTCGTAGATTTAGTATGGGTGTTCGTATTTACATTCTTCTATTTAGTTTAATGTTATAAAAGATTATTTGATATGGCAGCAGATGCAACAGCACACCACTCAAACGCAAAGAAAATCTGGAAAGTATTCTTTATCTTATCAGCAATCACAATTGTAGAGGTTGTATTAGGTATTTTCAAACCAGAAAGCATACATCACGTACATTTCTTTGGATTAAGTTTGTTAAATTATATCTTCATTGTTTTAACAATTTGGAAAGCGTACTACATCATGTGGTCGTTCATGCACTTAGAACAAGAGAAAACAGCATTTAGATGGACGGTAGCGGGAGTTTTAGCTTTCCTATGTGTTTATTTAATCACTTTGGTTTTAATTGAAGGAAACTACGTATATGAAGTATTCCACAATGCACAATATAAGTGGATATTTTAATAAGTTATTATAATTTAAAAGGCGGTTTATTAACCGCCTTTTTTTATTTTTGTCTAGCTATTTAATTTATTGTAAAGTGAAAAAATATATCATACTCGTATTGCTTTTTGTAATGCCTATTTGTGCTTATCTTTTTTTCGCTACTGGGGTGAATCAATTTCAACGTTTACCCATCATTAGTGAAAATGTAAATGAACTACCGCTAGGTGAGTCTTCATTAAACAAACAACCTGTTTTGCAAGGCCGCATTACCGTATTGGGATTTCCTGGTGGACATCTATACAGAGACCGTGGGGATGCCTTTAACCTCAATCAAAAAATCTACAACCGCTATAAAGACTTTGACGATTTTCAATTGGTGATGGTCCTACCGAAAGGATCGGAAGCAGAAGCACAAAAAGTAGTGGATGACCTAAGTCCAATTTCGGATATGTCAAACTGGAACTACTTATTCTTAGAGCCAGAAGAAATTCAAACGTTTTATAAAAGTTTAGGTCTAGTTGGTAAATTAGATGATGATTTAGCAAGTATCAATGTGTATATCGTTGATAAAGATCGTAACCTTAGAGGAAGAAAAGGTAAAAACAAAGCAGGAGAGCTTGAATATAAAGAAGGATATTCTACCATTTCAGCAGCGGAATTACACAATGATATGATGGATGATGTAAAAGTTGTATTGGCTGAATATCGATTAGCATTAAAAAAGTATAAACGCATTAATAGTAATGAAGAGTAGATATGAAAGATAAATCATATATCTGGATTTCTTTAGTTGTATTGGTATTCGGAATTTGGGCAGTGCCAAAGATTATTAAGAAATTCGAAAAGTCAGATTTAGTTGTTATTGGACAAGCACCAAGTTTTGAACTAGTTGATCAAAACAATAAGACCATCAATAATGCTAGTTATAAAGGGAAAGTGTATGTAGTCGAATTTTTCTTTGCGAATTGCCCGACAATCTGCCCGATTATGAATCAAAATATGTTGAAGTTACAAAATACCTTCCGTCCACATATGGATTTCGGTATTGCTTCAATTACAATTGACCCTAAAAATGATACCGTTGAAGCGTTGAAAGCACATGGGGAGGAATTAGGTGTTACAATTCCCCATTGGCACATGTTGACTGGAGATGCAAAATACATCTATGATTTAGCAGCTAAATTCAATTTATATACAGGAGTTAATCCAGAGGCACCAGGAGGATTTGAGCATTCAGGGTTATTTGCTTTAATTGATAAAGAAGGGAATATCAGATGTAGAATCGATGAGCATGGAAACCCAGTGTTATATTATGATGGTACATCAGATGAAGGTGTTCAATGGATCAAAGAAGATATTAAATTATTGTTAGCTGAATAAGACATGGAAAATTATAAAGAATTAGAACAAAAATATACCAAGTGGATTTGGATTTTGTCCATCACCATTCCTGTGGTTGTAGCGATTCTATTTGGTGTAAATTTACAGAAGCTAGGGTATGATGTTCAGCCTTTGAGTTTTTTACCCCCAATTTACGCTACTATTAATGGAATTACAGCCGTATTGTTAGTTTGGGCAGTAGCTGCTATTAAAAAAGGAAATAAAGCCTTACACGAGCGTTTAATTAAATTGTGTATTGCTTGTTCGGTTGCTTTCTTAGCGATGTATGTTGCTTACCATATGACTTCAATCGAAACGAAATACGGAGGGGAAGGCTTTATTCGTTATGCGTATTTCTTTATTTTGATTACGCATATCTTATTGTCTATTATCATTATTCCTTTTGTATTAATCACATTTGTACGTGGTATTTCAGGTTCATACCAACGCCATAAAAAATTGGCGCGTATTACTTATCCGATGTGGTTGTATGTTGCAGTAACAGGGGTAATCGTATATTTAATGATTTCTCCTTATTACGTAAATTAGACTCGTATGAAAAAGTTTTATTTTTTAGTTGCGTTTTTTATCTTAGCCTCTGCCCAAACGGCAGTTGCTCAGTGCGCCATGTGTAGAGCTGTATTGGAAACGGAAGATGGTGGAGTAAAAGCAGAAGCCGTAAATAATGGTATTGTTTACTTGATGATATTCCCTTATTTACTCGTTGGATTTGCCTTGTATTTTAGTTACAAAGTATATAAAAAGAAGAAGAGTTAAAGGAGCATAAAAGAACAAACCGCCTAAGAAGGCGGTTTTTTTATTACCTTTAATGTAACAATCGTTTCTACTTCACGTCTTATAGTTTAGATAATTAATTTGCAATGAATTTGAGTAAATTTTACATTTCAGTCCTGTTTTCTTTTCTTGCTTTGCCTGTCTTAGCGCAAGAGAAGCGCTGGACGCTAGACGAATGTATTGATTATGCCATCGAACACAATATCAGCGTCAAGCAAATCGAAATAGGCGAACAGCGCAATGTCGTTACTGTGGATATGGCGCGATACGACTTTTTACCTGTCTTGAGTGGATCGGCTAATCATTCTTGGACGATGGTAGACCAACCAGATGTTCAAACGGGGACGATTGGACAACGTACCTTGCAGGAGTCTACCGTTGGATTGAGTGTAGGGATTGATATTTTTGATGGTCTACAAAAGCAAAAGCGATTAGCAAAAGCGCGTTTGGAACATGTAGCTTCAGTTTATCAAGTCCAAAAAATCAAAGAAGATATTGCCCTGGCAGTTATTAATTCGTACTTACAAATTATTTTCAACAAAGAATTAGTACATACAAACAAAGTTCAATTAGACTACGATGAAAACGAAGTAAGTAGAGTGCAGGTCTTGGTGAATGCAGGGGCAGTCCCAGCAGGAGATTTACTGGATGTAAAGGCAACAGTAGCTTCTTCTACACAGCGTTTAATCAGCTCTGAAAATGAATTGATTATCGCAAAATTGAATCTGGCTCAGTTGCTTCAAATCCGAGATTATGAACACTTTGATGTTCAAGATACAGATTATAAAATAACAGAATCGGAATTGATGTTATATACTCCCGAAGAAATTACCAGTCGCGCTTTTGAATCTCTGACGAATATAAAAACGGCAGAACTCAACGTGCAATTGGCAGAAAAGGAAGTACAAATAAGCAAAGGAGCCTATTATCCTAAACTGACGGGATTCTATAATTTTGGTTCTAATGTGCGTTATCAAGATCGAATTGTCGGAAGTAGCCCGACGGAAGGTTTGGATCAAATTGGGTTTGTGGAGGGATCAGGACAACGCGTGATGCGCCAAGGAATGATGAATGTATATGGTGGTCCAGAGTCGTTTTTTAGACAGATTGACAACAATAAAAGTTCAACCTTTGGGTTGAGTTTGACCGTGCCTATCTTCAACGGATTAAAAACAAGAAAAACAGTAAAACTCAATCAATTGGCTTTGGAACAGATGCAATATGAGAAAGAAGCTGAGGAATTGAAATTAGAACAATTGGTTTTCAAAGCTTACACGGATACCAAGAGTAGTTTTCAAACGTATGAAGCTAGTGTTGTAACACTGGAATCTCGAGAAAAATCGTTGGAGTATGCAAGAGAACGCTATGCGGTTGGGTTGATTAATATCTTTGAACTCAATCAAAATCAAAACTTACACGTAACGGCTCAATCAAATCTTCTCAAAGCTAAATACGATTACATTTTTAAGAATAAAATATTAGAATACTACTTCGGATTACCGCTGTTTAAAAGAAATTAAGGGATGAAAAAGAAATATATATTTATTGTTTTAGCACTCGTTGTCGGTCTCTTTGTTGGGATACAGTTTTTTACGACGAAGGATGTATCTACTGTGGTAGAGTTAGCTGCTGTTGATGAAATCAATTTAGTAGAAACGGTTTCCGGTACTGGGAAAATTCAGCCTGAAATTGAGATTAAAATAACACCAGAAGTATCTGGAGAAATCATAAATTTGCCAGTCAAAGAAGGACAGGTAGTTAATAAAGGCGATTTGCTAGTTGTAATCAATCCAAACTTGTATGAATCTAATCTAGATCGTATGGTAGCGATGTTATCAACAAGTAAAGCTGGATTGGAACAAGCAGAAGCCCAGTTGAAAGAAACGAAAGCTTCATTTGCGCGAAATAAAACCTTATTCGAGAAAGGCGTTATTTCGGGTTCAGAATGGGATCAGGTGGTGCGTTCATATGAAGTTGCGAAAGCCAATAAAAATTCGGCCTTTTACAATGTAGAAAGCTCAAGAGCAGCAGTTGAAGAAGCAAAAGTGAATTTGTTGAAAACAACAATTTACGCTCCTAGTGCAGGAACAATTTCGCGTGTAGATGTTGAATTGGGGGAGCGCGTACTTGGAACGCAACAAATGGCGGGTACAGAACTATTGCGTGTAGCGAATTTGAATAGCATGGAAGTTGAAGTAAACATCAACGAAAATGATATTGTCAAAGTGAAAGTTGGAGACGAAACAAAAATCAATGTGGATGCCTTTTTGAAAAAGGAATTTAAGGGAGTTGTAACGAGTATTTCCAATTCAGCTTCTAATCAAACCTTATCCGCGGATCAAGTGACAACGTTCAAGGTAAAGATTAAAATTCTACGTGAATCCTATGAGGATTTACTCGACGGAAAGTTAGAAGATTATTCTCCTTTCAGACCAGGGATGACGGCAGCTGTAGATATTATTACTCACGTTAAAAATAAAGTGCTTGCCGTGCCAATTAGCGCAGTTGTTATGCGTAGCCCTGCTGATACATTGAGTAATCAAGAGAGCAATAAAGCAGCACAAACGAGCGAAGCGCTCAAAGAAGCTGTATTTGTAGATGCCAATGGTGTAGCCCAATTGCGCTTTGTAAAAACAGGGATTCAAGACGATAAAAATATTGAAATTGTTCAAGGGTTGAAACAAGGAGATGTCATCATTACAGGACCTTACTCGACAGTTAGTAAAACCTTGAAACACAATGATAAGATAAAGAAAGAAGAAACGAAAGAATGATTGTACTATTGAATATAGAGACCGCAACTAAAAACTGTTCTGTCTCTTTGTCTGTAGATGGAGCACTTGTAGGAGTGAAAGAAATAGCAGAAGAAAATTTTTCTCATGCAGAAAAACTGCATGTGTTTATAGAAGAGCTGCTCAAAGAAAACGGGTTAACAATGCAAAATCTATCGGCTATTGCCGTTAGTCAAGGTCCTGGATCTTATACTGGATTGCGCATTGGTGTGTCATCCGTTAAAGGTTTGTGCTATGGACTAAATATCCCGATGATTGCGCTAGATACGTTGCAGATTTTAGCCAAGCAATTGCAAGTGAATAGCGGATGGATTATCCCGATGATTGATGCAAGGCGAATGGAGGTGTTTTGCGCCACTTTTTCTCATGAAGGAGTGTTGGTTAAGGCTATTGAGGCAAAAGTGATTGACGAGGCTTCTTTTAGTGAATTAGAGGGGGATGTACCCGTTTACTTCATTGGGGATGGAGCAATGAAATGTGCAACCGTCTTAACAGCACCAAATTTTAAATTCATTGATGCTATTGTCTACCCTTCTGCTAAAGAAATGGTCGCGTTGAGTTATGAAAAATATACGGCAAAAGACTTTGTAGATGTGGCTTATTTTGAACCTTACTACTTGAAGGATTTTGTAATGCCTGTAAAACAAAAGAAATAAGTGATTATAAAGCATCACTTATTTCTCTTGATTTTAGTAGGATAAATGAATTGACAGCGGTAAAGTTGTCGTTGTCTACCCATACTTGTACCACATAGGTAATTTTAGTGTCGAGTAATTCTTTAATTAACACTCGAGGTTTTGGTTGTGATAAGATCTTGTCATTGGATTGAAGCTCTTCTAACAACTGGTCAATAAATAGATTGGTATTTTTGGTTAAGTTCGTCTGAACAAGTACCTCTGATCTTCTCAGGTTATTTTGCGATATATTTTTAATCTTGCTATTGGATAAAACTCCATTAGGCAGGTAAATAACGCTATTTTGATAGTTGACAATTTGCGTGGAAAATATGTGAATACTCAATACTTTTCCTGTTTCTCCCTGGGCTTCAATAATATCTCCAATGCGAAAAGGCTTGAAGAGAATAATCAAAACACCCCCAGCAAAATTGCTGAGCGAGCCTTGTAATGAAAGTCCAATAGCCAAACTCATGGCGCCAATTATCGCAACAAACGAGCTCGTTTGAATGCCTAGTTTGGAGGCGATAACAACGAAAAGTAAAATGCGAAACCCCCAAAGTAAAACATCGAGTATAAAGCTTGAAAACGTTGGGTCTATATTGCGCTTTGTCATGATACGCCTAGCAATCGTTTGAGACATTTTAATGACCCACAACCCCAAGCCAAGAATAAGAAGCGAGGTTACAATATGCGGAATATAGGCAATTGCATTTTCAATATAGGACGTCAATAAATGATCGAATTTTTCCATAAATTACAGTTTAATTAAGCTACTTAAATCAGTGGTTGGCGTTAAACAATGTCTGTTTTCGCAAAGATAATACTGTGTAGTTTCTTGGATCGTATATTTTTCAAAATACGGTATTGTACTAGGTTGATTAATTGGAAAAACAAAAGTCTTACTGATTAAGTTTGCCTGAACTTGTAAACTAGCTTCTAGAGCATTGGTACCAACAATGGCTAGTTCTGCTGGAGCAGTTGTATACAACATGGCCAACAGCCAATGTGAATAGGCCGAAGGGTAATCTAAATTAGATTGCATCACTTCAATCATGTGTTGGGCAAGCTGGGTGTAATGCGCATGCTCAAATGCAACGCCCAATTGAAGTAAATTCATACATAAAACCGCATTAGCAGAAGGAATTACGTTATCTTCTGTTTCAATGCTTCTCAAAATATGGTTAGCCTGACTAGCCTGATTAAAATAGAAGAACTTACTCTTTTCATCTAAAAATAAGTCCAAAGTTAAATCCATGAGACGTTTGGCTTGCCATAAATAATCTTGATTTGCCGTGTGCTCAAACAAGCGAATTAAAGCTTGAATATAAAAAGCATAATCATCTAAATATCCTAAAGTATGTGCATTTTGATTGTGAGAAGAGTGAAATAATCCTCGTTCTTCATCCAATAAATATGTTTGAATGTAGTGATTAATGCTTTCTGCTTGTTGCAAATAACTTGTTTCGTTTGTCGCACTATAGGCATCTAGTAGCCCTGTAATCAACATGGCATTCCAGCTGCAGATAATTTTGTCGTCTAAGTGCGGTTTTGGTCTGTGATCTCGTTCTTCTAAAAGCAATTGTTCCCACTTCTTTTTGCGTTCTTGTAAGTCAAAAACATCCAATTGATTAGCTGTAGCAATAGAAGCCAAAGGTTGATTTTGAATAAGTACAAAATGCCCTTCTTCCCAATAACCATAGGCATTAACATTGAATATTTGCGCAAATAAAGAAAAGTCATCTCCTAAAATACGACGCAAGGTAGCTTCTGTCCAAACGTAGTAAGCCCCTTCTTGTGAAATACCTTTGTCGTTTACACTATCTGCATCCAAAGCAGAATAAATTCCGCCCCAATCAGATAGCCAATTGCGTTGAATAAATTGTATGGTCTTGGTAATTACTTCTAAATACAGTGGATTAGCTGTGCGTTTATAGGCATCACTATATACACTCAACAATTGGGCATTGTCGTATAACATTTTTTCAAAATGAGGAATATGCCATTTGAAATCCACAGAATAGCGAGAGAAACCGCCTTCTAAGACATCAAATATCCCGCCCCAAGCCATTTGGGTGAGGGTTAAATCAATATAGTGAAGTAAATCTTTATCTCGTGTCAAATCACCTACTTTTTGAAGATAGAGTAGGTTGGTGGGCATCATAAATTTAGGGGCTCGTTGGTAACCACCATACTCTAAATCGAAACTTTGTTTCCATTTTTCAAGCACGATATCCAAATTGAATCGACTCTCTTCGTTTGCCACAGGTGCGAGTCCCATTATATAAACCCCCTCTTGTAATTTGGTAGCAAATTCAAGGGTAGCTTCGGGTTTGTTTTGGTGTAATTGTGCAAGTTGTGTTAAAGCATCTACCCAAGTTTGTTTCGGAAAATAAGTTCCTCCCCAAATAGGCCTTCCATCCGGTAAACAAACAACATTTAAGGGCCATCCTCCTTGTTTGGTCATTAGCTGAACGGCCTTCATATAGTAGGCATCCACATCGGGATGTTCCTCACGGTCTACTTTTATCGAAATGAAATTTTGATTCATTACCTCGGCAACAGCTGGATTAGTAAAACTTTCCTCTTCCATAACATGACACCAATGACAGGTTGAATATCCGATACTGACAATAACCAATTTATTTTGTTTTTGGGCTTGCTCAAAAACAGTTGGATGCCAAGCTTTCCAATGAATAGGATTGGAGGCATGTTGTCTTAAATACGGGTTTGAAGCGTGTTGGAGTTCATTCATATTCGTAACTTGTGTTTGAATAACAAAATTAAGGAAAATTTTATTGGAAATCCGAGCACAGTTGCATTTGTCGAGACCTGAAGTCCCTAAAAACGGTCAGCTGTATTTAGGGACGTTCACCTTCACTCCCTTACCCATAACCCGCAACCCCTAACTCATAACCCCTAACTCATAACCTAACTCATAACCTAACTCATAACCTAACTCATAACCTAACTCATAACCTAACTCATAACCTAACTCATAACCTAACTCATAACCTAACTCATAACCTAACTCATAACCCCTAACTCATAACCCCTAACTCATAACCCCTAACTCATAACCCCTAACCCCCAACTCATAACTCACAACCCCTAACCAAAAAAAACAAAGGATAACATTAAGTTAACGTTGGATTACAGAAATATAAGCACTTTTGCAGTACGCAAAAAATAAAAGAATAAATGGAACAGATTTTTATTGTAATGCTGATAGCCCTTGGGATATTGGCGATAATAGATTTGACTGTTGGAGTTAGTAACGACGCTGTAAACTTCTTAAACTCAGGACTTGGATCAAAGGCGATGTCTTTCAAAGGTATCATGTTGGTCGCTTCTTTGGGTATTTTGGTAGGAGCGGTGTTTTCTGGTGGTATGATGGAGATTGCCCGAAGTGGAATCTTTGTCCCCAGTATGTTTACCTTCAACGATGTAATGATTATTTTCCTAGCCGTAATGATTACGGATGTCTTGTTGTTGGATGTCTTTAATACACTAGGATTACCTACATCTACAACAGTTTCGATTGTATTCGAATTGTTGGGAGCTGCAGTGTGTTTAGCTGTAGTGAAAATTGTAACAAGTGATGACAGTTGGGCTACCTTGCCCTCGTATATCAATACGAAAAAAGCCTCCGAGATTGTTGTGAGTATTTTGTTGTCCGTTATTTTATCCTTTACACTAGGTACGTTAGTTCAATATGTATCGCGTCTAATTTTTACGTTTCAAGTAGAACGTAAATTGAAATACTTTGGTGCTTTATTTGGAGGAACAGCAATTACGGCAATTTCATTCTTTATCTTAATTAAAGGGTTAAAAGGTTCGAGTTTCTTGACGAAGGAAGCATCGAATTGGATTGATCACAATCAGCTAATTATTCTAGGAGCAAGCTTTGTGTTTTGGACCTTGTTCTCTCAGATGCTCATGTCCTTGTTTAAGCTAAATATCCTACGCGTCATTATTATCATCGGAACGTTTGCTTTAGCCTTGGCTTTCGCAGGAAATGATTTGGTGAACTTTATTGGGGTGCCGATTGCGGCGATTCAATCTTTTGAATTCTTTCAAAGCTCAGGACAAGCGCCTGATGTTTATATGATGGGAAAATTAGCAGAAGAAAGTGTGAAAGCACCCTTCTACTTCCTATTGTTAGCTGGAGCGGTGATGGTTTATACCTTGTGGACATCAAAAAAGGCACGCAATGTAATCGAAACAGAAATGAGCTTAGCTCGTCAAAGTTCAGATTCTTCAGATGAGAAATTTTCACCGAATTTGTTGTCAAAGGCTTTAGTACGAAGCATGGTTATTTTGGGTGGAATTGTGAATTACTTCCTTCCAAAATCATGGCAAATCCATATGGATAAGCGTTTTGAGCAACCGGAGGTAAAATCAAAAAGCAAGAATAAGGAGGATGAACCAGCTTTTGATATGGTACGTGCTTCTGTCAATTTGATGGTGGCGAGTATTCTAATCTCTATTGGTACATCAATGAAACTACCTTTATCTACAACTTATGTTACGTTTATGGTAGCAATGGGTACTTCCTTTGCGGATAGAGCCTGGGATAGAGATTCAGCTGTTTATCGCGTAGCAGGGGTATTCAACGTAATTGGTGGATGGTTTGTAACAGCTATAGTTGCTTTTGTGGCTTCTTTCATTACAGCCTACATTTTATATATAGGAGAAGTTTATGCTTTAGTAGCGATGTTGATCTTAGTGGGTATTCTATTGTATAGAAGCAATAAGATGCATCAGCGTTTAGAACAAGAGAAAAAACTCAAAACGGAAAAGCTCAATAAAATTGATATTGTTACCATCCAGGAAGTAGCTTCGGAGAGTTCGGCTCAAATTGCTAAGGTTATTGTTCGTACAAATGAATTATATACTCGTGTGATTGATGGAGTGGCTTTGCAAAATCACGCGGATTTAAAAGCGTGTAGAAAGAAGTTAAAACAGCTGGAAAAAGAAGTGGATAGTTTGCGTGGAAATGTGTATTTCTTCATTAAGAATTTAGATGAAACTACGGTAGGAGCAAGTAAGTTTTACGTATTAACGCTTGGATTTTTACAAGATATTATTAAGTCTACCTTATTTATTACACAGAATAGCTATACACACGTGGACAATAACCACAAGAAGTTGAAGTTTAATCAGATTCGCGACTTAAAGCTAATCGATAATAAACTACAAAGCTTCTTAGATGAGATTGGAGCCATCTTCTTAGAAGAGAAGTTTGATCGCATTAGTGATGTTTTAGCGAATAAAGAAGAGATTACGTTGACGATTGATAAATTAATTCAAAAGCAAATCGTTCGTATTCGCACAACAGAAACGAGTCCGAAGAACAGTAAGTTGTATTTCTCTATCTTGTTTGAAACTGATGATTTGGTAAAAGCAACTATAGGGTTGTTGGAATTATTTGAACAATTTGACCTCGATCAGAAACGAACTAAATTTACTTCGAAAGGGTAAGGAATTTTAAATCGTTCAACTTATAACTAAAAAAGCGCTTGAATCACTTCAAGCGCTTTTTTTAATAACTATTACTATTGTATCGGATATTATCCGTTGATTGCTTCTACAACGATAGCTTCGTCTGCAAGCATGTGACGTAGCATGTTCTCAATACCATTCTTTAAGGTAAAAGTAGAAGATGGACAACCGCTACAAGCACCTTGTAAGATAACTTGAACCACGTTGGTATCTCCATTGTAATTTTGGAAAGCGATATTTCCACCATCAGCCTGAACTGCTGGTTTTACATTTTCTTCCAAAATATTAATGATGCGTTGTGACTTTTCATCTAATGAGTCAAAGTGAATATCCGCTTGTTTTTCTAATTCTTCTACATTAGTTACTAAAGCTTCATCCACCGCTAAATTTCCTTTTTCTAAAAATTCCTTAATAAAAGAGCGTGTCGATTGAATGAATTCATTCCAATCAAAGGCCTCATATTTCGAAATAGAAACATAGTTCTCATCAATGAATACTTCGCGTACAAAAGGCAGTTTAAACAGCTCTTTCGCTAAAGGAGAAGACTTGGCTTGATCAATGTTTTTGAACTCAACCCCTTGCTTAGTTAATGCCTTGTTGGCAACAAATTTAATTACGGCTGGGTTTGGAGTTGACTCTGCATAAATCGTAATAGGATGTTTTTTGGCATCATCTTTAGATTCTATTAAGATTTTCTTACCTTTAGCCATGAAAGTTTGGATTTGGTCTGCAACCGTGTCTTGCACGTCCTCCCATTCAACAATTGAAAATTTTTCAATAGCAATGAAATTATTTGCAATAAATACCGTTTTTACAAAAGGTAAGTAGAAAAGTTCTCGCGCTAAAGGAGATTGAGCAGTTTCATCAATGTTTTTGAACTCAAAATTGTCTCCTTTTGTGATGAAATCAGGTAGGATAAACTTGACAATTGCTGGGTTTTGAGTATTTTGAATTTTAATGTGCGACATTTTGTTTTATTTTTTTTCAAAATTAACAAACTTATATTCTACGAATCTGTATATTTGGTTTTTTAAACATATAATTAACATATAATTAAGTATGAATTAACAGCGTGAAAAATAGAAGCCTTTTAATTCCAATTCTGAACGTAAGTTAATCTATTTTAGAATTTTATAATAGTAATAAATGAATAATAATTTTTATAAAGTGTGTAACGTATGAAGTTTAAAATGGTTTTTAGCTCTGTAATTATCTTAGTTGGAGCTATACTCTTGGGTTTTTCATCAAAAGCGCAAGATAGAACGACGACTTTAGATCCTCGAATTACAGAAGTCTATCGAGATAATAAGCAATTGTTATCTGAAACTAGAGTGAACGCCTTAATGCATCTGCTCAATGAAAGAGTAGAAATTAAGGAAGAAGCTTTCGTAGCAGGTGAAAAACATCAATTATTGTCAACTGTACCTTTGTTCAACAAGTTTAATCCAGATTTGACACGTGATACAACAGTAGACGTTAATACATTTAATGTATTAAAGTATGATATGAAATTTTTTAATTTAGGAAGTTTCTCGTATCGTATGGACAATACAAATTTTGTAATTATTATTCATAAACAAGCTTATAGAGATTAGCAGTATGAAAAAAATTATTAACCTATTATTTTTATTATGTAGTTACCTGATTTATGCCCAAAATAACTCAGAGTATACTCCATATCCCATGATAAATGGTGAAGTTGAAACCTGTTCGGGTTATTTTTATGATTCGGGAGGATTTGACAATCACTATGGGAATAATGAAAACTTGACTTATACGATATGTCCTGATGCGGCAAATAGAGTTATAGTTCTTGATTTCGAGGCTTTTATTACAGAAGCTAATGCAGATATTTTAACTATTTATCGAGGAACTGTTGCGGGAGGGGCTCCTTTAATGGAGTTGTCTGGACAAGTAGATCCATTTCGTGTTGCAGGCCACACTGCATCAGGTGGGTGTTTAACAATGGTTTTTCAATCCGATGACCAAAATACTTTTCCAGGTTGGAGAGCGAAAATTACATGTCAAGGTGGAGAATGTCAGAGAATTAATGCCATTTTTGTTGGGTCAACACCAGAGATTGACCCAGCCTTAGCTCCTCAATGTCCTGAAGATATTGGGATTATTCGCGCATGTAAAGGAACGCCTGTTACCTTAAAAATGAGAGGAGCTTTTGAAGTAGATGGTTCAGGAGCAACTTATGAGTGGGTTTCGAGTATGAGAGATGCAAACCACCAGCCTATTGTTTATTATGGTAAAGAAGTGACGTTGGATTTGGATCCGGGTGCTTATAAATTTACATTAGTTGTACGTGATGCTAACGGTGTATGTACAAGTCATGATAAAGGGAAAGTTATTGTGCAGATTTCTGAAAGTGAAGCGGAAATAGAATTGAGTACAGATAAGGAAAACTATTGTTTAAATGATACGGTTCTTCTAAATGCTGATGTAATTCTGAAAAGGGTAAAATATAACCCACCTCCACCACAAGCAGGTGTTACTTTTATTCCTGATGGTCAAGGAACTGCATATGAAACAAAAATCGTTGTAGATATGTTCTGTGATGATGAAAGAATTGGAGATAATCCGGATATAGATCCTGCGGAAAATTTTACGTTCTATGTAAATATGGAACATTCTTACCTAGGGGATTTAGATATTGATTTAATTCCACCAGTTACTACAGATGACGATGGGAATGTTACACATAATGGTGTTATTAGTATTAATAGAGAGAATCAAGGATTAAATTTAGCCATGGGAATCCCAAATTGGCTAGGTGGTGCTGGACCCAATTCTCCTGATGCACAATTAGGGCCTGGAGTAGGTTGGCGTTATGACTTTGCAGAGGCGGGAGCAACTATTTTATCTAATGGTCCAACTACTCAAGTAAGCATGCCAACGGTTCCTACACGTAGACAATCGATTAATCCAGGGACCTATCGTGCTAATAATAGTTTTGCAGATGTTGTAGGTCATAAACTCAATGGAGAATGGACTATTCGTATTAAGGATAATAAAGGAATTGACAATGGGTGGATTTTTGAATGGGGATTGATTTTCAATGATGCAATTTTACCAAAAGATTTATCTTTTACACCTGAAATTAAATCACAACGTTGGATTGGTGAGGGAATCATGGATAACGGAGATGGTACAGCTAGTGTACGTCCAGTTATGCCAGGTACCTATACTTATACTTATGAAGTAACTGATTCATTTAATTGTGTTCATACGGAAGATATTACAGTTACCATTGATCCTGTATTATTTGTTGATCGTCCAGATAATTTAAATGCTTGTATGGATCAAGCAACACGCGTTGGAACATTTAACTTAAGAGATGTTCAACCTTCTGTTAGCTCGAATCCAAATGTAGTGTATAGTTATTATAATAGGGAAGAAGATGCGCAACTTAATGTTAATGGTATTGTCGTTAATCAAGAGGTAAATATTGCTGATAGTCCAAGAAAAATTTGGTTTAGAGCGGTTGATCCTGGAATGAGTTTAAATTGTTATACAGTTGATAGTTTCTATTTGGTGGTAAACAATTGTGCATTACAACTGCGTGATTTAGATAATTTAATTATTTGTGATCCAGCAACAACTTTTGATTTAACTGTACAAACTCCTATTGTATATAATAATACACCTGGATTTACAGTAACTTATCATACTACACAAGCTGGTGCATTGGCAGGAAATAATGCTATTCCAACAGCAGATTTAGCTACTTTTGCTGGTACAGATGGGCAGACTATCTATGTACGTGTGCAAAGTGATGCGAATGCTGAGGCTTATGCCACAACAAGTTTTAGATTATACATTGAAGAAGTACCTACTATATTCCCAGTAACCGAAATTTTTGGTTGTCCTGTGAATGCAGAGAAATCTATTGGTGAATTTAACTTGCCATTGAATAATTTAGCTTTAACAGGTGGAAGACCTAACTTAATCGTTAGTTATTTTGCTACAGAAGCAGATGCAATTGCAGGTTTGGCTGCGAATCGTTTACCAAATATGTATCAAGCAATGAATGGTAGAATTTGGGCACGTGTAGAACATTCAAGAACGAAATGTTTTGCTACGACACCAATTGATTTGATTGTAGCTGATATTCCAGAACATGCGGATGATGTTACTATCTTTAATTGTTCAACAAATAATGATGGTATTGCTGAGTTCTCAACGAGTACAATTACATTCCAATTGTTTGGTAATATTTTACCTAATATAAGTGTACGTTATTTTATTTCTGAAGCTGATGCACAACGAAATATTAATAACTTATCTGATACATTCACCAATACAATTCCAAATAATCAAACGATTTATGCAAGAATTGCTTTTGATCGTTCAGGATGTTTTGAAATTGTACCTGTTGAATTGGTAATTTCACGTTCTCCTAGAATTGTGACACCTACACCTTTCGAAGCGTGCGTTGAAAGTCACAATAGAGAAGTTATTTATGATTTGCGTCAAAAAGAAGCTGAAATCTTAGGCGGTCAGAATGCTGCGAATTTTGAAATTACTTACTACTTGACTGAAAATGCTGCACATAGAGGAGAATTCCCTATTGATAATGCAAATTCTTTCTCTAATACTACTTCTTATGTGGTATGGGTAAGAGTACAAGATAGAACAACAGGATGTTATGCAGTAACTCGTATTGTGTTAACGACAAAATTATTACCAAATATCTCGGCTATGTTACCTACGTATAAATTATGTAGTGCACCAGAGGATAATGGAATTGGAGTTTTTGATTTAGTAGGATACAAGAATGTAATAGCAAATGGACAACAAGGTTTAGTTATTACCTACCATAAAACAGAAGCTGATGCAGATGCGAATCGCAATAGATTACCTAATAGCTATGAAAATGAAACGGCTTATTACCAAACCATTTTTGTTCGTATTGAAAACGAAGTAGGATGTCATGTAGTAAGAACATTAGCATTACGTGTTGATGCATTACCAACATTGAATATTACTGCTGAACCATTCCAAGTTTGTAGCTATGGAGAAACAGGAGTAACTTCTTTTAACTTAGTGGATATTATCAATACCATCCAAGTAGGAGTTGTTGGTTTAGAATATCATTTCTATGAACTAGAAGAAAATGCATATAACGATATTGATCGTATTTTAAATCCAAGAAACTATACGAATATTCAACCAGGGGTATCAACAGTTTGGGTGAAAGCATTAGATCCTGTAACACGTTGTTTCACTGTGAAGCCTTTGAGAATTGTTGCAGTAGCTGCGCCTATTTTACCAGTGGCTCTTGAAAATTTAGTGATGTGTACAGATAGATTTGATGGTACAAGTGCTATTTTTGATTTAACAGATCAAAATGATCGTATCTTAGCTGAGCAAGAAGGAAACCCTGCTGATATTAGAATTGTTTACTATTTAACAGAAGCTGATGCATTAAATAGTAGAAATAGAATTACAACGCCAGAGGTGTTTACAAATACAAGACTAAATCAAAGAATTTGGGTTAGAATTGATAATGCAGTAACGAAATGTTATGTAATTGGTTCTTTCCTATTGGAAATTAAAAATCCATTGGAAATTGCTGCGGTATTAACACCAATCGATTTATGTCAAGATATAACGTTACCTGGTGTTTCTGCAACATTTAATTTACATGAAAGAGAATCAGAACTTTTATTAGGTGTTGAGGTATTTGGAGCTGTATTTGGTTATTATGAATCAAAAGAAGATGCAGAGAATAATCGTAACCCAATCCAGAATACAAGAAACTATGTAAATAGAACAAATCCTCAAACGATTTGGGTGTCTGTTGAAGGTAGAAATGGTTGTAGAAGTTATAGACCATTAGTTATTAGAGCAAAACCATTACCAAAGCCAAACTACAATCCTAAGACTTTAGAGATGTGTGAGTTTGAAACAAGAGATGGAAAAGCTGAATTTAATCTACGTTTAGCTGAAGAGGACATAAGAAATCAAGATCTAAATTTATTCTTTAGTTATTTTGAATCTGAAGCAGATGCTAATGCAAATGTAAATCCTATTCCGGCTCCGACTAATTATGTGACAGGAACAAGAACTGTTTGGGTGAGAGTTGCTAAGAATAATGGAGGTGTACCTGATACTTGTTATGTGATTGTAAAATTACCAGTGAAGGTAAATCTTCAACCATACTTTAGTCCATTGAAACCTTATGTTCATTGTTTGGATACTCCAGGGGAGTTTGAAAAATTTGATTTAAGAACAAAATTTGATGAGATTTTAGAAGGTAGAAATGCAGCTGATTATTTAATTACGTTCTATACAGGTTTAGATGCAGCAATGAATGATAGAGAACCAATCATGTATGATTTCGTTAATACTACTCCAAATCGACAAGTGATTTTTGTAAGATTAACTGATAAGAAAACAGGTTGTTTCTATGTAGATAGATTAACGTTATCAATTGAACAAAAAGTAATAGCTTTTCCAATTAGTACAACGGATAAAGGAAGAATTGAGAAATGTGCAACACCAGCAGGGCCAGCAGGAACTGCAGTATTCGATCTTAATTTGTTTACAGATGAGATTAAAGGAGCTCAAGTTATTGTTCCAGCTGATTTAGTAGTACAATACTATTACAACAATGCATTAATTGATGCTGGAGATTTAGGACGTTTCAGATTACCAATCGGAACACACGAAATCGTAGCAGTTGTTAAACAAGATGATGCAGGGTTCTTCTGTCAAGATGAAACCAGATTCACATTGACTGTTTTTGAAACACCGATCGCACCAGTACTACAAGCGAGTACATTAGTATGTATCGATTACAATACAGGAAAATTAGTTGACCCGTATACGATTGATTCAGGATACAAAGGTGGTGATTATGAATTCCAATGGGAAAGAAGAGGTGCTACAGGTGGATTTGTGCCAATTAATGGTGCTACAAAATCATACTATGTAGTCGAAAGTATTGAATTAGGTAATGTCTTTAGAGTGGTTGTTAAATACAAAGGACAACAATGTTCTAATACTAGTAATGATATAACACTTAACTTTGTTGAGGATATCAAAATCAAAGTAATGAATGTTGACTCAAAAGGTATTATTGGAGCAATTGACGGAGAAGAAAGAATTTCAATTATAATTGAAAGTCCAACGGACACTAGATTGTTTGAGTATGCTTTAGATGAAGGTGCTTACCAAGATTCAAGAATCTTCTATGATGTATTAAATGGTTCACATAGAGTTTGGGTTAGATACAAAGATCAGAGATCAATTTGTCCTCAATATGTTGACGTATTTGTTTTAGGGTATCCAAGATTCTTTACACCAAATGGTGATGGGTTTAATGATACTTGGAATATTCCAACATTAAAAGGACATCCAGAAGCTGTGATTTATATCTATGATAGATATGGTAAATTACTTTCTCAGTTTAATCCTGCTAGTGGAGGATGGGATGGTACATTTAATGGGAAGCAAATGCCATCAACAGACTATTGGTTTACTGTAGAATATTTAGAAGAGGCTAAACAAGCAAATCAAGTTCCTAGAAAAGTTCAATATAAAGGGCACTTCTCATTAAAACGATAATTAGGATATGAAAATATTTAAGAAAAGATATTTAGCAGTTGCGTTATTAGTTACTCAAATGAGTAATGCGCAAGACGGTGGATTACCTATGTATTCGGATTATTTAGCTGATAACTATTATTTGATTCACCCTGCAATGGCTGGTTTGAAAAATAGTACACAAGTAAGAGGAGCGATAAGACAACAATGGGGAGATACGGATGATGCACCGCAAACTCAAACTTTAACAATCAATACCCGCGTCGGAGAACGATCGGGTATTGGTATCATCGCTTTCAAAGATAAGAATGGGTATCATTCAGAAACAGGAGCGAAGTTGACGTATGCGCACCATATCACATTTAGTGAATCGCGTTATGAATTGAATATGTTATCGTTTGGTATGAGTGCAGGTTTTGCGCGAACTACATTAGATGAAACAGAGTTTGGTTCTGGATACGATCCGATTCTAAGTGGTGGTCTTGAAGTAAAAGACAGCTATTTCTCTGTTGACTTTGGAGCAGCTTATCACCGTGGAGAATTTTTCTCTATGTTCACAGTTAAAAATGCAGTTACGAGTAAAAGAGAATTGTACACGGATGCAGAAAGTAGCAACTTCCGCCGCTATTTATTAGGTGGGGGATATACATTCGGAAACACACGTTACAATGGTGGATGGATGTATGAGCCTTCGGTTTTATTACAGTACGTTGAAGAAACTGAAATGAAGTTAGCAGATGTGAATATGAAAGTGTATAAAACATTTGACAATGCAAAGCTTTGGGCAGGGGTTTCTTATAGACGCGACTTTAACAGAGCTGAGTACATGAAAAGTGGTAAAACGAAGAAACAAGCAAATCAAAGTATTAGTCCACTATTAGGAGGATCTTACAAGATGTTTAGTTTGACTTACACGTATACACATGAATTAGGAGATAATACGTTTAACAAAGGAGGATTCCACTTGTTTACACTTGGAGTTAATTTATTTGGAAAACGAAGTTCATTAGATTGTAACTGTCCTAACTTACATGATTAAAAAAAAAGTCCCGATATTTATCGGGACTTTTTTTTTAAAATATAATGAAGTATGATAATAAAAGAAATAAGAGGAAAATACCCTCAAATAGCTGCGGATTGTTACATTGCTGAAAATGCGACTATCGTTGGTGATGTTACGATAGGAGAATCGTGTAGTGTTTGGTTCAATGCTGTAATACGCGGAGATGTGAATTCGATTACCATAGGAAATCAAGTCAATATTCAGGATGGAGCGGTGATTCATTGTACCTATGAAAAACATCCAACGGTTATTGGAAACAATGTATCTATAGGACATAATGCCATGGTACATGGTTGTGTTATACATGATAATGTCTTGATTGGAATGGGGGCGATTGTGATGGATAATTGTGTGGTGCATAGCAACACCATTATTGCTGCGGGAGCTGTTGTTACACAAAACACAGTAATTGAGTCTGGAAGCATTTACGCAGGGGTTCCTGCTAAGAAAGTAAAAGATATCAATGCTTCTAACTTCGCTGGGGAAATAGAGCGTATAGCAACGAATTACGTGATGTACTCTAGTTGGTTCAAAGAATAAAAGAAAAGAGTGGGGGAGGATGATAACTTTCCCAATTAAAGTATGTAAGGGATCAAGTATCTTTAATAAAAAAGCATGGAAATTTCCATGCTTTTTTATTAAAATTCAATTTGTTGAACTTGGACATCATCAGGTGCAAAAGTCTGTAAAATACTAGGATCAACGTTTGTGTAAAATACTGTGTTGCCCTTGTTTGTATGGGGGGTCAATAAATGATGTTCTCCCAATATTTTTTGCGTGTGTTTTGCCACAGCCTCGCCTGAGTCAATAATCAATATATGCTCGGGAATTAAAGTCTTGATGATGGGGGTTAAGTAAGGATAGTGCGTACAGCCTAATACAAGGGTATCCATGCCTTGTTCTACCATTGGTAATAGATACAGTTGTAAAAGATCTTTCATTTCTTGTGAGTGCAGTTGTCCGGACTCAATCAAGGTAACGAGATTATAGCCTATTTGCTCAATTATCTTAACGTTAGGGTATAGTTTTAGCTTAGAAGTAAATAAATCACTTGTAATGGTTCCTTTTGTAGCTAAAACGCCTATAGTTGAGGTTTTAGTCAATAAGGATGCAGGTTTAATTGCGGGTTCTATTCCAATAATAGGAATAGTGAAAGAAGAACGCAACTCTTGAATGGCATTGGTTGTAGCTGTATTACAAGCAACAACAACAAGCTTACAGCCTTGATCAACGAGGTATTGTACATTTTTATGAGATAAGGCAAGAATAGCTTCTTTGGTTTGCGTACCATAAGGAGCGTTCTTTTGATCGGCTAAAAAAATGGTGTCCTCCGTAGGCATTAGTTTGTGTATCTCCTGCCATATTGTGGTTCCACCTATACCAGAGTCAAATAGACCAATGGGATTTGTATTTTTCATAAGTAGAACAAAAATAAAAAAGTCCGTTGTAATAACGGACTTTTTTATTGAAATATAAAAATTATTTAATACCTAATTCTTTTTTTACATCAGCTGCTAAGTTTGTACCATCAGCTAATAAAACTCCTGAACCCATTGAAGAATCTAAAACATATTGGATTCCTTGAGCACGAGCTACTTTTTGGATTGCAGTTCTAGCTTTCTCAAAAATTGGTTGTGTTAAATCAACCTCTTTCTTTTGTAAATCTTGTGAAGCTGTAGTCTGGAATTGTTGGATTCTTTGTAAAAGATCTTCAACTTCTTTTTGTCTATCTTCATTTACTTTGTCTCCTACAGTAGGTGCTTCAGTTTGGTATTTTTGAGCTTTTGTTTGGTACTCAGATACCATTGTTCCGTATTCTTTTTGATATTTTTCGCTTAATGTTTTCAATTCTGCCTCAGCTGATTTCATAGCAGGCATTTCTGTAATCAAAGCTTGAACATCGATGTGTGCAACTTTAGTTTGAGCTGTTGCTGTTGTTAAGCTAACGCCAAAAAACATTACTGCTGCAATCAATAAGGATTTCATTTTTTTCATTGTATTCGTTTTTTATATTATTTTACTTGTTACTTTTTGCGGCTTCAATTTGTTTTTTCATTTCTTCTTGTTCTTGAAGCATTCTCTTGCGTTTCTCTTCTTGTTCTTGTTGAACACGATCTTTAATTTCCTGTTGTTTACGTTGAGTTTCCTCGATTTGTCGTTGACGTTGTTCTAGGGCTTCTTTTTTCTTTTGCTCTAGGTCGGCTCTACGCTTAGCTTCGGCAGCTTGTCTTTCAGCAATTAATTTCTCAAGTTCTTCATTCTTTTCATTCTTTTGCTGTTTTTCTGCTTCTTCTCGTCGTCTATCTTTTTCTTCTTGTTCTCTTTTTTCTCTAGCAGCTTTTTGCTTTTCAGCTTCTTCTTGCTGCTCTTTGATTTGCTTTTCTCGATCTAATTGAAGTTGCTCTCTCTTTTGTTTATCTTCTTGCTTCTTCTGCTCAATTTCCTCTTGCTTTTGTTTCAACGCTTGTTTTTGCGCTTCAATCTTTTCTTGTCTTAATCGTTCAGCTTCTGCTCTTTTTTCTTCTAACTCCTTCAGCTTCTCTTCCTGTTGACGTTTTAAAGCGTCTTCTTTGTTCGTTTGCTCTTGCTGATTAGAAGTTTGCTGTTGTTTCTGCTTTTCCTCTTTCTGTTCTTGACGCATTTGACGTTCAGCTTCTTCTCTTCTTCGTTGCTGTTCTTCACGTCTACTTTGTCTCAACGAAATAGCATCTTCTTCTTTTTCCTCTTTCTCTACTGCTTCAACCTGTTCCGCAGTCATGTTTTGTTTTCTTCGAGCAGAGGTCATACGACGAATGACTAAATTACTAATATCATATCGTTTATCCGCTATTAACATCGTAGTTTCTGCATTCTTGTCTAAAACATAGTCGTATTTTCTAGCTTCAGCAATATCTTGTACCATAGAGAATACCTGATCTTGAATCGGTTTCGCTAAACTTATTTTTTGCGAAAAGTACTCTCCATCTGTACCAAAATATTTTTGTTGATATTTTAAAAGATCGTCTTCAAGAGAACTGATGTCTTCTTCTTTTTCATTAATCAAATCACGAGTTAGCAATACTCTTTCATTTGCTAAATCCGTTTTGAGCTTTTTAATCTCTTCCTTTTTCTTATCAATTTCTTGTTTCCAGCCTTCTGCACGGGAAGCTAATTGTGCACTAGCTTCGGTGTATTCCGGGACGTGTTGCAAGATAAGTTCCATATCAATATAAGCAACTCGGGCAGACCCACCTTGTGCAAAGGAAAAGGAATATCCAAAAATACTGATTAAAAAAATAAAAAGATACCTCATAATTTGTTAAATTTTAGCAAAGTGTATCACTAAAACTGTTGACCAAGGATGAAGTGAGTCTCCCAACCGTTTTTCTGAGTTGTTCCTGGAGGTGCATCAAATCCATATCCAAAGTCAATACCCAATAGACCAAACATAGGCATAATCACACGAACACCCAATCCAGCAGATCGTTTTAAATCGAATGGATTGTAATCTTTGAATGAATCATATGCTGCTCCTGCTTCTGCAAATGATAATACATATACTGAGGCACTTGGTTTTAGTGTAATAGGATAACGTAATTCTAGGGTGAATTTATTGTATATCGTACCACCAATTTGTTCACCATATTGATTAATTGGTGTCAATGCTTGGTTTTTGTACCCTCTCAACTGAACAACCTCACGGCCATCTAATGAGAAGTTTACTAATCCATCTCCTCCTACATAGAAGCGCTCAAATGGAACAACACCACGGTTGCTATTATACGCTCCCATATAACCGAATTCTCCTACTGTTCTAAATACTAATTTATCAAAAATTGTGGTATACCAATCACCTTTGAATTTTAATTTATAATATTCTAACCAGTTGAATCGTTTTTGGTCAACTTTACTCGCATCAGCAGTAGCATCTTGCCAGTTGCTTACTGGTTGTCCAGCTGCATTTAAGTATGTACCTTCAGGAATTACTAATCCAGTATTTGGATCAACTTGTCCTGCTTTAGATCTGTATTTGTATTCTTGTTGATTTCCTAAATTCTTGTAGTCAACATTGTTGAACAACGAGTAAGGTGGAGTGAATTTTCCACTGATACTAAAGAATGAACCGAAAGTAGGGAAGTTTGGATCCATTCCTCGGTTGTCTCTCGTTAATTCAATTTGATACGCTAAATTTCGCGATGAACCATCACCAAACGTAAATAGTCCAGTGTTATAGTTCTTCATATCATAGTATTGGAAACTAAGTGTATGTGATAATACAAAATAATCATCTGGAACACTTAATTGTTTCGCAACCCCTAATTGTAATGTTGTAATATTAAAACCTCTACTACGGTCTGTTCTTCTGTTGTAGTAGTCGTATAAGTTTTGTGTACTATAAGCAATGGTACCAAATAAGTTTACCGGTTTTTTTCTACCCAACCATGGTTCAGAGAAACTCAAACTATACGTTTGGTAGTATGAACTTCCTTGTAATCTCAAGGCTAAAGATTGACCATCTCCCATTGGGAATGGATGGTATGCTTTTTTATTGAAGATATTTCTTAAAGAGAAGTTATTGAATGACAATCCTAAGGTTCCGATGAAACCTCCTCCACCGTATCCTCCTTGTAATTCAATCTGGCTTGAACCTTTTTCAGCTACTGACCATTCCACATCTACCGTTCCTGAAGTTGGATCTGGATTTAAAATGTCTGGTACAATGGCTTGTGCATCAAAAATATTCAATGCCCCTAAACGACGCATTGTCTCCATAACCATCGCTTTGCTCCAGATTTCTCCAGGTCTTGTTTTTAACGTACGGTGGATAACGTGATCATGCGTATATTCGTTTCCGCGAACAGTAATGTTGTTGAAACGTGCAATAGGTCCTTCTGTAATTCGAATCTCGAAATCAATCGTATCATTCGCTGTTTTTACTTCTACTGGAGTAATATTAGAGAATAAATATCCGTTGTTTTGATATTGGTTGGTTAAATCATACGCATCTGGATTAGAAGAATCTTGAATACGTTTATTTAATAACACGCCATTATATACTTCTCCTTTATCAATTCCCAAGATATTGCGAAGTTGATTATTCGTATAAACGGTGTTTCCAATGAAACGGATGTCTCCGATGTAGTATTTGTTCCCTTCTTCCACATCGATGTTAATCGCCATGCGATTTGTTTTTGGATTGTAAGCAGTCGTATCTGTAATAATACGTGCATCTCGGTATCCTTTTTCTTTGTATTTATCCACTAAGCGTGTTAAATCTTCCTCATATTTCGATTGAATAAATTTGGAAGGTTTAAAAATACGTAATGGATTGAATGGACTGCGTTTTTTAGTGTCTTTTAATGCTTTGCGCAACTGTTTGTTTGTTAACTGCTGGTTACCATCAAAAGTAATATCTGAAATACGTACTTTTTTTCCTTTGTCAATACCTACAACTAAATCTACGTATCTACCAGTTGAATCCGTAGGTACCGTATTTAATGTGATTTTTGTATTGTAGAAACCGTCTTTTTTGTACTTATTTAAAAGATAATATTTCGTTGTAGAAAGTAAGTTTTCATTAACGATTTTCCCTTTTGTCAATTTAGCTTCTTTGATTACCGTTTCAGACTTCGCTTTTTTGAAGCCTTTTACTTTAGCGCTATTTAAACGAGGTAACTCATTTAAAGTAAGTTCTAAATTGATAGTATCGTTAACAACAGATGTTTCGTAAAAATTAATGTCTTTAAAAAAACCTAGTTTCCATAGTTTTTTTAAAGCATCCGAAATCTCTTCTCCTGGAACAGAAATTTTTTGACCTTTATTTAAACCTGTAAAAGTTACAACCGTTTGAGGATTGTAATTAATTTTACCAGTTACTTTTATATCTCCTAAAATGTAGGTTTTAGGGGTTTCTAAAGTAGGAATGTTGTCCCCTTGCTGTGCTTGTGCACTACTACAAATTAGACCTGCAATAAACAGAGCAAAAAGTGAGATGCCTTTTTGAAACATTATTTTCGTTTTTATTTAATTTGTTCACTAGTTTTTCCAAATCTTCTCTCTCTGTTTTGATAGGATAGAATAGAACGATATAGCTCGTCCTCAGAGAAATCTGGCCATAATACCTCCGTAAAATACAATTCCGCATAAGCGATTTGCCAAAGCAAGAAATTACTTATTCTTTGCTCTCCACTTGTGCGAATTAACAAATCAACATCAGGCATATTATGCGTGTAAAGATGCTCATTAATAATTGATTCGTCAATATTGTCTTCTGAAATTATATTATTTTTAACTTTAATAGAAATTTCCTTAATTGCGTGTATTATTTCTGCTCTGGAGCCATAACTTAGTGCTAAAGTTACAGTCATCCTTTTGTTTTCTTTCGTTTTATCAATTGCGTCTGTTAACTTTTCTCGAACTTTTTCTGGAAGTAAATCAATATTTCCTATCGCATTTAAAGCGATATCATTCTTCATAAAAGTCGGGATTTCCTTGGTCAACGCTTTAATCAATAATTCCATCAGTTTATCTACTTCATATTTGGGTCTATTCCAATTTTCTGTAGAAAAAGCGTATAGGGTTAAATAGTCAACGCCTAATTCTCCGCATGTTGTGATAGTTGTTCTGAGGGATTTTACACCATTCTCATGGCCTATTGTTCGTAGAAAACCTCTTTGTTTCGCCCATCTACCATTGCCATCCATGATAATTGCAATGTGCTTTGGTAGATTACTCATGTTAATTTGTTCTTTCAATTTCATTTAATCTGCGCAATAACAAGGATTATGTCCAAAAGTATAACTTATTGTAATGCCTGAATAGAAAAACCAGTCATTTCCACTTTTTCCAAAACGATAGCGTTTGGTACTAGAAGAAGTAGGATGACTACCATCTAAATTATCAGTAAAAGTATAAGTTGCGGTAACTTCTGCATTGATATTAATCTGAGGGTTTACTCGAATTTTCATTCCTGCTGCAAATGGTATTGCCGCATTGTATTTTTTATCCCCTTTAATCATTTTTTTATTTCTATGGTAAATATCAGAATAACGAATACCTGATAAACCGGCGTAAAGATAAGGAGTCATGGCGAAATTCTCTTGGTGTAAATCGAATTCAAAAAAGTTAAATTCAATACCCAAGCTCAATTGCTGTAGTGTATTATCAAAACGCAAGCCTCTTTCTTTTCTACTTTCACTAGAAGCATCTGCATCATTTCCTGTTAGTTTGTGTTGACTAAAACTCAAACGATAGGAATGTCTAGGGCTTTTGTTCCATCTATAAAAAACGTTATAGCCTATATTCTTTGGATTGATAAACTGTGCAGATCCAATATCACCTACATAGTTTGTACCACCTAAACCGAAGCCTACCTCATGGATTTGAGCGTATGCTAAAGGCATGGTAAGTAGTAAGATAAATGTAATTAAGGCCTTTTTCATTTTGTTAAAATAATTCACAAATATAGTAATAATGAACTCTCTTTGTTTGAAAAAAAAGATTTTGTTGAAGCAAATACTAACAAAATCTTGTAATAAACAATAAATGTAGCGAAAAAAATGGCGCTACATGCTTATTTAATTGCGTTTGTCTTCTCCCCAAAGCAATTTATTTCGCAATGTCTTGATAAAACTTTGTTGTGGAAATTCTACCAAATTAATCGTAAATGGCGCTTTTGAAATAGTTACTTCTGTTTCGTTGTTTACCGCTTGTGTACTACTGTCCACAGAAAGTAAAAACTGACTTTCTCTTGCGTTTACTTTTAATTTAATCGTAAGATTATCTCGAATGACCAATGGGCGAACATTTAAATTGTGAGGTGCCAAAGGAGTAATAACAAAACAACCTGTTTCTGGTTCAATAATAGGGCCTCCACAGCTCAATGAGTATCCTGTCGATCCAGAAGGTGTTGAGATGATTAACCCATCTGCCCAATACGTAGCCAAATACTCATTGTCTAAATAAGTCTCAACCGTAATCATAGAAGTCGTGTTTTTACGCGATACCGTGATGTCGTTTAAAGCAAAATTAATATCGAAATTGGAGTTAGCCACAGGATCACAAGCAATAGTGAGTAGTGCTCTTCTCGATAATTTATAGGTGTCTTTAAACAAATGTGGTAAATGTTCTTCGATTGTATCTTCTTGAATATTAGCTAAAAATCCCAAACGACCAGCATTGATTCCAACAATGGGAATATTTTTGTCTTTGATGAAATTTGCGGCTCGTAACATCGTACCATCGCCACCAATACTGATGAAGAAATTCACATCCGTTGGAAGTTCATTCTCATCTCCAAAGGTTTCATACGTCGTCGGCAAGATATTGATCTCGTTCAAAAGATTGTAAAAGTTACTTTCAAAAATAATAGTAGGATTGTACGTCTCTAATACATTTAAAAGTCGTTGAACGATTTGTTGTACGATGGTTTTATTGGTTTGCCCGTAAATTGCAAATTTCATACTATAGGTTTAAAAATTTGTTTAGATAATTTGAATGCTCAATCAACTTGTTCTGATGTAAGTCTTCGTCGTGATGCGAGACAATTGTAAAATCAAAACGTCTAAAGTCTTGAATAATTGCCTCAATATTTCGTTGACTAAGACGCAACAGCAGTTGTGTTTGATTGTCTTTGGTTTGAAGTACTAGAATACCGAGTAATTTAGTATTGTTACTTTCGACAAGTTGTACCACGGTAGAAAGACTGTAAGCTTCAGCGTTAATTTCAATGATGAGCGTCGTTCCAGGTTCCGTCAGAAAGGTGCTTTCTAGTAAATTGGCCGTTAATGCCGCTTTGGGTAACATACCCTTGAGGTACATTTCTTCATCAAGTACAGGTAATAAATTGCAGCTATTGAGAATAAACGTATCAGCAATTTTAGCTAAATCATCAGAGGAAAAAGCAAAGAAAGATTCTACATGATACTGTAGATTCGCAATCTTTTCTGTTTCATCTACATCATAAAGTAAATCGGTCGCGATATTGCCTATCCACTTGTTGTCCGAATCGACAAGGGAAAGATGCGAATACTCATGCTGATCTAAAAAGGCTATGACCTCACTCACTTGCATATCGCTAGTGAGGGTAGGTGCGTCGATGAATAAAGATTCTAAGGTTATCAAAATACGTCTGATTGAAATGCTTTTGCAAAATAATTAAAAATAAACCAATAAGCCTTAATTATACTTTGTATTTTTGTTTTTTAATATCTTAATTATGACAAAGCTATCTGTAAATATCAATAAAATTGCTACTTTAAGAAACTCTAGAGGTGGTAATGTACCTAATTTATTAAAAGTTGCTGAAGATGTTCAAAAATTTGGTGCCGCAGGTGTAACCATTCACCCTCGACCAGACGAACGTCACATTCGTTATCAAGATGCAAGAGATTTGGTGCAGGTTGTTCATACAGAATATAATATTGAAGGAAATCCAATGGATGACTTTTTGAAGTTGGTTTTTGAATGTAAACCGACGCAGGTTACATTAGTACCAGATGCCGTTGATGCATTGACTTCTAATGCGGGGTGGGATACGGTGAAACACAAAGGCTTCTTAACTGAGGTGATTCAAGAGTGTAAACAACAAGGAATTCGCACATCTATTTTCGTGGACCCTGTGTTGAGTATGATTGAAGGGGCAAAGATAGTAGGAACAGACCGCATTGAATTGTATACTGAAGAATTTGCAACTCAGTATGGTTTAGGTAATAAGAAGGGAATTGAACCTTATATTAAAGCAGCGGAATTGGCTGTTGAATTAGATCTAGGTATTAATGCAGGACATGATTTGAGTCTAGATAATATTCAATTCTTTAAAGCGAATATTCCAAATTTATTAGAAGTGTCTATTGGACATGCGCTAATTGCAGAATCGCTTTATTTAGGATTGGAAAATGTAGTGAATATGTATATAAATAAATTGAGCTAATGAAAGAGATTTTATATTCAAAAATTGAAGGGGAAGGCGGAATACCGATGCTAGTATTGCACGGGTATTTTGGTATGTCGGATAACTGGAACACGTTTGGTCGACAAATGACAGCATTAGGATATGAGATGCACTTGGTAGATTTGAGAAACCACGGGCGTAGTTTTCATTCTGATGAATGGTCTTATGAGGTAATGGTAGAGGATATCATTCGCTATATGGATCACTATAATATGTGTGATGCTATTGTATTAGGGCATTCTATGGGAGGAAAAGTAGCCATGCATTTGGCAACAAAATACCCGAATCGCGTAGAGAAATTAATTATTGCAGATATTTCTCCTCGTTCTTATGCTCCGCATCATCAAGATATTTTAGAGGCATTAAATGCAGTTGATTTTTCAACAAAGCCTTCAAGAAAAGAAGTAGATGATATTGTAAGTGCGCGAATTACAGATTTTGGGACAAAACAATTTTTGTTGAAAAGTTTATATTGGAAAGAACCAGATCAATTGGCTTTCCGATTCAACTTAGATGTTTTTAATAGAGATGAAAATGTGGTTGGTGAAGGTATTGATGAAACTGCTTTATTTGATAAACCGACTCTTTTTGTACGTGGAGGCGCATCAAAGTACATTCAAGAAAAAGATGAAGTGCTCATTCAACAGCATTTTCCTCAAGCTGTTATTGAAACTATTCCTGGGACTGGACACTGGTTACACGCAGAAAATCCACAGCTGTTTTTTGAAATCGTTTCGAATTTCTTAGCTTAAAAAGCGACGATACATCAATATTGAAAAGGCTCTTGCAAATTTGCAAGAGCCTTTTTTTGTTAATTATCGGGAAGTAGGGTTGTTTTTTATTATTTGAATGGTGGAATAAAAATACTGTTTTTGTTTAAATTATTAAAGTTTAGATGTTAAAATAAAAAAAATAGTATTTTTTGGTTATTTTTTTATTTTGTATAATTTGCGGTATAGTTAAATTTAACTTAAATTGGACGGATTTTATTTTAGAATAGAGTTAACCTGAAGCTTACCAACGCAGGTTTAGTATAAACCACTTTAGATCGAACGATATTTATGAAACAAAAAAACTTTTTACTTCTCAGTATTTTACTTTTGTTGAGTAATGCTGTATTTGCTCAATACTATAAGACCCATCATATAGCGCCAGCACCATGGCAATATTGGAGCACCGCTAATCAAATTGTAATAGGAACTTTGTCAGCAACACCTGTAGAAGTTGTATTGAAAAAAAGTGATGGAACTCTTTTAACGACGTTAACGGTAACAGCAAACGATCCTATTGCGTATCGTTTTGTAGGAACTGCTAATACGCAGAATCGAAATGTTGTTAACACAACATATAACGATCGTGGGTTATTGGTTGAGGCAACTGAACCTGTATTAGTGAATATGCGAAATATTGCTTCAGACGCAACAGTAGGTTGGAATTCTTTAGGGGTGGAAAACATTAAAGGAAATGCCTCTTTAGTGAGTTTCGGTGAGGAAGGATTAGGTGTGGAATTTCGCTTGGGATACTATAGACAAAGCACCCAAGGACTATATGAGGATGCACCTGTTTATTCTGTAATGGCAACTGAGGATGAAACGGAGGTAGAAATACAACAAGCAACAGGTGTAATGACTTTTACACTGGAGCAAGGGCAAAGTAGACTATTTAAAGCACCCTTAGGAAGCTATTTAAAAGCAACGAAGTCTGTCGTGGTCAATGTAGGAAACTGGGGGGATACTCCTCGATTATGTGGACCAGGTGGAATTAACGGACAAGATGGGACTTTTGACCAAGTGGCACCTGTACATATGTTGGGGAATCGCTATTTAGTAGTTCGTGGTGAGGGAACCATTCCCAATGATACGCAACGCAATCAATTCTTAGGATCAGAACAGAGTTTAATTGTGGCAACAAAGGATAATACAACAGTTACCATCAAGAGTTACACGCCACAAGGGGTGGAAACAGGGACAATGGTTACGCAAGTATTAGCTAATGCAGGAGACTATTATTCGTTTTATCATGGGGATGGTCGAAATCCCAATTCTTCTAGTTTGGTTGTATCAGATAACGAAGTAATTGTATACGCAGGTACAGCAGTTGAATGTGAAACGGATATTTCTACCGTATTGCCTATTGGTGGTTGTGCAGGATCAATCAATATTCAAACCAAGAAATTCGTGAATTATAATGATGGAGGATTACCTTATATGGGATTCGCTATTATTGAGCACCCAACAGAAGTTGTTTACATCAACAATCAAAATATTGAAACGTTAACAGGAAGAAATCGAGTGCCATTAGGAATTAGTGGTTTATACATGATTACGTTTAATCATACGTCTATTGGAAATCCAGAAAATATTGTTCTGCGCTCTGAATTGCCTTTAACAGCTAGTTTGGTGCAACAAGGAGATGGATTTTCTATGTCTGCTTTTTTCTCTTCTTTTGGAGAGGCTGCAAAATCGCCAATCAAGATTCAACAAAATGACAACTGTACAGTGAGAATAGAATCGGAAGAAGATTCATTGGAATATGAGTGGTTTTTTAATGGAGAATCTTTAGAGATTACTACGGAAAATTTTATTGATGTAGTCGCGAGTGGAATGTATGCGGTGAAGATTAAAAAAGAATGTGGTTGGAGTAATATGTCACTTCCACTAGATGTACTAGTGAAACCTTGTACAGATTTAGCTATCACGAAAAAAGTAAAATCACAAGAGGAAAGCATGGCTGTATTTATTATTACAGTGAAAAACTTAGATGAAATTTTTACTGATACTAATGTTGTGGTGACTGACTTATTGCCTTCTGGATATGAGTTTGTTAGCTATCAAACAGATAAAGGAAGTTATGATGAAACGACAGGAGAATGGAAAATAGGAGCATTAGAACCACAAGAAGAGGTTACTATTGAAATTAAGGTGAAAATCAAAAGTGGAGGGGAATATAAAAATATCGCTACAGTAGAAGGTGATAATATCGACCCTAATCCAGATAATAATACTGATGAAGCCATTGTTGCATTAGGTAAATTAGAGTTTACGAAAAAAGTAGTGGACAAGGAATATATCCGTATTGGCGATCGTATTGAGTATGAGATTATTGTGAAAAATATTGGTGAAATTACGATTAAAGATATTGTATTGACGGATGAAAACGCGGATCCAGGATCTTTAAGTCCTGCTAAAATTTCTGTGTTAGATCCGAAAGAATCGGTAACAATACAAGCCTACCATACGATTACAGAAGAAGACTTTAGAGCGAAAGAGGTAATTAATCAAGCTTCTTTAAAAGCGATTGCCCATGGTGGAACAATGACACAATTGTCTGATGACCCTACTACACCACAACGCAATGATCCGACTATTGCGCCAATTTTGTATCGAGCAGATTTACATGCAGTAAAAGATGATGGTATAAAGTACTATACTCCAGGGCAACAAACAACATATACTATTGTTGTTGAAAATAAAGGACCAGGATCGGCTGTAGATGTGGAAGTCGTAGACATGATGCCAGAAGGTGTCAAACACATGGAATGGACAAGTTCTTTGGGAGCATCAGGAATAGGGGATATGATTGATATAATTTCATTATTAGATGTGGGAGATCAAGTGACTTATCAAGTGACCTTAACCATACCCGAAAAACATACGAATGCTTTTATTAATATTGTTTCGGTTACAGCAGAAGATAATGAAGATCCAGTAGAAGCTTGTGAGAGTTGTATGGATATTAACTATCAAAAGGTATTTATTCCTAGGGGAATTTCACCAAATGGCGATGGATTGAATGATTATTTAGATTTAAGTAATTATGATGTAATCAGTCTGAAGGTGTATAATCGATTGGGAATATTGGTTTATAATGCAGGGAAGTACGAAAAGGAATGGTATGGACAATCCAATTCAGGAAATAAATTATTACCAGCAGGAACGTACTTCTACGTGATGCAAAATATTTTAAAAGATACGTATAGTGGATGGATTTACCTCCAGCATTAAATTGAATTCTTACGTTTTTTAGTTTATATTTTGAAAAGCTGTCTTAACTTGTTAGGACAGCTTTTTTTGTTTTTGGAGCAGAAAGCAAAGTACTGTTAAGGGAATGTTGAAAAGAGATACGATTGTATTTGTTAATTAAGAGATAAAATGAATATGTGCTAAATAAAGTAAGTTTATGCTTTGAATCTTTTTTTAAAATAGTATTTTTATTTCTATTTTTTCTTTTTTAGTGTTAAAGTGGGTATTAAAAATTTGTCAAATTAGGATATCTTTTTATATTTACTATAAATGAAATAAAATAAGTGTTAATTATGATAAAAAAGGTATTATCATTATCCCTTCTGACGCTCATCACGGCATCTACGTATGCAGGTGGTTATCGCGTTAGTATGCAAGGAAATAGACAGCTTGCGATGGGACATGCAGGGGTGGCTGTTATTAGTAGTGGTGCTGAATCATTATTTTTTAACCCAGGTGCATCAGTTTATCTAGAGGATAAGTTTAACTTTTCTGCTGGAATGAATTATTTGGTAGCTGATACCAAATTTCAAAATAAGACCTATGGATGGGAAAATGATACGCGTAACCCGGGGACGCCTTTTTATCTCTATGGGACTTATAAAGCAACGGATTGGATGACGGTCGGTTTAGCGGTTTATACGCCTTATGGAAGTGCTGTAGATTGGGATAGAGATTGGCAAGGGTCACATTTGGTGAATAACATCGATTTAAAGGCCTTCTACTTCCAACCAACGGTTGCTTTCAAGGTAAGTAAGCACTTCAGTTTTGGTGGGGGACCTATCTTCGTTAATGGAGGGGTTACATTTGATAGAAACGTATCTCGTAGTATGACCGATGAGCAAGGAAGAAGAACAAGTGTTGATATCGAAGCGAAAAATGTGACCGCTTGGGGATGGACTGCAGGTTATTTGGTAAGCGTGGATGACCATTTGCGTTTTGGATTAAACTACCGTTCTAAAATTATAATGAAGGAAAATAGTGGAAAAGCTAAATTCTCTAATGTTCCTGGTTTTGGAAAAGACTTGTTTAAGGATGGA
Organism: Myroides sp. TSA_177.3; assembly: GCF_052691955.1. NCBI lineage: Bacteria > Pseudomonadati > Bacteroidota > Flavobacteriia > Flavobacteriales > Flavobacteriaceae > Myroides > Myroides sp. TSA_177.3. The sequence continues at coordinate 199,489 of NZ_JBQZGD010000001.1, forward strand.
AAAATCAAAGCAGAAATGCCGTTGCCAGCTGAGTTAACAGTAGGGGCTTCTTATACTTGGGATAAATGGGTATTTGCCTTTGACTATAATAGAACATTCTGGAAAGTATATGATGCTCTGGTAATTGAATTCGTTGATAGCGCAGTGCCAACATCAGTAAATCCTAGAAATTATAAAGATTCAAGTACATACCGTGTAGGGGCACAATACAGTGTAAATGAGCAATTGACTTTACGTGCTGGGTGGTATTATGATGAAAGTCCGGTACAGAAAGGATACTTTGCGCCAGAAACACCTAGAAATGATTCGCGTGCGTATACTGGAGGTTTAACCTATAAATTTAAAAACGGAATTGGAGTGGATCTAGTATTCTCTTACTTACACTTTAGCGATACCAATAGTTCGTACGATTATTTTCAAGAGGATGGACAAAACGTATCTTTTGGAGGAACATATAAATCTGCTGTTACAAGTGGTGGTGTAGGAATTACGTATAGTTTTTAATGATTAAAGAGATTTAAAATGAAAAGAAAATATTTATATATAGCGCCACTTTTAGCTGTTATAGCTGCAGGATGTGAGCCTTCTATTAAAGATGAAATCAATTCAGATACTTACTATGCAGGTGAAGCTGATTTTTCTTCTTACGTGGCTATCGGAAATTCTCTGACCGCTGGATATATGGATGGAACTTTGTATCGCTCTGGACAACAAAATTCTTTCCCTAATATCTTAGCACAACAGTTTAAAGTTGTAGGAGGTGGACCATTTACTCAACCGCCTTTGGATGATGATACAAACAATGTAGGAGGAATGTTGATTAACGGAAATCCACTACCTGGTTTTGATACTAAATTAGTGATGAATATGTCTACTAGTAGTCCCGAAAATAAAAAGGGAACTGTGACTTTAGATGTAAATAAAAGAGCACAAAAGGCTTATCATAATGCAGGTGTTCCAGGAGCAAAAACATTTCATTTGATTGCACCAGGATATGGAAGTATGAGTAATTTACTGGCAGGAAAAGCCAATCCTTATTTTGTTCGTACGGCTACTTCTGATGAGACAACGGTAATGGCGGATGTTATGACGTTAAAACCTACGTTTTTTACAAACTGGATTGGAGCAAATGACGTATTGGCTTATGCGACTTCAGGAGGAGAAGGTTTAGATCAAAATGAACAAGCGAATGGAACAGATCTTACGCAATATGGAGGAAATGATATTACGCATGTAGGCGTATTTAAAATGGCGTATGAAGGAATTGTAAATACACTAGTTAGTGGTGGTGCAAAAGGAGTAGTTGCGACTGTGCCTGATGTAACAACCATTCCGTTTTTTACAACGGTTCCTTATAATCCAATAACCTCAGCGGTTATCGTTCAGCCTGGACAAAACGAAGATGCTGTTTTTGGTCAGTTGAATTTATTGATTGGAATGTTTAAAGAAGTTTTAACTCAACTGGGTCAAGGTGATCGTTTACAGTTGTTGGATAAAACGAAAGCGAATCCGCTACTTATTCAAGATAAATCACTAGACAATTTAGAACCACAATTAAATGTGATTATAAAAATGTTAGTGGATTCAGGTAAATTTCCAATTAAATTATCTGACCAAGAAATTGCTTTTATTGCAAAAGGCTTTGGTCAAGCAAGACATGCAACAGCAAAAGATTTAATGTTGTTGACAAGTAGAGCGCAAATTGGTGGTGCATTACCTTCGACAGGTAAACCAGAAATGGATGCCATGTTGAAAAAGGGAATTACTTATCCAATCGACGATAAATTTGTATTGAATGTGGTAGAGCAAGAAAAAGTACAAGCTGCTACCAATGCCTTTAATTCAATCATCAAAAATGTGGCGAATGAAAAAGGATTAGCTGTTGCGGATATGAATGATTTGTTGCGCAAAGCAGTTAGTGGATTGAGAGTGGAAGATGGTCAAATTTATACGGCAGATTATTTTAAAGGAATGGGGAACTTAAATACCGTTATGTTTTCATTAGATGGTGTACATTTGAACCCTAGAGGGTATGCGTTTATCGCAGCTGAAATTTTACGTGTGATTAACAAACACTATAAAGCAAATATTCCTCTAGTGAATCCTGCTGTTTATCCAGGACCAACCTTAGTTTTGCAAAATTAAAAATGATATAAATGAGTTTTATAGTTCGATTATTAGTTACAACAGCTTTAGTTGTTTTTCTTTGTTGGCTGTTGCCTGGTGTACACGTGGTAGGATGGACTTCCGCTTTATGGGTGGCTGTAGTGATGGGATTGCTGAATATGTTCTTGAGACCGGTTCTGGTATTTATGACGCTACCTGCTACAATTGTTACCATGGGGTTGTTTCTGTTCGTGATTAACGCAATCATTATCATGTTGAGTGCTTATTTCGTTGATGGATTTCAGGTTAATGGATTTTGGTATGCCCTATTATTCAGTTTAATCTTAGCGTTTTGTCAATCAATCGTAAATGGGATTCTGCAAAATGGTGAGCCAAGAAAGAGATAAAAAATTTAATAGTTGAAAGACAAACACTTAAAAAGTTGGACGGGTTGTAAAAATAATTTATTTTTGCAACCCAATTTTATATGTAAATACATCAAAAAATGAATATTACAAGAAATAATGTAGATGCTCTTAATGCAATTGTTACTATTGAACTTGCAAAAGAAGATTACCAAGGTAATGTAGATACTGTGTTATCTAACTATAAAAAGAACGCTAACGTTCCTGGATTTAGAAAAGGTGCTGTACCGATGAGTTTGATTCAAAAACAATACGGAAAATCTGTATTGTTCGAAGAAGTAAACAAAATGTTGCAAGAGAAATTGAATAACTATCTTGTAGATGAAAAATTAGATATTTTAGGAAATCCTCTTCCAGTAATGAGCGAGAACTTTGACTGGGATGCTGATGTATTAAAATTTGATTTCGAATTAGGATTGGCTCCTGAGTTTACTGTTGACTTAGAAGGAAAAACTAAGGTGACTAAATTTAATATCGTTGCTGATGAGGCGATGTTAGATGAGCAAGTTGAGTATATCCAAAAACAATACGGAAAATTAGTATCGAAAGAGGCAGTTGAAGAAACTTCTGAGTTAGTTGGTACTTTTACAAATGAAGAAGAAGGAATCAACAAAGATGTAACAATCGCTGTTGCTGATTTCAGAACAAAAACAAACCAAAAGAAATTCTTAAACAAAAAAGTTGGTGATCAAGTTACAGTTAACACAAAAGGGTTATTCGAAGACGATCACAAATTAATGGATGTTTTAGGAATTGATCACGATCAAGTTCATGGATTAGAAGTTGATGTTGTATTTACAATCAACGAAATCAACGAGTCTGAAAAGGCAGAATTAAACCAAGAGCTTTTCGATAAATTATTTGGACAAGATGTTGTTACTTCAGTAGAACAATTGAAAGAAAAAATCAAAGAAGATGCTGAAAAACAATTCGCTTCTCAAGCAGATCAAAAATTCTTAAATGACGTTTTTGAATCATTGTTAGAAACTACTTCTTTTGAATTACCTGCAACATTCTTGAAAAAATGGTTAATGACTGCTGGTGAAACTCCAATGACTGCTGAACAAGCAGCTGATGAGTACGAAAAATCAGAAAAAGGTTTACGTTACCAATTAATTGAAGGTAAAGTAATGACTCAATATGAGTTACAATTAACTTTTGAAGATATTAAAGCTTATACAACAAAGTTAATCAAAGAACAATTGGCTCAATTTGGTCAAACTGAACCAGATGATAAAACAGTTGAAGATATCGTTGCAAGAGTAATGTCTAACCAAGATGAGGTAAGACGTATTTCTGAACAAGCAATGAATGAGAAAATGTTAGCTTTATTCACAGACAAAGTAAAAGCAAACGTGAAAGAAGTTTCTTACAAAGATTTCGTTAAGGAAATGTACGGAGAATAATTCTTTCCTGAAAAATAAGTATATTTGAGCGTCTATTTGAATGAATAGACGCTCATTTTTTTAATCATAAAAAGAAATAATTTATGGACTACGGAAAAGAATTTCAAAAATACGCAACCAAACATCACGGTATAAATAGCATGTATTACGATAAAATCGTAAGCAGTATGACTCCTTACATCATTGAAGAACGTCAAATGAATGTCGCTTCGATGGATGTTTTCTCTCGTCTTATGATGGATCGTATCATCTTTTTAGGAACTGCAATTGACGATTATGTGGCAAACATTATCCAAGCGCAATTGTTGTTCTTGTCTAGTGTAGATAATGAAAAAGATATTAGTATTTACGTGAATTCTCCTGGTGGAGGAGTATATGCAGGTTTAGGTATTTATGATACGATGCAATTTATTAAACCGGATGTAGCGACAATTTGTACAGGTATGGCTGCTTCTATGGGAGCTGTTTTACTATGTGCAGGAGCGGATGGTAAACGTTCTGCGTTACCACATTCACGTGTGATGATTCACCAACCATTAGGTGGAGCACAAGGTCAGGCATCTGATATTGAAATCACAGCAAGAGAGATATTAAAATTAAAAGACGAATTGTACCAAATTATAGCAAAACACTCGGGTCAAACGATGGAGAAAGTACATCACGATAGCGATAGAGACTATTGGATGATTGCTCAAGAAGCGAAAGCTTATGGTATGATTGACGAGGTTCTAATTAGAGAATAAATATGGCTAAAGAAGAGATGAGATGTTCCTTTTGCGGACGTCCAAAATCGGAAACAAATATTCTTATCGCAGGTATTGATGCGCATATTTGTGATCGTTGTGTGGACCAAGCCTATGGAATTGTTCTTGAAGAAGAAGATGCGAAACATTTAGAAGGTCTATCCAATGAGTTATTGCTGAAAAAGCCAATGGAAATCCGTGCGTTTTTAGATGAATATGTGATTGGTCAAGATCAAACAAAAAAAGTAATGGCTGTAGCGGTATATAATCACTACAAACGCTTGTTGCAAGAGATGAATGGAGAGGATGAGGATATTGAAATCGAGAAGAGTAATATCTTGATGGTTGGACAGACTGGAACTGGAAAGACATTGGTGGCAAAAACAATTGCGAAGATGTTGAATGTACCGTTGGCTATTGTAGATGCTACAGTATTGACAGAAGCAGGATATGTAGGAGAAGATGTGGAAGGTATTTTAACTAAATTGCTACAAGCAGCAGATTACGATGTTGAAAAAGCAGAGCGCGGTATTATCTTTATTGATGAGATTGATAAGATTGCCCGTAAAAGCGATAATCCTTCTATTACACGTGATGTGTCAGGTGAAGGAGTGCAGCAGGCGTTGTTGAAACTGTTGGAAGGAAGTGTAGTGAATGTACCGCCTAAGGGAGGAAGAAAACATCCAGATCAAAAGTTTATTGAGGTTAATACTAAAAATATTCTCTTTATTGCGGGAGGTGCATTTGATGGAATCGAGCGTATTATTTCGAAGCGTTTGAATTTCCAATCTGTAGGATATGGATCGATCAAAGAAGGAGAAAAAGTAGACCGTACTAACTTGATGCAGTATATTATTCCGAAAGATGTTAAAGACTTTGGTCTAATACCTGAAATCATCGGTCGTTTGCCTGTTTTAACGTATATGAACCCATTGGATAGGGAAACACTAAGAGCGATCCTTACAGAGCCTAAAAATGCGTTGATCAAACAGTATGAGAAATTGTTCGATATGGACGGTATTGCTTTTTCTATTACAGATGAAGCTTTAGATTATATTGTAGATAAGGCATTAGAGTACAAACTTGGTGCAAGAGGATTGCGTTCACTTTGCGAGGCTATTTTAACGGATGCGATGTATGAGCTACCGAGTAAAGAGGAAGTGAAGGAATTGGTCGTTGATCGTGCTTATACAGAGCAGGCATTGAATAAAAACTTAATGCAAAGATTAGAAGCAGCGAGTTAAAAAAGAAAGATTAATTATGTAGATTAATTAATATAAAAATAGAAGGAGTTTAGTTTTATACTAGGCTCCTTTTTTTATACAGTTATCGAAAGGAATAGTTATTCAAATAAAGTAGAAAATAAGGATAAAAAAAAGTCCCAAGTGTTCACTTGGGACTTTTGTACTCGAGGCGGGACTTGAACCCGCACGAACATTACTGTTCACTGGATTTTAAGTCCAGCGTGTCTACCACTTCCACCACTCGAGCCTTTGCTCATCAGTATTAGAACTGTTTTGCGAGTGCAAAGATAGAATAAAAAATAGGTGTCACAAGAAAAAAATAAAGAAAATTAAAACTTTTTTTGAACAGTGATGTTTAGCTGTTGGTAATCAGTATTTTGGTTTTTTGTTTTTTTTGTAGCTGATTTTTTATTTTTTCTTTGTTAGGCTATTCTTCAGGGAAATCTCCAAAAATATCAAGGGATAAATCCAGTGTTTCTGCTGAAGTGAAATTTTGAATTACTTCTTCAATGCCATTTTCAAAACGCAATTCAGTATTGAATCGGCGACTAGTACCGAAAGTGTTTCCTTCAATAACGGTTTTGAAATAAAATTTTCCACTAGGTGTTTTGAAACGTATAGCTTCAACTGCAGAGAAGTTGTTTTTGAGGTAGTCAATGGTTTCATAGACTTCTTCTTTGGTTGTGTGTTCTTGGCTTGTAAGTAGAGTTCGTCCTCTGCGATGTTCAAATGTGAACTTATACGTCTCATTTTCTTTCTGGCTAATAACGATTGCGCTCATGATAAAAATGTAATAAATTCAAGATTGTTGACGCGAATTGCAATTCGCACTTGTCCAAAAAAAAAGTCCCAAGCATTCACTTGGGACTTTTGTACTCGAGGCGGGACTTGAACCCGCACGAACATTACTGTTCACTGGATTTTAAGTCCAGCGTGTCTACCACTTCCACCACTCGAGCGTAATTAAATTACTGGAGCGAAAAACGGGGTTCGAACCCGCGACCTCAACCTTGGCAAGGTTGCGCTCTACCAACTGAGCTATTTTCGCTTATGTTTGTAAGATCGTGCAGTACTTCTGTATTGCGAGTGCAAATATAGAATAGAATTTATTGTTTTGCAAGCTTTTTTAAGGATAATATTGAATGGTTTTTGCTTCTGATTGATAATGAAAGGATTGAGCTCTTTTTTTATACTTGCTTCTTCTTTCTTTTCAACTAATAGTGTAATACCCTGCATTCGGTGGAAATCTTAAATAGACGGTACAACTCTTTTTATATTTGTTTTTTATTAACATTGGCTTGTTTTGTTTAATTTATGTAATGTGTAATATTTTTTTGTAAATATTAAAAATAATAGCATATATTTTTATATATTGTTATTTAAAATATTGTTTACTCCATGGCCTATATGAAAGGTTTTGTTAATTAGTTAACTAAATAAATAACCCTTAATATGACGATGTTGTGCTAGTACTGGATGTATAACCAAATGACCTATTATGAATAACATTACTTACCTAAATGTTTTAACTACAAAGGCAAAAAAAAACAACCGATGGCTCCAACAGCTATTTTTGTTTTTAGTCCTTTTAAGTAGTCCCCTTGCTTTTGCTCAATTTCCTTCGCCTTATTGTGAAGTAGATGGATTTGCTGTGGAAGAAATTACCAAAATTGAATTTGATGGGCTAGAAATAACCAATACAAATGATATGAATTTTTTAGTGGATCATACAGCTGAGGTTGCTGAGGTTGTCGCAGGACAAACCTATACCTTAACGGTTCATGGAAATACATATGGAGATGAAAATGATATCTATGCTTTTATTGATTGGAACCACAATGGTTTTTTAGATGATGCTGGCGAAATCTATTATATCGGAAGATTGGAGGATTCTGATGGAGAAGATGGACTCAGTGTTTCATTCGATATTGCTGTACCAACAACAGCTTTAGCAGGTGCAACACGTATACGAATTACTAAAACTTGGATTGCGTTGGGTTTTGAAGTGAATATAGATCCTTGTTGGATTAGTGGATATGATGAGGATTGGGGTAGCAATGATGACTCATTTGGTCAAGCCATTGATTTTACGTTGGATGTAGATTCTGATAATGAAACTCCTGAACCAGGCGTAAGCTGTGAGATTGGAATTAATTTAACGTTCCCTAGTTATGGAGATGTAACTACTTGGAAATTACTCGATGCAGATGGACGCGCTGTTCTCAGTGGTGGTCCTTATGATTCTTGGTCTTATAGAAATTTTGTAATTAATCGTTCATATACTGGTTCAAATCATCCATATTCGCTGCAAATTACAGTGGATGATGAATTTTGGGGTGACTGTGATAATGAGGTAAATTATGCGGTGACAGTTGGAGGTGCTAATGATATTTCAGGAACTGTAACGGCCTGTGAAGAACTCGTATCAGAAACGTTACCAATTGGGCCTTGTCCTACTTGTGGGCCTCCAACAAGATTAACGAAAACGAATATTACGCCTACTGGATTAACATTGAATTGGACTAGTGATGGTGCTCAGTTTGAAATTGAATATGGACCTACTGGTTTTGTACAAGGTAGTGCAAATGGTACAATCATTGAGAATATTACAACAACATCTTATACCTTTACAGATTTAGCAACAACGCAAGCGTATCAGTTTTATGTGCGCAATATTTGCTCGGATGAAGAAAGTGTATGGGCTGGACCGTTATCCTTTGATGATATTCTTATTGCACCTTCCCCTTGGCATGAAGATTTTAGTGGAGGACGAGTTTATCCTTTAGGATGGGCTCCATTGCCTGGGGCAACTTGGAGCTTTACACCAGTAACTACTGATCAAGGGAATAGTATTCATACGAGTTTATATGATTATTCTTTTTTAGGTGGAGTCCTAACGGGGAGTTTTTCAACCATTACTGTTGGACCTATACTATATGGAGATACCTTCTCTTTTAAATATTTACTAACAGACGATTTTGGTGATCCAGCTTACACTGGTTTAGGTCGTTTAACAGTTGAACTATCTACGGATTTCGGTCAAACTTATACCCAAGTAGGAACAATCAATACCAATGGAACAAGTGGATGGCAAACGTTTACGTATGATCTTGAAGATTATGCAGGTATGTATGTAAAAATCAGAGTGAAGGCCAATGTCCTTGAGGTGTTTGCTAATCTTGACGTCGCATTGGATGATTTTGATATTTCAGGAGGTGTGCCATGTGACGAGGTTACGCTTGCAGAAGTTGAAGTGAATGAAGAGGAAACGGTCTTGCATATCGAATCGGAAGGAACAACATTTGAAATTGAATATGGGCCAGCTGGTTTTGTACGTGGAGCTGGAACAACAGTAGACAATGTAACAACGCCTTATACGTTTACGGATTTAATAGCGGATACTGATTATGATGTATATGTACGAGCTTTACCATGTGGAGTTTGGTATGGACCATTGACATTCAGTACATTACCTCCAGATAATCAGGTGATCACAGCAGAAGATGTTACGAAAGTATATGGTGATATACCTTTTATACATGGAGTTTCGGATAGCGGTTTGGCATTAAGTTATGCGGTAGAAGATGAAACAGTAGCTGTAGTTGAGAATGGAAAATTGGTGATAAAAGGAGTAGGAACGACAACTGTTACAGCAAGTCAACCAGGAAATAATGTATACTTACCTGCTGAAGATGTAACTTTTACCTTAACAGTAACGAAAGCCATGCTCACCGTTACAGCAGATAGTAGCCAAGAAAAAAGATATGGTACTGAAGATCCGGTGTTTACTTATACAGCCACTGGATTTAAATATACGGATACTTTAGCTGTTTTTTCGGGTGCCCTTACTAGAGTGGCAGGGGAGGAAATGGGAATGTATGCCATTACACAAGGTACTCTAAGTGGTGGAAGAAACTATGAGATTACGTTTATCAGTGCGGATTTCAAGATTATTTTCGCAGAATTAATTGTAACTGCCAACGAGCAGACAAAAGAATATGGTGAAGCGGATCCGGTGTTTACTTATCAAGTAACAGGGTTGTTAAACAATGATACAGAAGCTAATGTATTAAGAGGAACACTAGGTCGTGTAGCAGGAGAGAATGTAGGTAATTATGCCATCAATCAAGGAACTCTACAAGTGATTGGAGCAAATTATGAATTGACCTTTCAAGCCAGTGAATTGAGTATTACCCCTGCGGCTTTGGTGGTTGTGCCTGATGCAGGTATGCAAAAAGTATATGGACAAGTAGATCCTGTGTTTTCGTATACTGTTACAGGACTAAAATTTAATGATACCGCAGCTACAGCTTTAACGGGGTTACTCGGTAGACAAATAGGAGAAAATGTAGGGGTATATAATTATGCTTTAGGAGGTATGCAAGCTTTGTCTGGGAATTATATCTTGACTGTAGAAGGGCAAGAGAAGTTTAAAATTATACCCGCACCTTTAGAAATCGTCGTGATAGAAAACCAAGCAAAAGGATATGGTGAGGCAGATCCCGTTTTCTTGTTTGATGCCATTGGTTTACAAAGAGGAGACCAGCCTATTCAGGTGACAACAGGACGTTTAACACGTGTTGCAGGGGAAGAAATAGGATTATATGCTATCAACCAAGGTACTTTAGCTGTACGAGCAAACTATGAATTAGTTTCTTTTACAGGTGCTGATTTTGAAATTAAACAAAGCCCAATCAGTGGTATCTCGTTACCAGATCGAATTTTTGTTTATGATGGTCAAGTAAAATCTCTACAAGTGGAAGGAAATGTTGGAGCTGAGGCTGAGATTACTTATATCAACAATAATCAAACCGAAGTTGGAGTATATGAAGTGACAGCGAAAGTAGATTATGGACCTGCCTATGAAGTTCTAACGTTGAATGGAACGCTAAAAATAGTTCAAGCAAATCAAGTAATTGATTTTGAAACAGTAAATACGGTGGTGATTGAAGATACACCAACGTTACAACTAACAGCAACTGCTAGTTCTGGATTACCTGTTTCTTATCATATTAACGACGCAATAGATCAAGAAGTGGCAACGGTAGATGAAAGAGGAATGGTGCGTTTCTTACGCACAGGATTCGTTACAATTACCGCTTCTCAACCTGGAAATGAAAATTACAGCCCAGCGATACCTGTGGCACGAACAATTGAAGTGACCAGTAAAGCAGTGGAGATTGAAAACTTAATTATTGATGGTGTTTCGTATGGAAAACCAGAGAAAGAAGTGTATGTTGTGATTGGTTGTGAAAAAGAACAAGATCAAGTAATTATCGAAGTTCAGGTTGCAGATGGAGTGCAAGTATCACCTTCAACGTATATAACAGTAGTTGTAAAAGAACACGGTACGTACAAACAAGTTATTACCGTGACTTCTCCTCGTGGAACCGAACAAGAAACGTATACTGTGTATATTGAAAAACGCCTCGCTACAACCAATCTTGTATATCAGAAATATAACAATGTCTTATTGGTAAACAACAATAAGAAAACCAATGGAGGGTATGTATTCAAAGGATATGAATGGTTTAAAAATGGAGAACCTATTGGAGATCAACAAGCGTATTCAGCAGGAAATAGCATCAACGATGTATTAGAAGTTGGAGCAGAGTATCATGTAGTCTTGACGTTGTATAATGGTAAAAAGGTGGTGAGTTGTCCAATTTATATTGAACAAAAAGCAGCAGCAGATTGGGGAGTATATCCAAATCCTGTCCAGAAAAATCAAACATTACACGTTCGTTTAGATGAAGATCAACAACAAGCAATGAGTTATGTGATTTACAATGTCAAAGGTCAGGTAATCAAACAAGGAGAGTTTGTAGAAGGTACTACAGATAAACAAATTGAATTATCTTCAACTTTAGCAACGGGATCTTATATTCTTGTACTCAAAGGCAATGGAACACAACAAAGTGTACAATTCATTGTAAAAGAGTAAATAAGCGATGTTCTTCATAAGAAGAAAGATGTAAATACATGAAAAGCCCTAAGTCAAACTTAGGGCTTTTTTTATTGTATCATTTGATATGCGTTTTACTTACGTGCATCTAGTTCTTCTTGTGGAATAGGTAATTGGAAACGTTTGTCTAAAGGTGCAATGGATAATTTGGTGCGGTGATTTCCCGTACGATTAATGCCTCTTAAGAGTCGCTTCGCATCAAACCATTCTACACCACATTCGCCGTATAATTCTTTTCTTCGTTCGAGTAAGATAGCTTCCAATAAATCAGTACCGCTGGCTGTAGTTGCTTGTGCGGCAGTATCTCGATTTTGGCGGATATCATCAAGTAATTTACGTGCGTTGGTTTCATCTCCTAGATGGTAAGCGGCCTCGGCATCAATCAAAATAAGCTCTGGATAACGAAGAATAGGAATGTCCGATTCAAAAGTAAACGTAAATTTAGAAGTTACGTATTCTTGCCAATCACCTGCTGGTTTCTCGTAAAAATTAGAAAACAAGTTACGGACATCTGTAGCGCTAAATTGTTGTACAAAAGCATCATTGATGAATGTGCCATGGTAAGCCACAGCCACATGATCCATCATGGCATGAGGGTGTGAACGATAGTAAACGGTTTGGTCTGCGCTTTGTGGTAAAGCCCATAACCATTCTGCTGCTTGGATAGAAGCAAAGCCCTTGTTATAGTCTTCCGCGCGTAATACTTCAAGAGGATGCCCACCGTAGGCTGCTGCTGCATTTTTCTGCGCCAATTCCCATTTTCCCATGTATTGATATACTTGCGCTAAAAACGCTTGTGCTACGGCTTTATTGATGTAGGATTTATTTTCTCTTTTTTCATCTAAAAGAGTAGTGGCTTCTTCTAAATCCGTTACAATGCGACTGAAAAACTCCTCTTTCGTGGTAAAGGGAGCTGGAGTAGCCGTAGGTTCGGTATAAATTGGAGGGAAATTAGAGTGTTCTGGAGATAGATAAGCATCTCCAAATTCAATAGCGAGCTGAAAATAGTAATAACCTCTAAGTGCTAGTGCTTGTCCGATTAAGGTATTTTTATCTTCTGAACTGATTTTAGTACTCGCTTTAACCCCTTGAATTAAGTTGTTAACTTGATCGATGATTTTATAGGGTAATCTCCATGAAAATACAGCTCGTGTTCCTGTGCTTACATAGACTTGATGATCGTAATCATCGCCAAACCAAATTTGTTTTTGGATTAAATCTGCTCCTTTTACGCTTCGGGCAAATAAAATGCTATGAAGGCCTGAGGCTTCGTCGTTAATCATTGACATCCTTTGTAATCTCAAAATACCCGATAGAAAAGAGGTTGCTCCTTCTTTACTCCCAAAAACAATGTCGGGAGAAATGCTATCTTTAGGTTGAGGTTCATCTAAGAAATCAGAGGAACAACCCAGAAGACTACTAGATAGTATGATTAAAATAATTGCTTTTATAATTGATTGTATCATGTGTTTGCGCTTTTAAAAATTAATATTTAATCCAACCGAAACAGTAGCAGATAAAGGAACGCGATAATTCGTCACGCCATTAATTGCTTGTTCGGGATCAATTCCTTGATGTGATTGGAAGGTCAATAAATTTTCTCCTTGTATATATACTCTCGCTTGTTTGAGTTTTATTTTACTTAAACGATCAACAGGAAGTGAATATCCTATTGTTAAGGCTTTCAGACGGAGATAATCATTTTTGTATAAAAATCGTGTTGAAGTAGCAGCAAAATTATTAGAAGCATTCAAGATGATTGGCGTGTCTGTAATATCCCCTGGTTTTTGCCAGCGATTTTCCAAATCTGGTGAACTTTGATATCCTTTAGAAATTCCCCCCATTAAGCTAGCATAATCATTGTCGTAAATATAACCACCTAAACTAAAATTGAAAAAAGCACTAAAGTCAAAGCTTTTATAAGACAAACTTGTATTGAAACCTCCCACAACTTTAGGCAGAGCTGATTGTTTGTAATAACGAGTCGCTTCATCATAGTCTTTTGTTGTTTCTCGTCCCGTTACTTGTCCCTGAGCGTCTAATACATCTTTATACCACATTCCATATCCGTCATTTGGATCTACACCTGCCCATTCTCTAAGGTAAAAATCATAAAGTGAACGACCTTCTTCCCAACGGTTTAGACCACTAATGAAACTATCTTGCGTCAACGATTTAATTTTATTTCTGTCGATAGAAAAGTTTAGTGATGTATCCCATTTCCAATCCTTTGTGCGGAGAAGGTGAGTGGTTAAACTCACTTCTAATCCGTAGTTTTCAATAGTCCCTGCATTCGATAATAACTCAAGATTTCCTGTTGAAGGTGCTTGTGGAATCGCAAATAGCAAATCAATAGAGCGCTTTTTGTAATAATCCACAGAACCTTCAAGGCGGTTGTTAAACAAACTGAAATCAAGCCCAACGCTGAAAGAAGCAGTTTTCTCCCAAGTTAAATAAGGATCAGTTAAGTCTCCCAATACAACACCAGGATTGTCTAATTGATTATATCCCGTTTCAAATAATCTCAAATAAGGGAAATATTTATCCTTTAGGTTGTTGTTTCCTAATTCTCCATAGGAAACCCTTAGTTTAAGTAAGTCGATATACGAAAGATTGGCTAGGAAATCTTCAGAAGAAACAATCCAGGAACCCCCAATAGAATAAAAGTTTCCTGCCCTTACTGATTTGTCGAAACGCGTACTTGAATCACGTCTAAAAGAACCTTCTATAAAATACGCATTGTTGTAATCATAACTAATGCGACCTAAATAGCTCGTTAAACGATCTTCTACCTCGTATCCTTCAATGCTTTCTAAAGCTGTACCACTGCCAATTTCAGTATTTCCAGGGAGATATCCTGTAGAAGAAGCATGAAACAGATCTTGTTTAAAACGATAGGCTTCAACAATCCCATCGGCTGCAAAATGGTGATCACCTATAACTTTGTCATAGTGTAACGCATTGATAAAGTTAATCGTTTCAGAAGTGTCCTTTGATTTTTGAACACGCCCTTGCACGCTAGAGGCTTGTCCATATTGTGCATTGTTGTATTCTTTTACGTTGTAATCGTATTTTTCATAAGATAAGTTGGATTTGAAATAAAGCCCTTCAGTCAAATCAACTTTAGCAAAACCATTCCAACTGAGTGAAGAACGACGGTTGATGGTGCTATTATTAAATAAGATACCTACCGCATTTTCACCACTCATAATCGGACGAACACTATTAACGTCTTTGCTTGAGGCATTGCCGTAGTCGTAAATTTTCCCTCCAGTTGGATCGTAAACTAGTTGCCCTTTGGCATCTCTTTTATACACAGGGAATACACTTGGCATAGCGTAAATCCAATTCATCGGACTATACAAGTTGGTACCACTTTGAGTAGGGAAGTTTTGATTGGAACTAGCATACGCTGTATTGGCTCCTACTTGCAACCAATCTGTAATCTGACTTTCTAGATTTAAACGAACTGTTGTACGTTCAAAATTAGAAGTCTTAATCATTCCATCTTGGTTGAGGTAGTTGGCAGATAAGAAATAGGTGGTTCGATCACTCCCTCCGGCAATATTGAAGTTATATTCATTTCGGAATGCTTGATTTCGCTGTAGTTCTTTTTTCCAATCCGTTTCCCATAACAGCGGGTCCTTAACCGTCCAGTTACCATTATAATCAACAGGTTGATTGGTTCCAAAAGGATTATAACCAAAATAACTAACTAATCCATCAGAGGCATTTTTTCGTGCAGTGGCTTCTTCTTGCCCTAATACATAGTGATAGTTATTTTTTCTTCCTTCCCAAAGATAGGTGGTGTATCCTTCGGTATCCAATACGTTATGTGTGCGTACAGCATCAAAGGCAACCCCAGAGCTCAATTTGACTTGTACCTCAGGTTCGCTGTTGCGCTTTCCCATTTTTGTTTTAATTAAAATAACCCCATTAGAACCTCTAGAACCATATAGGGCTGTAGAGGAGGCATCTTTTAATATATTGATGGCCTCAATCTGATCCGCACTTATCGAATTGAGGTTTCCCGAATAGGGAGCCCCGTCTAAGATAATTAGCGGATCTGCTGAGGCGTTAATAGAACCTATTCCACGTACTCGTATGGTTGGGCTCTCACCTGGCTGAGAACTTGAATTGATGATGTTTACTCCAGCTACTGTTCCTTGAAGTGCGGTTACCACAGAAGTAGCTACTTGTTTGTCTAGAACATCACTTTTGATTTGGCTAATGGCACCTACTACGGCTTTTTGTTTTTGTGTACCATACGCTACAATAACAACATCATCTAGATGAACCGCATCTTCGAGTAGGACAACATCAATAACATTTTGTTTGTTTACTGGGATGGATTGAGCTTTAAATCCTATATAATCGAAGTACAATATATCTCCTTCATTGACACTGAGACTATATCGTCCATTTAAATCTGTTTGTACCCCATGTGTGGTGTTTGATATAATAACCGAGACACCAGGTAGTGAATCCCCATTTGACTCACGTACCACACCTGTTACCGTTATTTGTTGGGCTACCGCTATATTGCATAGCAATAGCAAGCTACTTAGGAGTAGCCGAAGTTGAATACTTTTCATTTTTACTAAAAATTTGATTATTTTTAGCAGCATATCATGGACTATCGTTTTTTGCTGCTTAAAAAACGATACAAAAAAAAGGAGGCTCTACCAAAGCCTCCTTTTCTGTTTTGTAGAACAAAAAATAATAAAGCTTTGCTTTCGTTAAGACATACACATAGTTTCCATGTTCATAGCAAAAGGAGACCATAGGAGTTGCATGTTGTGTAGTGTCGAAAAAGCGTTTATTATTTTCTGCATGTTATTTAATTTTTTATGAGGAACAACAGTGCAAAGGTATATGTTGGTTTTTTTATCTGCAAAAAATAATAAAATAAGGGTAAATTAACTGTAAATTGTATTTTTTAAAGATAAAATATGTTTTTAAAAAAGACGAAAGGTATTGAAAAAGAAAAAATAACTAAAAAAATGGTTTTATCTCTAGTAGTACTTTACTCGTTACGTCTCCTTTTGAATGGTTTTTAGTCAATAAAGATCGAAGAAAAGAGAATTTGTTTTACGATGTTAGTATAGAGGAAATTGAAATTCGCTTTTATTCTTTGTTTTTGTTTATCTCTGATAGCGCTCTTAAAAATGAAACAAGCTAAAATAAAAAAAGTCCCAAGCGTTAACTTGGGACTTTTGTACTCGAGGCGGGACTTGAACCCGCACGAACATTACTGTTCACTGGATTTTAAGTCCAGCGTGTCTACCACTTCCACCACTCGAGCGTGATAAAAAACTCTCGAGCGAAAAACGGGGTTCGAACCCGCGACCTCAACCTTGGCAAGGTTGCGCTCTACCAACTGAGCTATTTTCGCAAGCGTTTATATGATCGTGCATTATTTCTGTAATGCGAGTGCAAATGTAGAACATTTTTTTACTTGTGCAAATACGCAAATACAATATTTTTTTCTATTTTTTTTAAGCATTTGGCAGTCAGTGGATAATCAGCTAAATTATTTTTAAAAAAAATCGACTTACCCAAGGGAGTAAGTCGAATATCTAGTTTTTTGTGTTATTCTTTACTTATTGAATCATCTTTTTGAGCTCATGTAATTTCATCAAAGCCTCTACTGGCGTTAAGGTATTGATGTCAATGATGGATAATTCATCTTTCAAACTACTGAGTAAAGGATCATCAATATTGAAAATACTCAATTGTAAATCTTGTTCTACTGGTTTCAATTGTACATCTCCATCCTTGTGATGAGTCTTTTCTAATTGTTTCAGCATTTTTTGTGCGCGATTAACAACAATCTGAGGCATACCTGCCATCTTGGCTACGTGAATACCAAAACTATGAGCACTTCCGCCTGGAATCAGTTTTCGAATAAACAAAACATTGTCTTTGAGTTCTTTAACGGAAACGTTGTAGTTTTTGACTCCCTCAAAATGCTCTTGCATATCATTTAATTCGTGATAGTGCGTAGCAAATAAAGTTTTCGGTTTAGAAGGATGTTGATGTAAAAATTCAGCAATTGCCCAAGCGATGGAAATACCATCATAGGTACTCGTTCCACGGCCAATTTCATCCAGTAAGACTAAACTGCGATCGGAAATATTATTCAAAATAGAAGCCGTTTCGTTCATTTCTACCATAAAGGTAGATTCTCCCATCGAAATATTATCAGAAGCCCCAACACGAGTGAATATTTTATCTACAACTCCCATGCGAACAGCTGCTGCAGGTACAAAACACCCCATTTGAGCCAACAGTACAATTAAAGCCGTTTGGCGTAAAATAGCAGATTTTCCCGACATATTAGGTCCGGTAATCATGATGATTTGTTGGGTAGAATTATTTAAAAATACATCGTTGGTTATATAAGGCTTATCAAAAGGCAATTGTTTTTCGATTACAGGATGACGGCCATCTTTAATTTCTAAGTCATAGCTATCATCGAGTACTGGACGTACATAATTGTTTTCTAAAGCCAATTGAGCAAACGAAGACAAACAGTCTAGTTGAGCTACTAAATGCGCATTTAATTGTACCGGTTGGATGTATTGCCCACACCATTGAACAAACTCATCGTAAATCTGACCTTCAAGCTGACTGATTTTTTCTTCAGCCCCTAAGATTTTATTTTCGTACGCTTTTAATTCTTCCGTAATGTAGCGTTCCGCATTGACTAGGGTTTGTTTGCGAATCCATTCGGCAGGTACTTTATCTTTGTGTGTGTTGCGTACTTCGATGTAATATCCAAATACATTATTGAAAGCTATTTTTAACGAAGGAATACCAGTATTTTGGCTCTCTCTTTGCTCCATTTCATCGAGGTAGCTTTTACCTGTAGATGAAATATTGCGCAACTCATCCAATTCCTCATTAATGCCAAAAGCAATGGCATTTCCTTTGTTAATGGCTACAGGAGCATCCGGATGAATCGTTTGAGCAATGCGCTCTCGTAATAAGCCACAATCATGTAGTTGATCTCCAATAATTTTCAAGGAATCATTTTTGCTTTTTAAGGCTTGTTCTTTTAAAGGGATAATAGCATCCAAGGACTCTTTTAAGAATAAAAGTTCTCGAGGGGATACTTTCCCAGTTGCAATTTTAGAGGTTAACCGCTCTAAATCGGATATTTTTTTAATCTGCCCTTGAAAAAAGGCAAGTGTATCTTGTTTCTGTGTCAATAACTCCACAATTTCATGGCGTTCTACTATGCTTTTCTTCTTTTTTAAAGGAAGAGCCAGCCAGCGTTTGAGTAGCCTTCCTCCCATAGGAGATAACGTTTTGTCAATGACATCCAATAGGGTTATGGCATTGAAATTACTGCTTTGGTAAAGCTCTAGATTTCGAATAGTAAAGCGATCCATCCACACATAAGCATCTTCTGCTATGCGCTGAATGTTTGAAATATGTTTGATACGCGTGTGTTGGGTCTCTGAAAGATAATGTAACACAGCACCACACGCAATAATACCATCGGTCAAATCTTCAATACCAAATCCTTTTAATGAATTGGTTTGGAAGTGTTTGGTTAAGGATTCAAAAGCAAAGTCTTCTTTGAAAACCCAATCATCTAAAAAGAAGAGATTATAGGCTGATCCAAATTCCTGTTGAAAGGTAACTTTGTTGCTTTTTTGCACTAGAATCTCACTTGGATTGAAGTTTTGTAAAAGCTTATCCATGTATTCTGCATCTCCTTCTGAGGTGAAAAACTCTCCTGTTGATACATCCAAAAAAGCAATACCCAAGGCTTTTTTGGTAAAGTGAATCGCACACAAAAAGTTGTTGGATTTGGATTGTAATACTTCATCATTCAAGGCAACACCTGGGGTTACCAATTCCGTAACTCCTCTCTTTACAATTGTTTTTGTCATTTTAGGATCTTCAAGCTGATCGCATATGGCAACGCGAAGTCCTGCTTTGACTAATTTGGGTAAATAAACATTAATAGAGTGATGAGGAAATCCCGCCAACTCCGTTTCACTAGAAGATCCAGCGCCACGTTTGGTTAAGGTAATGCCTAAAATTTGAGCCGTACGAATAGCATCTTCTCCAAAAGTTTCATAAAAATCTCCTACGCGAAACAACAAACAAGCATCGGGATATTTAGCCTTTATTTCGTTGTATTGTTTCATTAACGGAGTTTCTTTTGTCGCTTTTTCTTTCGCAGCCATATTTTGTGTTTTTAGGTATTTAGACGAAGTTACAAATATACAGTAAGATTAGCGAGATAGCTAAAAGAGAAAGATTTTTTACGATAAAGGAAGGTCGTAATATCGCTTTAATCGACGGATTGGCATGGAAGTTAAAATGACAACCATTAAACCAATTAAACAGCCAATGGTTACAGCTAAGAAACGCATTAAGGGTGTCATTTCTGTCAATCCACTACTCGGTTGAACTAGAATAATAACCAAAGCGACAAGGGCTACACGAGCCATGTTTAGAATTTTGAAAAAGTAGCAAATTAGAATTGTCAAGACAATACCAAAAAGAATGACGTACAAATTAGGGGTGTGAATTTCCAAACAAATTAAACCCACAACTGAACCAACCAAATTGGATTTAAAGCGCTCAATAGAGAGCTTTTTTGAATTTTGTCCCTCTGGTGAAATGACTAAAATAATCGAAATAATCGTCCACAAGGTTTCGTGATCCTCAAAGTGAATATAAAGATAATAGCCTATGCAGAAACCAAGAAGACAACGAACAGTGTAGATGAGAACGGCAGAGGTAATTACTTTTTTGATTAATTCGTGAAACATATTCAAATTTTAGCCTACAAAAATATTGAACTTCAAAAGGTTTAACAATTAAACGATATGAAAGATTAGTTAAAAATATAGACTTATTTACATCAATTAGAGAGAAGTAATTAAGGAAAGCCTGTTTTTAATTTTCATGGATTAAATATTGGTCTAGTATTAGTATAATCAATATTTTTGCAGAAATATAGTCCATTATTATGCGAAAATTAGCCAATAGCGAATTAGATAGAAAGAGTGTTGACGAGTTTAAAACATCAGACAAAACACCGATTATTGTTGTATTAGATGATGTAAGAAGTTTACATAACATCGGATCTGTTTTCAGAACGTGTGATGCTTTTTTGGTAGAGAAAGTATATTTATGTGGAATAACAGCAACACCACCCAATAAAGAAATACACAAAACAGCACTAGGAGCAACAGAAACTGTCGCTTGGGAATATGTCAAGGATGTTGTTGAGGTTGTAGAGCGATTGAAGGCAGAAGGAGTTTCCGTTCAAGCCATTGAACAAGTAGAAAATAGCGTGATGTTGAACGATTTCCAAATCGAAGACAAACAAAAATATGCGTTAGTATTCGGAAATGAAGTAAAAGGTGTTTCTCAAGGGGTAGTAGATTTGAGTGATGGTGTAATTGAAATACCACAAATCGGAACAAAGCATTCCTTGAATATAGCAGTAAGTACCGGAATTGTCATTTGGGATTTATTTCAGCAAATGCGATAAAAATATAAAAGCTCCAATAACCTTGTGTTGATTGGAGCTTTTTTTTAGGATGTCAATTTGTTTTCAATCTGATCTAAGATTTGGATATAATCTGCTTGATTGGCTACAAAATCTAAATCAGATATATCAATGACTAATACTTTTTCTGCTGGTAGGGTTTTCATGAAATTGAAATAACCTTGAGTAACTTTATCTAAATATTGTCCTGAAATATCATTTTCATAGGAACGTCCTCTCTTGTGAATATTCTCTAATAAACGATCAGTATTCTGATAAAGAAAAACATAAAGGTCTGGTTTCGGTGTTTCTTTATACATGATATCAAACACTTGTTGATACAAGCGGAATTCATCTTCCTCTAAGGTGATTTGAGCAAAAATCAAGGATTTAAAAATATAATAATCCGCAATGATAAATTCTTTAAACAAATCAAATTGAGCTAAATCATCCGAAAGTTGAGCATAGCGATCCGCTAAGAAAGACATTTCTAAAGGAAAAGCATAACGCTTGGCATCTTCATAAAATTTAGGAAGAAAAGGATTGTCAGCAAAACCTTCAAAAATACTCTTGGCGTTAAAATCTTCCGCAATGCGATGTGTCAACGTTGTTTTGCCGGCTCCAATATTTCCTTCAATGGCTACGAAATTTAATTTGCGTAGGGGATGATTTTGCAAAGGAGTTGATAGTATATCTACTTTTTTGAATGTCGTTTGATCGGTACAATCTTGTACTAATTGTTGGCAGTTCTTTTTGAATATAGGGTGAACCCAGTCTAATTGCAAATCAGCCATGGGTTGTAATACAAAAAGACGCTCTTGCATCAACGGATGAGGAACCACTAAATTGGGTTCTTGGATAATCGCATCGTTGAAAGCAATAATATCAATATCAATAATTCGCGCTGCATAACCCACCTGTTGATGACGAATGCGGCCTAACTTTTTTTCTGTTTCTAAGATTTTAGCAATAGCAGTTTGTGCATCTAAAAGGGTATGAAGAACTAGGGCACAGTTAAAAAATGGCTCACTTTCAAACCCCCATGCAGGAAATTCGTAAATAGGAGATACAGTAATAACAGTTCCTATTTCGTTATTTATCAGGTCTATAGCTTTATTAAGGTTTGCTTTTTTGTCGCCTTGATTGGTTCCAAGGGATAAAACCAGCGTATTTTGCGTATTCATGGGACAAAAGTAAGTAAAAGAAATTTTAATTAATGCTAACTTTGTAGGAGATATTGAATGAAAATAAAATACTTATTTTGTAACATTTGTTCGATAGCGTATACTAATCCAGTAAAATAGAATACTATGAAGTTTTTAAGAAATTTATTAGCAACATTACTAGGACTGTTCATCTTTTTCGGTTTGTTGTTTTTTGGTTTAATTGTCTTTGCTGCCGTAGCCGGAAGCTCAGATAAAGTAATCGTGAAGAATAATTCCGTTCTTACCTTAGATTTATCAACCGTTCAATATGATTACGGTGGAAAGTTTAGTTATAAAGATTTCAACTTTAGCGACGAAAGTAAAGATGGTGTTTCGAATGTATTGATGGCAATAGAACAAGCAAAAGAAGATGATCGCATCAAAGGAATTTCATTGCTCAATAATGTTTCTTCTTTAGGATTTGTACAACGTAGAGAAATTAGAGAAAAATTACAAGACTTTAAACAAAGTGGAAAATTTGTAGTGTCTTATGCTGATACGTTTTCACAAGGAGAATATTACCTGAGTTCTGTTGCAGATACGGTATACGTAAACCCAGTAGGAGGGGTTGATTTCCGTGGATTATCAACAGAAATCTTATATCTAAAAGGATTGCAAGATCAAACGGGGGTTCACATGGAAGTGATTCGCCACGGAAAATATAAAAGTGCGGTTGAACCTTATTTAGAAAAACAAATGAGTGAGGCCAACAGAGAACAAATTACGGTTTTCTTGAATTCTATTTGGGGAACTTTGGTAAACGATATTTCGAAAAGTAGAAATATTTCTGTAGATAGTTTAAATGCTATTGCAACGAACTTAGCTGCTCGTACACCAGAAAGAGCATTGCAAGTAAAATTGGTGGATAAAGTTGCGTATGAAGATGAATATCACGCAGGAATTAAAAAAGCATTGGACCTTGCACAAGATAAGGAATACAACAAAATAGATGTATTAGAATATATCAAAGCAGGTGCACCAAGCACGAAAAAAGCAACGACAGATCAAATAGCTGTAATCTATGCGCAAGGACAAATCTTGAATGGGGAGGGGAATGTGAGCTTTATTGGAGAAGGATCTGTGAATAGAGCATTGAGAAAAGCACGTCAGAATGACAAAGTTAAAGCAATTGTATTACGTGTTAATAGCCCAGGAGGAAGTGCTTTAACATCAGAGTTAATTTGGAGAGAAATCGAATTGACGAAAAAAGTAAAACCTGTAATTGTATCTATGGGAGATTTAGCGGCTTCAGGTGGATATTATATTTCTTGTGGTGCTGATCGTATTTTTGCTGATCCAGCAACGATTACGGGATCGATTGGAGTATTTGGTATGTTGCCAAACTTTAGCACTTTAGCAACCAAATATGGTGTGAATGCAGAACAAGTAAAAACACATCAAAATGCAGCTTCTTATAGCCCATTCAGAAAAGTAGACGAATCGTTTAAAACGGAAGTCACAGAAAGCATCGAATTTATTTATGAGACTTTCGTAAATCGCGTAGCAGCTGGTCGTGGAATGACATTTGAAAAAGTAGATGAAATTGCACAAGGACGCGTTTGGACAGGTGTAGATGCTTTGGAAAAAGGATTAGTGGATGAACTAGGAGGATTAGATGCCGCAATTGCTTATGCAGCAAGTAAAGTAGAAATCGAAGATTACAACGTTGTTAGTTATCCAGAATATGAATTAAAATTCAATGATTTATTGCGCAACTTCTTAGGTGCATCAATCATGCAAACGCAAGATGAATTGTTGAAAGAAAAAATCGGACAAGAGAATTTTGAAATGATGGAGCGATTAAATTACTTTAATTCACTAAAAGGAGCACAGGCAATCATGCCTTTCGAAATTAAGATTCAATAGGTTAAGATTTACCTAATATAGGGAAAGAGTCAACTCATATCATTTGAGTTGACTCTTTTTTTTGTTATTTTGTATGAAAATTAAATGACTATGAAGAAAAAAGTTGGATTATGGATTGGTGGAGTTGTACTGGGGATTTTCCTCTTGCTACTTGCTGCTCCATTTTTATTTAAAGGAAAAATTCAAGATTTAGTGCTCAAAACAATCAATGATAACCTAACTGCAACGGTGTCTTTTGATAAAGTAAATTTGAGCTTATTAAAGAATTTCCCGAAAGCAACCGTAACGATTGATGGGCTGACGATTGTCAATACAGCGCCTTTTCAAGGGGATACATTATTGCAGGCACAAACCATCGGATTGCAGATGTCTGTCATGGAATTATTCAATGGAGCAGATAAGCCGATGAACATCGAAGAAATATTATTAAAAGATGCAGCAATCCATGTTTTAGTGAATGAACAAGGCATTGCCAACTACGACATTGCATTGAAAGATGAAGAGGATAAAGAAGAGGAGGAGGATAAAGAAGATAAACCATTCTCTTTGGCTCTGCAACATTATCAAATTGAAAATACGAAGATTACCTACACGGATTTAAGTTCAAAAATGCAGTTTGTTATTGACGAGTTTAATCATGAAGGGAAAGGAAATTTAACTGCTAATGTTTTAGATTTAGATACAAAATCAAAGGCAAAGGTCTCTTTTGTGATGGACGGAACTGCTTTCTTGAATCAAGTACAGCTGTCTTTGGATGCTATGATTGGTATGGATATGGATCAACAGATTTACACCTTCAAAGAAAATAAAGCATTGATTAATCAATTGCCTTTGCAATTTGATGGGAAAGTTCAACTGTTAGAAGAAGGACAGGCTTTTGACTTATCTTTCGCTACACCAGATTCAGACTTTAAAAACTTTTTAGGATTAATTCCCGAAGCGTATGCAGGAGGACTGAAAGGGGTAACAACAACAGGTGAATTTAAAGTAGCAGGGCAAGTGAAAGGAAATTTAACGGAAACGACTATTCCTACATTAGCGATTGAAATGGCTGCGAATAAAGCTTCATTCAAGTACCCTGATTTGCCAAAAGCAGTAGAGCAAATTGTACTGGATATGCAAATCATGAATAAGACAGGGCTAATGAAAGATACCTATGTTGATTTGAATAAGCTATCGTTTAAAATTGATCAAGATGTATTCAATGCAAGTGCGAATATTAAAAATATCACAGAGAACCCTATCGTAGATGCTAAGTTGAACGGAATAATCAATTTAGCCAATGTGACAAAAGCTTATCCAATACAAATGGACGTTCCTTTAACGGGAATTTTAAAAGCTAATGTAACAACGAATTTTGATATGAATTCTGTAGAGAAGAGTCAGTATCAAAATATTAAAAACGCAGGGGATATTAGTTTGACGAATTTCCACTTTGCATCGGATGCCATGGCCAAGCCATTGGATATCAAAGAGGCAGCGATTACATTTAATCCGAATTTTGTAAGCTTGAATAAATTTGTTTTAGTTACAGGACAAACGGACGTAGCAGCAGATGGACGTTTGGATAATTTATATGGATTCTTATTCAATAAACAAACGTTGAAAGGAAATTTCAATGTTCGCTCAACAAACTTTATTCTAGCGGATTTATTAAAAGAGGATACAGCTCCTACAACAGAGAAAGCAAAAGAAGAGCAAGTACCTGCGGCAAAGACGGCAGAATCGTTAAAAATTCCTGCTTTCTTGGATTGTACCTTAAATGCAGATGCTAAAACCGTGGTGTATGATAATCTTACGTTGAAAAATGTAAAAGGTCGCCTGATTGTAAAGGATGAGACAGCGCGTTTAGAAAATATGACAACGGATATCTTCGGAGGGAAATTGTTATTTGCCGGGGATGTATCAACCAAGGGGACACAACCTAAGTTTGCTATGGATTTAGGACTGAAAACACTCGATATTAAAGAAACATTTACTCAATTTGAGTTTTTGAAAAAGATTGCACCTATTGCGGGAATTATCGCAGGAAATATTAATGCGAACATCAAATTAGATGGACAATTGGCAAGCAGTGATTTTTCTCCTATTATGAATACACTTTCTGGAGATCTTACAGGTGATATCTTGAATTCACAAGTCAATGTAGCAAATTCAAAGTTGTTGTCTTCTTTAGATTCAGCAGTGAAATTTGTTGATTTAAGTAAACTCGATTTGAACAATAAGCGTATTCACCTGAAGTTTAAAGACGGAAAAGTACAGGTTTCTCCTTTTGATTTGAAAGTCAAAGACATGAATGTTCAAGTTTCTGGAGAACACGGTTTTGATCAACAAATGAATTATACGTTAGATTTCAAAGTACCTGCTAAAATGCTTGGTTCTGATGTAGCTAATTTATTGACTAAATTAAGCCCACAAGAAAGTGCGAAATATGATGCGATTCCTGTAAAAGTAGGATTGACAGGTGATTTTAGTGCACCGAAGGTAGGAACGAATATGAATGAAGTCGTAACAAACCTAACCAAACAAATAGCAGAAGATCAGGCAAACAAATACCTGGATAAAGGAAAAGATGCATTAAAAGATCTCTTGACTGGTGGAAATAAGGACAAAGACAATGCTACTGGAGAAACTACTCCTGAAAGTGAGAAAAAGAAAAAAGAAGCCGAAGAAACGGTAGAGAAAATAGGAAAAGGATTGAAAGATCTTTTTGGTAAAAAGAAAAGTGAATAACATAAAAAGTGAATAACATAAAAAAGGAAGCTGTACAGCTTCCTTTTTTTATTCAATATCCAGTTGAAATAAGACTTTTTACAATTGTAAATTAAAGAGTATTTTGTCAGAAATTTGTATTATTTTTGTTACAGATTAAAATGTGATTTTATGTCTTATTCAATTCATAATCAAATAGAAAATAAAATTATTAAATCATCGAAACGCACTATTTTTTTTGCAGATGATTTTGTGAAATATGGTACATCTGACAATATTCGTCAGGTGCTTTTTCGTTTGGAAAAAAAACAATGTATTGAGAGACTTGCTGCAGGAATTTATGTAAAACCCAAGCGTGATACAGTACTAGGGAAAATTTATCCAAGTGTTGAAGAAATTGCAAAAGAAGTAGCAAAACGCGATAAAATTAGAATTGCTCCAACTGGAATTATGGCTCAATATTTGTTAGGATTAACTACGCAAATTCCGCTGAAAGCAGTTTACTTAACTGATGGTTCTCCAAGAGAAATTAAAATTGGGAATCGTATACTTCTTTTTAAACGCACAGTGCCTAAAACTTTCGAAATAAAAGATCAATTGCTTTATCTTATTGTTCAAGCTTTTAAAGAAAAAGGACAAGAAGAAGTAACTCTTTTATTTTTGAAGCAAATTACACCTGCTGTATTAAAAGTTGATAGAAAGATGATACAAAGTCAATTGAGATACGCTCCAGTATGGATTCAAAAAGAAATTAATAGACTTTATTATCCCAATGCGTATGTGGATTGACCTAAAAAAAGAACAAAAGAAGAAGGTATTAGAACAAACAGGAAATTTTTATGGTTTACCTATTTTTGCTATAGAAAAGGATTGGTGGGTTACTATTTTATTAAAAGCTATTTTTCAATCGAAATACGCGGAATTTATTTTTTTTAAAGGAGGTACTTCATTGAGTAAAGCGTATCATCTGATTGAGCGTTTTTCGGAGGATATTGATTTAATTCTTGATAAAAGTGTATTGGGCTTTGATGTTGTCAATTCAAAGACAAAAATAAAGCAATTAAGAAAAGCCTCAGGGCATTTCATTATACATGAGTTTAGAGAAGAATTGATTCGTCAATTAGAGTTGCTAGGGATTTCTTCGAGTTCATATGAAATACGATATCAAGCTGAGGTAAATGATATGAGTGATCCTATGGTGTTAGAAGTGTATTACGTATCTGAAATTCCAGAGGTTGTTAGTTATATCCAAAAACGCGTAATCTTAGAAATAGGAGCTCGATCTCTGACAGAACCTGTTGAATCAAAATTAATTTCTTCTTTTATTGATCAGTATTATACTAAACAGATTTTTTCAATAGATCCGTTTAATGTACGTGTTGTTGTTCCGACGCGGACTTTTTTAGAAAAAGTTTTATTGCTACATGAGGAGTTTTTAAAACCAATTGGTGTAATAAGAGTTGAAAGATTAAGTAGACATCTTTATGATTTGGATAAAATCATGCAGTCTAGCTACGGAGAAGAAGCTTTAGTAAATAATGAATTATTTGAATTAATTGTAGCACATCGTAAAATAATGAATCCAATACGGGGTATAGACTATTTGAGCCACAAAAAAGGAAAACTGAGTATTATACCACCTGATGAGGTGTTATCGAATTGGAAATCGGATTATGAATTGATGCAAGAGCATATGATATTAGGGCATAGTTTAGAATGGAAAGATTTGCTTCAAAGAATTAAAACAATAGAAAATCGATTAAATGCTAGATTAGAATAAAAAGAGGTTATCCTAGACTAAGAATAACCTCTTTTTTTTATTCAATATCCAGTTGTACAACATACCCTTCATACGTTCGAATATTAAAAACAGTACCATCTTCAAAGAGTAAATACTGTCCTTTTATTCCTTTTAAAACGCCTTGATAGGTTGGTGTTTTATCTAAGTTTAGACTTTTAATCTTTGTAGGAAATTCTAATACAGGATAATTCAATTCATATAAATCTGCTGTTGTTGTATCAAAGAAAGGCTGTACTTCTACTGGGAGTTTATCCGCTAGAGTATTTCTAATGGCAAGTAAATCCGTTGTAATAGTATCATTTTGCAACATTTTACGCCAATTGGTTTTGTCTGTAAAAAGTCCTTTTAACGCAACTTCCGTTATTCCAGCTAAATAACGATTGGGTACTTCAACAATCGGGATAGCACTTGAGGCGCCTTGGTCAATCCAACGCGTGGGAACTTGTGTCTTTCGAGTAACACCTACTTTCACATCACTAGATGCTGCCAAATAGACAATATGTGGTTGTAATTGAACTTTGCTTTCATAGTCCAAATCGCGATCTGCAATGCCTAAATGAGCGGTACTTAATTCGGGACGCATAATCCAATCACCAACTGCTGGGCTTGCATAAAAACAGTCATAACAAAACCCTTGGCGGAAGATCTTTTTGTGTTGCCCACAATTCAAACATTGATAATCGACAAATGAAATCTTCAGTTGACGATCTAATACTTGATTCAAATTGATGAAGTTATTTTGAAAGACTAAATAGTATTCAATAGGGCTGCTCCATTCCGTTTGCATTTTGTTTAAAACTCCTTCGTATAGCATAAATAAAAGTGTTATTTTTGGGTAAGGAGTAAAAGTACAAAAACAAATTTTATTGTTTAGATTCTCTTTTTACAAGAAAAAGGAGTTTACTTTATTAATAATGTATATATGGCGCTGACAATTGTTAATTCTATTGCTTCATGGATTCTTAAGAAGAGAATTCATCAAATAGATTTATTTCGAAAATACCCCAATGAGGTACAAAATGATGTTTTTTTAGGTTTGATTAAAGCCAATGAAAAAACTTTACTAGGAAAGCAATATGATTATGCTAGTATTAAAAATTATGAAACATTTGCGGAACGTGTGCCCATTTATACCTATGAAGAATTTGAACCCTATATAGAAAGGGCGAGGAGAGGGGAAAACAACATCTTTTGGCCTGAACCGATTCGATGGTTTGCTAAATCAAGTGGTACCACTAATGCAAAGAGTAAATTCATCCCGGTTAGTAATGAAGCACTAGAAAACTGCCATTATAAGGCAGCCAAAGATTTGTTGTGTTTGTATCTCAATAACAATGAAAATTCACAGCTATTTACAGGTAAAGGACTGCGTTTAGGAGGAAGTAAACAGTTGTATGAAGACAACAATACTATTTTTGGTGATTTATCGGCAATCTTGATTGATAATATGCCTTTCTGGGCTGAGTTTAGTAGCACTCCTTCCAATAAAACATCACTGATGGCGGAATGGGAAACCAAGATGAATGCCATTATCAAAGAAGTACAAAATGAAAATGTAACTAGTTTTATGGGAGTACCTTCTTGGATGTTGGTGCTTTTCAATAAAATTATGCAAGAAACAGGCAGAGGAAGCTTATTAGAGCTATGGCCAAATGCAGAAGTATACTTTCATGGCGGGGTGAGTTTTGAACCTTATAAAGAACAATACCAGAAATTGCTGCCCAGTGGTGATTTTAAATACTATGAAATATACAACGCATCAGAAGGATTTTTTGCGATTCAAGATCAAAATGGATGCAATGAACTGTTGTTGATGTTAGATTATGGTATTTTCTATGAATTTATTCCGATGGATACTTTTGGAACAAGTGCACAGCGAATCGTTTCTTTACGCGATGTGGAGTTAGGAAAGAATTATGCCATGTTAATTACAACGAATGCTGGATTGGTGCGCTATCTGATTGGAGATACCGTTCGTTTTACTAGTTTATTGCCCTATCGAATTAAGATTACAGGTAGAACAAAACATCATATCAATGTATTTGGAGAAGAATTAATGGTGGAGAATACAGATCGCGCCTTAGCGAAGGCTTGTTCATTGTTTCAAGTAGAGATTGCTGAATATACTGTAGCACCTATTTTTATGGTAGGCAAAGAAAAAGGAGCGCATGAATGGATGATTGAATTTACCAAAGCACCACAAGATTTAAACAAGTTTGCTGAAGTATTAGATAAATGTATCCAGGAAGTGAATTCTGATTATGAAGCCAAGCGTTATAATAATATGACATTAAATCCTTTGGTCTTGCATCAAGCGCGTCGAGGATTATTTTATGATTGGCTGAAAGGAAGTGATAAATTAGGGGGACAGCACAAAGTACCTCGTTTATCGAATGATAGAAAATTGATAGAAGAATTAATCGCTTTAAATTAAAAAGCGAAATGTATATAAAAAAGAAAAGCCCTCACCTAGTGAGAGCTTTTTTTTATTGCTAGCTAAAATTATTTAGCAACTTCTTCTGTAGCTGGAGCTTCTTCTGTAGCTGGAGCTTCTTCAGTAGCTGGAGCCTCTTCAGTTACAACTTCTTCAGTTACAACTGTCTCAACTGGAGCAGCTACTTCTTCTGTTGTTACTTCTTCTGTTGCAGGTTCTTTTGCAGTATCTTTACAAGAAACAAAAGATACACCCATCATAGCTACTAAAGCAATGCTTAATGCGATTTTTTTCATTTTACTAAAGTTATAAAAGTTAATTATTAATTCGATACAAATATAGAAAATATTTCATTCAACAATTTGTTTTTGTAAAATATTTTTCTATAAAAAAATAATTTATAAATTACTGTAAATCAGTATGTTATTTTTTGTCTTTTTTGGGATTTACCAATTTCATCTCATTTATCAGGTGTTTTGCGTCTGCAAACTTGTCGATAATGAATAAAATATAGCGTGCATCTACCATAATGTTTCTACAGATAGCAGGATCATAATAAATGTCACTCATCGTTCCTTCCCAAACGCGGTCAAAGTTTAACCCAATTAAGTTTCCATGTGCATCAATAGCTGGACTTCCTGAGTTCCCTCCTGTTGTGTGGTTGGTTGCGATGAAGTTTATAGGTAGTTTACCATCTTCTGCATAAGCTCCGTAATCTTTAGCTTGATATAGTTCAACTAATTTTGCTGGTACATCAAACTCATAATCTCCCGGAATATATTTTTCCATGATTCCATCTAAATGAGTAACAGGCTCATAATAAATAGCATCTTTTGGTGCATATCCATCTACTTTACCGTAAGTAACACGTAGTGTACTGTTTGCATCAGGGAAAATTCTAGCATCAGGATAAAGCTCTAATTGCGCTTTCATATAGGTGCGCTGTAATGCTTTAATCTCTAAATCTAAAGCCTCATATTGTGGTAAAATAGCTGTTTGGTAATTTTCAATTAAGCTTTTAGCAAAAACGTAGCCTTTATCAGCCAATAAAGCTGCTTTGACTTGTTTTGCATCTCCACTTAATAGTTCTTTTAACCCTTCATACGAAGTTAATTTACTGTTGGTGTAAATGTCTTTTGTTAAAGAAGCTACATCTGCTTGTTGTAATTCAGGAGCTAAATATGCTTTTGGGGCTTTCTCCTTATATAAGGTTACAATAGCTTTGAATACATCTTGATCTACATCTTTGTTGTAGTTTTTGTAGAAACGCTCTTGTGAACGCAACAAGTTTGCTTTTCTACTTTGGAATTGAGCTTCATTGTTTAATGCGCTTTCAACACCATATACACGCCAAGCTGCTGCTAACAACTCTCCATTGCGTAAGGCTACTTCCATGAAGTAATCTCTACTTAATGAATAAGGAGCAATCTGTTGGTATAATTTTTTAAATTGAGGTAAAATTGCTGTATACTCTTTTGCATTTTTGCTTTTCTTCGCACGTACAATGAAATCTTGTTCGAATGCTTTTTTCGCTGCTACAGCATTACTCTTTTTCAATCCTTGACTTTCTCCAATCCACTTTTTCCAGTAGTTGGCAGTACCTGCATATTTAGAAGCATATTGAATTTTAATTGCTTGGTCATTACGCATGTATTCATCCGTAATTTTCAAAGCAACATCGCGTACTCCAATTTTTGCTGGGTTCAAATCATTGATGATTTGCTCGATAGCATAAGAAGGTAAATATTCTTGCGTTTGACCTGGGTATCCAAATACCATAGTGAAATCATCTTGTGCTACTCCATCTAATGAAATAGGGAAGAAGTGTTTCGGTGTATACGGTACGTTGTCTTTTGAATAGGCTGCTGGACGGTTGTTTTTATCTGCATAAATACGGAACAAAGAAAAATCTCCTGTATGACGTGGCCATACCCAGTTATCTGTGTCAGATCCGAATTTACCGATTGATGAAGGCGGAGCTCCAACTAAACGCACATCTTTAAAGGTTTCTGTAACAAATAAAATGTACTGATTTCCTTCATAGAAAGATTTAATCTTGTTCTCTTGCCAATCCTTTTTCGGGAAGGTAGCAACAGTACGCGAAATGTTCGCGTTGATTTTTTCTTGTTTTTGGGTTTCAGTATCTTTCGCTTTTATTCCATGCATGACTGCACTTGTCACGTCTTCAATACGCACAATGAAAGTAACTTCCAAATTGTCGTTTGGCAATTCTTCTGCTTGTGATTTAGCCCAGAAACCCTCTGCTAAATAATCGTGCTCTACCGAAGAGTGTGCCTGAATTTGACCATATCCACAGTGGTGGTTTGTCAATAGTAATCCTTGAGGAGAAATAACCTCTGATGTACATCCACCATTAAAGTGTGGAACAGCATCTTTCATGCTTGAATTATTCACATCATAAATATCCTGAATGGACATTTTCATTCCTAAGGTCGTCATTTCCTTTTCATTCATTCCCTCAAGCAAAGAAGGAATCCACATACCTCCTTGTTGTGCATAAACAGGAACAATAAGAAGTGCAACGAGCAGTTTAAATGCGTTTTTAAGTCTTAAGTTCATAAAAGTGTTCGTTATTTTTTTATTTCAGGCAAGATACAACTATTCAGGTAATAGGAGCTACAGTTTGCGTACCCATCCACTATTTTAAGTGTATTTTGAGAAAAATAAACACCGTGTTAAATGACGATGTGCCGTTTTATTCGATTTTTAGGAAAGAGTAGTGCGAAAAATAGAACAATAGTTTAGAATTGTTGTTTTTCCTCTAATGATGGAGGTGAAGTGACGATTAGCAGCGATGAACGCTCATTTTCTTACTGTGAGATTTAGCAAAATAAAAGCGATAATTCAACTGTGAAAATAGAAAAGGAAAGAAGGGCTAGGGATGTTAAAAAAAAATAGTTTTCCCAAGGCTTTATAAGATAAGTAAAGGAAGTGAGAGCCTAGGTAAAGATTGAGATCGTTTAAAAAATAAATAATCTTAAGGTGCGAGTTTAATTTAACAAATAGTACTAAAGGTGTTGTGTCAATCAATAATTTGCCTTATATTGCTCGTTCGGTATTCATATAATTTTTATATACCTCTAACTTTCTATAAGTTACCTATAGTGTAATTATTAATTCATATTATAAAAGGTAAGTAAACAAAAGTGTTTACTTACCTTTTTTTCGTTTTATAGGCAAGAGCCAACTTCATTTTTTTTAAGTTATCAACAATTTATTACTACGGTAATAGAATGTGATGTTAATAACTTTTTAATGAGTAAAAAGCTATTTTTTATTGTAACTGATTGAATATGTGATTGTATATCTTGTTGGTTGCATCTTTGTTGCTAAGAATGAAAGTAGAACTGATGTCATTTAATTCACAGCGTAATGCCTCATTTGTTAACAACTCGGTCAGATTGTTAATAAAGTCAGCTTCATTGTTGATAACTATACAACTGCCTAATTGAATTAAGTCTTTGGCTTCTTGAAACTTCTTGTAATTCGGGCCAATTAGAATAGGAACCCCAAAAGTGGCTGCTTCCAAGATGTTGTGAATACCCGCTCCAAAACCACCACCAACATATGCTATTGTAGCATAGCTATACGCTTTAGTTAACAAACTATAGGCGTCAATAATATAGACCTGCGTTTGAGCTAAATCAGTCGCGCCTGGAATATAGTTGGAATGGAGTTGTTTGGGTTTCTCAATGGATTGATAAAGTTGATTGATTTGCTCTGGTTTAATATTGTGTGGAGCGATGACAAATTTGAGGCTGTCATCCTGCGTTTGATTGATGTAATCAACGATGATCTTTTCATCTTGTGGCCATGAACTCCCCACTACAATTGTCTTTTTGGTTTTACCTTGTGTTAGTTCTTCTAAAAAAGCCAAGGTATTGTCGTTTTCTAAAATCTGACTTACCCGATCAAAACGCGTATCACCAACTGCGGTACTATTGTTAAGTTGAATAGAGGCAAGAAGTGCACGTGATTCTTCATTTTGAACAAAGAAATAAGTGAAGGCATGCAAGGCATTTCTGTAAAAACCACCATACCATTTAAAAAATACCTGATTGGGTCTGAAAATACCAGAAACCAAATACGTTTCAATTTGTTGTTTTTTTAGTTGATTGAGGTAATTTGGCCAATATTCATATTTGACAAAAAATACTTTTTCTGGGTGAACGAGTTTCAAAAAGGCTTGGGCATTGCTTTTTGTATCCATAGGAAGATACAAGGTAGCATCAGCGATGGTGTTGTTTTTTTTAACTTCATAGCCTGAAGGAGAAAAGAAGGTTAAAACAATTTTATGTGTTGGAAATTGTTGCTTCAGTTTTTCCATGATCGGTAAACCTTGTTCGTATTCTCCTAAAGAGGCTACGTGAATCCAAAAGACGCGATCACTAGGTTGAATCTGTTGCTTTAAAATAGCAAAAGATGCTTTTCGCCCTTGAACAAATAAGGTAATCTTTTTATTAAATAAGGCAATCAGATGCAAGACTGCAGTGGCGATATGAATAAGTAGATTATAAAGAAATAGCATAGGGAATAGTTTATCTAGCGAAATTACGTTTCTTTTAGTAAAGAAAAGATTTTTGAAGTAAAGAAATTAGTATTTTTGTAGCTGTAAAACATATCGACAGTCAAGTTGTTTGGCTCTAAAATAAGGAGGAGCCAAAGACTTTGAGATACTACTAAATCCAATGTGATGAAACAAATTCAAATGGTTGACTTAAAAAGTCAATATGAAGGAATTAAAGAAGAAGTAAATCAATCTTTCCAAGAAGTTTTAGAATCTTCTGCATTTATCAACGGACCTCAAGTACATACTTTTCAAGCTAATTTAGAAAAGTATTTAGGGGTAAAGCACGTAATTCCATGTGCAAATGGAACTGATGCATTGCAGATTGCTATGATGGGACTAGGGTTACAACCTGGTGATGAGGTAATCACAGCTGATTTTACTTTTGCTGCAACAGTGGAGGTAATTGCTTTATTACAGTTAACTCCTGTTTTAGTGGATGTTTGTCCAAATAGCATGAATATTGATGTAGAAGCGATTAAAAAAGCAATCACTCCTAAAACGAAAGCAATTGTACCAGTACATTTATTTGGAAACGTAGCTAACATGGAGGAAATCATGAAAATTGCTGCTGAGCACAATTTATATGTAATTGAAGATAATGCACAAGGTATTGGAGCAAGCTATGCTTTTTCGGGTGGTAAAAAAGTGAAAACGGGAGGAATTGCTCATGTTGGAGCAACATCGTTCTTTCCATCTAAAAACTTAGGTTGCTATGGTGATGGTGGAGCTATTTTCACAAATGATGACGAATTAGCACATATCATTCGCGGAATTGTTAATCACGGAATGTATGAGCGTTACCACCACGATGTTGTTGGAGTTAACTCTCGTTTAGATAGTTTAC
This sequence comes from Myroides sp. TSA_177.3, assembly GCF_052691955.1. Classification (NCBI taxonomy): domain Bacteria; kingdom Pseudomonadati; phylum Bacteroidota; class Flavobacteriia; order Flavobacteriales; family Flavobacteriaceae; genus Myroides; species Myroides sp. TSA_177.3. The sequence continues at coordinate 236,351 of NZ_JBQZGD010000001.1, forward strand.
AAGCAGCAGTATTAAATGCAAAATTACCGCGTTTAGATCAATACAACAAAGCAAGAAGAGAAGCGGCAGCTCAATATTCTGCAGCTTTAGCGAATCACCCGAATGTAATTACGCCAAAAGTAGAAGGGGATGATGATAGTCATGTATTCCACCAATATACCTTGCGTATCGTGAATGCAGATAGAAATGCATTGATGGCACATTTACAAGGAAAAGGAATTCCTTGCGCAATTTATTACCCAATTCCATTGCACAACCAAAAGGCATATCTAGATCCTCGTTACAAGGAAGAAGATTTCCCAGTGACGAATCAATTGGTGAAAGAGGTATTGTCATTACCGATGCACTCTGAATTAGAGGCAGATCAAATTAAATTTATCACGGACGAGATTAAAGCATTTTTAGGATAGTCTTTGAACCCAATAAAAAAAAGCCTTGAGAAATCAAGGCTTTTTTATTTATGTTTTTTGAGTCAATGTATTGATGAGCAAGGAACATAGGGCGCAAGCCGCTAAGGAGAGTGCTACAACATACATAGAACCATTGTTTAGTGTATTTAATAGGACAGAAGTCAAAAAGGTAAACGCCAATTGAGAAGCCCCAAATAGGGCAGAGGCAATACCAGACTCTGCTTTAAATGGCGATAAAGCCAAAGTGGTTGAAGTAGGAAAAAGCATCCCTAAGGGCAAAACAAAAAAGAATAACGGCACCAATTGGAAATAGATGGAGGCATCTGTCACAATGAACCCAAACAAGACCAAAGCCGAAATTAATTGTATGCTGGTACCTAAGGTTATGATTTGCTTCGGTTCTAAGCGCTTTCTCAAAAAAGAGGAGGTAAGGAATGAACCGACCATTAAACCACAAGAATTCACCATAAAAACGATACTAAAGGCTGTACTGCTCAATCCTCCAACTTTCATTACAAGTACAGGAGAATTAGAAATGTAAAGCATCAAACAACTGAAGGCAATACTTCCAACCAAGGTATAGGTAATGAATGTTTTGTTTTCAAAAAGCCTCAAGTAGTTTTGAATGATGGATTTTACTTCTAAAGAAGGCAAGCGATTAGAAAAGTCTTCTTTTAAAAAGGTAAATGTCATGGCAATACTAAAAAGAGCAAACACCCCCATGGCAGTAAAAATATGAGGCCAATCAAAGTATTTGAGTACAGCATTTCCCAAAATAGGCGCCACAATAGGGGCAACTCCACCAACAAGGGCTAAGATGCTAAATATCTTCAGTGTTTTGTCTTTATCGAATCGCTTATTGACAATAGAACGCGCAATGACAAGTCCTCCGCTACTTCCAAAAGCTTGTAAAAAACGATATGCCCACATCATTTTGATATCAGACACATACAAACAAGCAAAAGAAGTGAGGATGAAAATACTCAATGATAAGATAATGGGCTTTTTAGCTCCATATTTATCTGATATTGGTCCCCAAAACAATTGGCCTACTGCTAAGCCGCCTAAGAAGGTTGATAAAGATATTTGAACATAGCTTACGTCTGTTTGTAGATCAGTAGCTATCTTTGGAAAAGCAGGTAAATACATGTCAATAGCTAATGGACCTAAAGCGGTTAAGCTAGCGAGTGTAAAGATTAATACCCACTCTTGAAGTGATAATTTTTCCACGATTTTTAATGAAATAGAAAATCCTTGACACTTTTGGAATCAAGGATTTTATAAGTATGGTTAGTTGAATTTTAGATATTGAAAGTCTCAGCGTCTTTATCAATTTTTTTGATTAAGCCTGTTAAAACTTTTCCTGGACCTACTTCTGTAAATGAAGTTGCTCCATCTGCAATCATTTGTTGTACCGCTTGTGTCCATTTTACAGGAGCTGTCAATTGTACAATAAGATTATTTTTAATTACTTCTGGGTCACTTACTGCATGAGCAGGTACATTTTGATATACTGGACAAGAAGGTTGGTTGAATGTTGTTGCTTCAATAGCAGCAGCTAATTCTGTTCTAGCTGGTTCCATCATAGGCGAGTGAAATCCTCCACCTACAGGAAGTAATAGTGCTCTTTTTGCACCAGCTTCTTTTAATTTTTCACATGCTTTTTCTACTGCAGTTGTTTCTCCAGAGATAACCAATTGACCTGGGCAGTTGTAGTTTGCTGCAACAACAACACCGTCAATTTCCTTGCATACTTGTTCTACAATAGCATCTTCTAAACCTAATACAGCAGCCATTGTTGAAGGTGCGATTTCGCATGCTTTTTGCATCGCCATAGCTCTTTGGTATACTAATTTTAAAGCATCTTCAAAAGCTAAGGTACCATTGGCAACTAAAGCTGAAAATTCACCTAATGAATGTCCTGCAACCATCTCTGGATTAAAGTTCTCAATTGTTTTTGCTAATATAACAGAATGTAAAAATACAGCAGGTTGTGTAACTTTCGTTTCTTTTAATTGTTCTGCAGTTCCTTCAAACATAATGTCTGTGATATTGAACCCAAGAATGTCGTTTGCTTTGTCGAATAGCTCTTTTGCAATTGCTGAACTTTCGTATAAATCTTTACCCATTCCAGTGAATTGAGCACCTTGACCAGGGAAAACGTATGCTTTCATATGTATCGTGTTAAATATAGAATTCAGGGCAAAAATAAGGTATTTTTCTTAGTTAAACGAAAAGAATAAAAAAGCCATCTAATCGTAGATGGCTTTTGATATGATTATTGGATCATTCCAATTCTGTTGTCTTTAATTTTAGCTTGTTCTTTCAGTGCTTGTAACACTTTAGACGAAGCGCTCATGCGAACTGCATTTTCAGTTCTAGTTTTGTAGTTGTTGTAGTTGTCTAAATCTGGTGCTAAAGCAACGTTTGTTGTTTTTACCATATAAACTCCATTTGCTCCATCAATCAGTTTTGAGTTTTGATTCAAAGCTGTTCCGAAAGCTGTTCCAACTACTAAAGGTTCGTTTCCGATATTTGGAATTAACGGGTTTTGTCTTGATACTTCTGATACAGTTGCGATTGAAGCATTCGTTTGTTTCGAAACTTCTTCTACTGTAGCAGCTGTCATTTTTTGCTTAATTACTTGAGCTTTTTTCTCATTCATTAAGATTGGTTCAACAACTTTTCTAGCTTCTTCAATTGGCAATAAACCAGTGTTGTTTGTTGAAGCTAAAGTAGCGATGATATAACCATCAGGAATGTCAAAACGTTTTACGTCTCCATCTTTAGTTTCTTTGTTAAATGCCCAAGAAACGATTTCACTTCTTGCTCCAACTGCTTGTAAGTACTCATCAAAAGGACGAACTGTTACATTTTGTTGAACAACTGCATTTACTTTTTCTGCTTCTGCTACTAAGTTTCCTGAAGTTGCAGCAGATTCAATATTTGTTGCTTTTGCGAATACTTCGTCAGCTGTTGCTTCTGAAGCTTCTACTTTTCTAGCCAATGTAGCAATTTGTACACCTTCTGATTTTCCTAATACTTGAATTACGTGGAATCCATAGTCTGTTTCAACTACTCCAATTTTACCTGAAGGGTTATTGAAAATGAAATCTTCGAAAGGTTTAACCATTTGCCCTTTAGCGATATCTTCGTATTTACCACCATTTGCTTTTGATCCTGTATCTTCTGATTCAGCTTTAGCTAATTCAGCAAAGTTCGCTGCAGTAGCTTTTTTCAAGATTTCATCTGCTTTTGCTTTTGCTTCTTCTTTCGTTCTAGTAGCAGCACTTTGTGGTGCACCAGCATACGAAATTAAGATGTGAGCAGCATTTGCTTTTGCCCCAGCTTTTTTACCTACCATACGAGAAATACAGTAATGGTCATTGAATAAATACGGACCAAATACTTCTCCTGTAGGTAAGTTGTATAATTGTTCTTGGAATTCTAATGGTAAATCTTTTTTAGCATAATAAACGCTATCAAATTTTACATCTGAATTTGCATTGATAAAAGCAACTAAGTCTTTTGTTGCTTTAAAACCTGCAATTGTATCGTTCTTTTTAGTCTCAGCATTGTATTGAACTGTTGGCTTTAAGAAAGCTTCAACTGTTTCTTTTACATCTTCTTTGTCTTTTTCAGAAGGTGTGCTCTCAACATAAGCATAAGTTAACTCACGTGTAGGTTCAGATTTGAATCTATTTTCGTGTTTTTTCATATAACCTGTAATTTCTGAATCACTTACTTTCGCTTGATCATCATTGATTGTGCTATATGGAACAGTTACATAGTCAAAAGTTACTTTGCTATTTTCACCATGGTAAGCATATTTAGCTTCTGTTTGTGTTGTGTATACTCCTCCTTTTACTAAGGCATTGTACATTTGCTGTAAACCAAACTTTTCCAATTCAACCTCATAGTTTAACCAAGCTTGCCATTGTTCTGGACCAGCTTGTTTCATTGCCATAACCCAAGCATTGAACTTAGCCATGTCGAATTGTCCTAATTGATTTTGGAATTCAGGACTATTAGCAAACATAGGGTTGGTTTTCACTACGTTGATTAATTGATCCTTTCCAATTTGTAAACCTAATTTTTCGAACTCCGTTTTTAGCAGTATATTATTCACTTCGGTATTCCAAACCATTTGATAGGCTTGATTTCTACTCATTTGATTCCCTTGCTCCGCTTGGGAAACTTTCTGTTGAAAAATCTGCGTATTGATATCTTCACCATTTACGCTTCCAATATTTCTTGAAGAACCAGCACCTCCGCTTCTAACTACGTCTCCAATAACGAATGCTAATAAAGCAATACCAATTACTGCAATTAACAGCGCCGACTTTTGTCTAATTTTTGATAAAACTGCCATGTTTTTTTATTATGTGTAATTTTTTTCAGAGAGCGAAAATACAATTATCTCTTTAATAATAAAAGGGGTAAACCTATTATTTTGAAGAAAGAATGTGTTTCTTGCTGTTTTTTAATGTTAAAAAACAGAATTTTTTACTTAAAGCTTGATTCAAGATGGGAAAAATGGTGAGAAAAAGGGGGATGGACTAAAAATGAAAAAAAGAAGAAAGTAGGGAAATGTAAGAAAAAGGGAGCTTTATAAGATAAAAAAAACCGTAAAGCTTGGTTTTAAACTTTACGGTTTTAGGTATATTTTCTTGACGGTTATTTTTTATTGTAATGGTCCACCATTCTTTTGCTGTATTTTCTTCTGAAGAAGAACATAAAAATAGCTAGACCTGCAACAAGAAAGCTTGTCCAATAATTTGAAAAGGGTTCACCTGCTATGATTTTAGTTGCCCCATCATAGATGAATAGAATGGCAACAAATAAATATAGAAAAGGTATAAGTTGTAGTGCTTTCATAGGTTTAGTTTTCTTCTTTTTTAATACTTTCTGCGTAGCTATTTCTAGCTTTAATAATGTTTAGCTTTCCATCGAAGTCGACACCTACGCCTTGAGTGAAGTTTTCTTTGTCTGTGGAAGCTTTGTATTTACCATTGGTGTAAAACCAATCTAATCTTTGGTTGTAGTACAACTGATCGGATTCTAATTTCTTATTATCATGTGTTGTAATCACCACATTGCCTCTTAAATCAATAAGCTCCGTTGCGGTGTACTGAATAGCATAATCGGCTACAACGGTGTTTTTATTGTTGTTGTTATCGAAAAACGTCAGGTTAATTCCTTCTGGAAATTCGGTAAACTTGTATTTTACAGTGGAGTAATCAAGCATTTTTTCGCTAACTAAAATCGCTTTGACTCTTCCGGAATCAATGTATTGACCTCGCATTTTTTCTGCTATTCCAGCTGGATAAAATGGAGCTTTGTCGTGTATTTTTTGAATATCTCTAAACTTACTCTCGCAAGAAACAAAGCTGATGCTACCGAGTAATAAAGAAATAAAAAGTGTTTTTTTAGTTAACAACATGGATAAGTTGTATTAATCAAATTTACGTTTTAAGAACCAGAAATCGTTTAAAGATAAACCGATAGAAAGGTTAAAGTAGTTTTCTTTAACTAATCCACTGTTTTTTGTTCCTTTATTTCCATACTCTAGCCCGATATTCACATTAGACAAAGAACGCCCAAATAGCGGGAATCCTGCACCAAGCGAAAAGGCATAATCGTTGATTGATTCATTTTTCAATACTAAACCTGTGTTCTCATAACGGAATCCAGCACGGTATACAACGCGATCAAAATAGCTTGTGAAAGAATTGTATTTAGGAATATAAAAACCTCCAACAGCATAGCGTTTGGTATCTTCATAACCTGCATATTGAGCCGTACTCCAGCTTGATGCTAATTTACTGTTTTCAATATACGTGAATTGTCCAGAAACAAACCATTTCAAATCTTTCCCGATACCAGCTCCAATTGCTAATTCTTGTGGTTTCGTTAATTTCGTACTTCCATTAAAAATTTCTTTAGAATCAACAATACCACCATTTACATTGATAATTCTCAAGTTCGTTACATTGTCCGCTGTTAACTTCGTTTCAGGACTGTACGTAAGATTGGCTTTCCAATCATACCCTTTGTATTTTCCTTCATATTGAAGAGCAGCGCGAATCTCATATCCTTTGTAATCAATTCGTCTTTTTTCATTTGTACTATTAAGCAAACCAAATCCATCTCCAGCATCTAACAATGCTATGGTATTTGTATTATCCGTGTTACCAAAGAAATAACTAGCTTGAATACCAACTTGAAAGTTTTTGTTGATTTCATATCCTGTACCCAAGAATACACGGTTAATTCCTCCAGTTCCCTCCAGTTGATTGAATTCTTTTTGGTTTAATTCATTCATTTGTTCTCTTTCGATTTTATAACCAACAGAAGAATAAGGCTGAAGTCCAAAAATAACCCCTGACTTTTTAGAAATAGGTAACCCTACAACGAAATAGTCAATTGTTTGACGTTTTATGTTGTCATTGCTGTTATCTGATTTGAAATTATAGAACTTAGAGGTAGATCCAACAGTGAATGTAGTAGCCTGTAATTTGCTAATAGCAGCAGGGTTCAATAAGTTTAGGTGCAAACTATCTGAATAGACACTAGTACCTCCCATAGCTTTATATTCATTTGTACCATTGTAACCTAAGTCTCCAATTCCGTAATACGAATAAGGAGATGCAGTTCCTTGCTGAGCGAAAGCTTGAGCGGATAAAATAAGGCTAAAGCTAAGAATGATTCTTTTTATCATTTTCAATTATGTATTGATATATATGGTTCAGACTTTCAGAAAGAAAGTTTGGATTAGCAAATATTATATTTTTTAATCTTTTAGCCAAAAAAACTGTATCCCCACCCGTTAAAATTATTGTTAAATCAGAATAATCTTTTTTATAATGGTCGATAATATTGTCTATTTCTGCAACAATTCCGTTGATAACCCCCGATTGGATGGATTCATTTGTATTTTTTCCAATAAAATAATTAATGTCTTCCGTTTGTAAATAGGGGAGTTTTGCAGTGTAATCGTTCAATGCTTTATAACGCAATTGTAAACCAGGAGATATAGCGCCACCTAAATACTCATTTTCAGTATTGACAAAGTCGTAGGTAATACAAGTTCCTGCATCGATGATTAAACGGGCAGTGTTGGGATAAACAATAGTAGATCCAGCAGCGACTACTAGTCGATCGATCCCCAAGGTATGAGGAGTTTGATATTTATTCGCTACAGGAAGGGGAGTCGTATGGCTGATTTGAATGAAATCAGTATGGGTTTGAAGCCAATTTAGCAGGTCAGAATCCAAATGAACGACGCTTGCGAGTATAATTTTCGGCTTTGTTTTATTTTTTTTTAAAAAAAATAAAAGTTCTTCTTGTAAATTTTTTGTTGAAAGATATTCGGTTTTCAAAAGGCTATTGTTTTCAAACATAGCGAGTTTGGTTCTGGTGTTTCCGATATCAAGGGTATAGATCATGTTTCTATTGCTTAGTTTAACAAAGATAAATAAAGAAAAATTGCTAGAGAAGTTTTGGAAGAATAAAAAAGTATTATATATTTGCAACCGCTTAAGAGAACAAAAGTTCACTACTAAAAGCCAATTGGTGCCTTAGCTCAGTTGGTAGAGCAAAGGACTGAAAATCCTTGTGTCCCTGGTTCGATTCCTGGAGGCACCACAAATTAGCTTTTAGTAACTTAGTTTAAAACTGGTGCCTTAGCTCAGTTGGTAGAGCAAAGGACTGAAAATCCTTGTGTCCCTGGTTCGATTCCTGGAGGCACCACAAATTTTAAACTATTGATAAGCAACTGGTGCCTTAGCTCAGTTGGTAGAGCAAAGGACTGAAAATCCTTGTGTCCCTGGTTCGATTCCTGGAGGCACCACACCAGAAAAAAACCGATAACGAAAGTTGTCGGTTTTTTTGTTTTTATAAACGTTTACAGTTGACAGTTGACTGTAAACTGTAAACAAAAAAAGCGAAACCTAAGTTTCGCTTTTTTCTTATTTTGTTAATGTTTCGTATTTGTATTCTTCTGCTTTAATGTCAAATTCCAAATTGGCAATTTGCGTTTGGTATTTATGCAGTTTCGTTTTGATTTTTAATTCTTGAACGGGAGCAATTTTACCTAAAGCCATATCGCGATTAAACGTGTCATTCTCTTTTTTGTACTTCGCTTTTGTCTTGTTTAGCTTCTCTGTTGCTTTTTGGATTTTCTTTTGGGTTTTAGCAATCTCTTTTTGCTTTTTAAGCTCTGCTTTGCGCTCACGCTCAATCTGCTTTTGTTCTTGCTCAAATGCCTTTAATTCTTCTGTACTCATCGTTGGAGCTTCTTCGACAACGCTTTCTACAACCTCCACAACGGGAACTTCAGGTAAAATTGTTGTAGACTCTTCTTTTTGTACTTCTTGTGCTTGCATAGCGGTTGAGCCAAGTAGCATCATACCACCGATTAAAAACGTTTTTTTCATTTTTCTTTTTCTCTATTTTGATTCTATTGTTGTTCGAATTTTACCATTCATTGATTCTATTGGCATCCAATTTCAAAAAGATGAATAGTAGTAATGTAAAAGCAATTAAACTCGATCCTCCATAGGAGAAAAAGGGAAGTGGTACTCCGATAGTAGGGAATAATCCCACTAACATGGTAATATTAAAGGCAAAGTGAATGAATAAAAAACTCACGACACAATACCCGTAGACTCTATTAAATCGCTTCTTTTGTTTTTCTGCTAGATAAATCAAGCGGAAAAATAAACAAAGGAATAAGACGATAATCGTACTAGAACCAACGAATCCCCATTCTTCTCCAACCGTAGTAAATATATAATCAGTATGTTGTTCTGGTACAAAGCCTCCCTTAGTTTGGGTACCTTGTAAAAAACCAGTGCCATACCAACCACCTGAACCAATTGCAATTTTCGATTGATTGAGGTTATATCCTTCGGCTTGAAGATCTACATTTTCACCGAGTAAAACGTTTATCCTATCTTTTTGATGGGGTTCAAGTACATTGTCGTACACGTAATCAACAGATAGAACAAAGCCGCACATTACGGTGGCTAAAATAAGATAAATAAAGGGGTTTCTATTGATGTTTTTGTTAAAGTAGTAGTGTAATAGTGTTAATAATACAATGGATGTGATGATTAGGGAAGGTTTTACTATCAATGCTGCAACAAAGAGTGCTATTGTAATAAAAGCAGACCATAAATACCAAGAAGGTAATCCTTCGCGAAATAATACAAAGATTAATGCAGCGAATAACATGGCACTTCCTGTATCGTGTTTTAAGATTAATAAGGTTGGTATACCAATGATCATAAAAACGGTTACCTGCTCTTTAAGCGTCTTTAAAGTACCTTGGTTGTCCGAAAAGTACTTGGCCAATAAGAGAGCCGTGGTTGTTTTTACAAATTCGGAGGGTTGAACCCCTAATCCACCAATCTGATACCAGTTGGTTTGACCTTTTACCGATTTACCAAAGACAAATAGACCAAGAATAGAGAGAATACCAATAATATAAAAGATTAGGGCATACTTCTCATAGAACTTGGTATCTAGAGCAAGGATGAGGATAATTAAAGGAATGCACGTCAAAATAAAGACCAATTGCCTGCCGTAAATCTGACTAAAATCAAAAATACTGGCTTCTTCACTAGGCAGTGAGGTAGAGTAAATATTTACCCATCCCGCTACAACCAGTAAGAGATATAACATAATAGTTATCCAATCGATATGCTTTTGTACGCTTCCGCTTCTCATTATTTTTTCTGCTTATCCACTAAGTTGTATAGTTGTAAAACTTTGTTGTATTCACTTTCTAAACTTCCTTCTAACATTCGTTTTTCTAAATCAGGACGAACAATTTCTGGAAGTAGATATTTTTGTAGCATTAGACTCGTAATAGGTGCAGCCCATCGTGCTCCCCAAACTCCATTTTCAATAAAAACGGCAATAACAATCTTAGGATCATCTACGGGTGCAAAAGCAACGAATACAGAGTGATCTGCCAATTGATAACGCTTTCCATTGATACGTGTAAAGTTTTCTACTGTTCCTGTTTTTCCAGCCATCTCTAGCTGTGGAACCGCAACACTACGCCCAGTACCAATGTGAAACACTTGATTCATCCCTTGGATGATTGGCTCAAAGTGTTTCGGATCAATCGTAGTGACTTGTTTGGTAACAAACTTTTTGTCAATATTGTGATCTTCAATGTTTTTGATGATATGAGGGGTGTAATAATATCCGCGATTAGCTACGGCTGCTGCCATATTAGCTAATTGCATTGGAGTCATGATCACCTCACCTTGTCCAATTGCGTTGGAAATTGTCGTGGTACTTTTCCATCCTTTGTTGGGGTACCAACGATCGTAATATTCCGAATTGGGAATATGACCTTTTCGACCTTCAGGTAAATCATACCCTAAAAACTGCCCTAGACCAAAGCTTTCTAAGTGCTTGCTCCAGCGGTCAATTCCTTCTGCTGGGGATTTATATTTCTCAATAATCTTTTTGTACGTCTGTGCAAAGTAGGTATTACAAGATAAAGCAATCGCATGTCTTAAATTCCATGTTCCAGAATCGTGGCATCCCATCCAGGCGCCTCGCCCATAATAAAATCCTCTGTTACATGAAAAAGCAGAGTGTTCTGTGATAACTCCTTCTTGTAAACCAATTAATCCTGTTAGGATTTTAAAAGGTGAACCTGGAGAATACTCTCCCGATAATACGCGATTATATAAAGGTTTCGCTAAAGAGTCATTGTATAATTTGGTGTAATTTTTAGAGCGTTCTCTTCCGACCAATAGGGAAGGATCATACGAAGGGGCATTAATCAGAGCAAGAATTTCGCCTGTTTTTGGTTCAATCGCTACAATTCCACCTCGTTTATTTTTCATTAAGAGCTCACCATAAGCTTGCAAATCATAGTCAATCGTCAAGGTGATATCACTTCCTTTGATAGAAATGGTATCATAAACCCCATCTTTAAAAGAGCCAATCTCGCGATTGAAACGATCGCGTTGGATGTATTTCACGCCTTTAGTACCGCGAAGAATATCTTCATATTGTTGTTCCACTCCTTGAATACCGATTAAATCTCCAGATCTATAGTAAGGGTTTCTCTTGATGTTATCTTCATTAACCTGGCGAATGTAACCAAAGACATTGGCTCCTGCATTGACTTGGTAGTCACGCAAGGAACGTTTTTGTACATAAAATCCATTGAAATGGCGAATTTTTTCTTGAAAAGCAGCATATTCCGCTTTGCTCAACTGCGCTAAAAAGACAGAGGGAAGACGAGGGCTATAAACCGTCGCTTTTTGTAGTTTAGTTTTGAAATCATCGAGGGTTACATCGAGTAATTTACACAAAGCTAAAGTGTCGATATCTTTTACCTCTCTAGGTATAACCATGATGTCATACGAAGGTTGATTCGCGACCAATAATTTTTTATTTCGATCGAATATATATCCACGTTCAGGATATTCATAAACGATTTTTAAGGCATTATTCTCTGATTTTTTGATATAGGTATCATCTACGACTTGTAAATAGAACAGTCGAATAAGAATGGTTATAGTTACTGCAACTATGATAATAGGAAGTAATAACTTTCTCATCGTTTAGATGGTTTGATCAGATAGAGGATTAATATACAGCTAATTAATGTTGCTACTGTGGTAAGTAAAGTTCGCAATAAGATTTCCAATATAAAATTAAAACGCAGGAATTCCAGTGCAAATAGTACAACGTGGTGAATTATTACCGTAATAATTAAATAACCCATTACCTCCATAGAGGAAAATAAATCCTTCGTTACTTTCTTAAAGATATTGAGGTTGTGGTATTGGTAACTAATACCAAATGAAAATTTCAATACTAAGGGTCTACTAAAAGCGAGTATCAAGGAAGCTGCAGCATGTACACCTCCTGAGTTCTCGAACATGTCTATGGTTAATCCTAAAAGAAAGCTGGAAACGTAAAAGAGCGCTTTGTTGCCATCAGTTGGATAAAGTACAATAAAAAGTATATACGGAAATGGATTTATAAAAGAAAATAAATCCAAGTTGTTAAATACTAATACCTGTGCGATTAGCAAGATAACAAAACGCGTAATATTGGAAATAGCACTATTCATTGCGTGTAGCTTCTTCTAGTTCAATAATTTCTTTAATGTCGTTATTTTTAATCACATATACATACCCTAAGTTTGTCATGTCATTAAAAAGTTTGACTTCAATGGTAAAGTAATTCGAGCTTTCTGTAGTATACGCTTTTTCGATTGTACCAATGGGAATATTTTCAGGGAAAATATCCGAAATACCTCCTGTGACAATCGTGTCGCCTTGGAAGAGTTCTGCTAAGCGGGGAATGTCATTTAATTGAACATACCCTGTGCTTTTACCATCCCATTGTAAAGTACCAAAGTGATTTGATCCCTTAATCTTGGCATTGATTTTAGATTTCGCGTTTAAGATACTCTGTACGGTAGAATACTTTGTGGATGACTTTTGAATAATCCCTACAATTCCGTTGCTATTGATTACTCCTAAATCTTTTGTAATACCCTCTCGTTCTCCACCTTTAATCGTTAAGTAATTTTCCTTGGTATTAAATTCATTTTTAATCACCTTGGCAACGATAACGTTGTATATATCTTCTTGAGTTGTAAGAAGAGGTAATTCAATAGGGACAGAGTCTGTTACAACAGCACTATTAAAAGCCTGTTTTTTCAGTAGAGCATTTTCCAGAACTAAAGCGTCATTTTCAGTCTTAAGACGCATGTATTCCTTTAAATTATTTACATTTTCATAGACGTAACCTGTCACACCATTTGCCGAACTAATAAATGAACTCTTGTGAAACGTATGAGTTCGGAGTACTAGGGCAAATGATATAACTAAAAGCAGCAAAAACAGTAACTTAGTACTGTTTTTTATAAAGAAATTAATTATTTGCTGCATGGGTTAGTTTATTTTATCAATACACTTTTGTATTTGTCAATATTTTTGATGGCAAGGCCCGTTCCACGTACAACTGCACGCAATGGATCCTCAGCAATATAAACAGGTAAATCCGTTTTTTGAGAGATTCTCTTGTCTAATCCTCTCAACATAGATCCTCCACCAGCAAGGTAGATTCCTGTATTATAAATATCAGCTGCTAATTCTGGAGGCGTTTGAGATAACGTTTCCATTACAGCATCTTCGATACGTTGTATTGATTTATCTAATGCTTTTGCTATTTCACGGTAAGAAACAGTTACTTGTTTTGGTTTCCCTGTTAACAAGTCACGTCCTTGAACTAGCATGTCCTCTGGAGCAGTTTCCAAATCTTCAGTTGCAGCTCCTGTTTGAATTTTAATTTTTTCTGCTGTACTCTCTCCAACAAATAAGTTGTGTTGTGTACGCATATAGTAAATGATGTCATTCGTGAATACGTCACCTGCAATTTTTACAGATTTATCACATACAATACCTCCAAGAGCAATAACAGCAATTTCTGTTGTTCCTCCTCCGATATCAACAATCATATTTCCTTTTGGTTGCATGATGTCTACTCCAATACCAATAGCAGCAGACATAGGTTCATGTATTAAATAAACCTCTTTACCATTCACACGCTCACAAGATTCTTTTACTGCACGCATTTCTACTTCAGTAATTCCTGAAGGAATACATACAACCATGCGCAAGGCCGGTGTAAACATTTTTTTTCTTAGAGCAGGTATGCTTTTGATAAAGAGGCTTATCATTTTTTCTGATGCGTCAAAATCAGCAATAACTCCGTCTTTTAAAGGGCGTATTGTTTTGATGTTACCATGAGTTTTCCCTTGCATCAAACTCGCTTCTTTTCCAACGGCTATAATTTTTCCCGTTGTCCTATCTCTAGCAACGATTGATGGATTGTCAACGACAACTTTTCCATCGTGAATGATAAGGGTATTCGCAGTTCCTAAATCGATTGCGATATCTTCCGTCATGAAATCAAAAAATCCCATAGATATAAAAGGCTTTTAGAGTTAATATTTATGTTGTTCTACAAAATTAGTAAATTAATGTTTAAAATGACGAATTCCCGTGAAAACCATTGCGATTTTATTTTCATCACAGTAAGTAACACTTAAATCATCTTTAATTGAGCCACCTGGTTGAATAACTGCCGTGATTCCAGCATTTCCAGCAATCTCAACACAGTCAGGGAAAGGGAAAAATGCATCACTTGCCATTACAGCTCCTTGTAGGTTGAACTCGAATGAGTTAGCTTTTTCAATTGCTTGACGTAAAGCATCTACTCTTGAAGTTTGTCCTGTTCCTGAAGCACAAAGCTGACCGTCTTTTACCAAAACAATAGTATTTGATTTGGTGTGTTTACAGATTTTAGAAGCAAATAATAAATCAACTACTTCTTGATCTGAAGGTGCTACTTTAGTAACGGTTGTCAAGTGGCCTTTATTGTCAGTTACATTATCTTTATCTTGAACTAAAATACCATTCAAACAAGTACGTACGTGTTTTTTAGGTAATTCAATTTCATTTAAAACCAAGATAATTCTATTTTTCTTCTCTTTTAAGATTTCAATTGCAGCTTCTTCGTAAGCTGGTGCAATCACAACCTCGCAGAATAATTGGTTGATTTCTTGTGCTGTTGCAACATCAATTGTTCCATTCGCAATTAAAACACCTCCAAAAGCAGAAGTAGGATCTCCAGCTAGAGCATCTACATACGCTTCTTTCATTGTGTTTCTTTGCGCTACACCACAAGCATTGTTATGTTTCAAAATAGCAAATGTTGGTTGCTCTCCTTTGAATTCATTCATTAAGTTTACCGCAGCATCAACATCTAATAAGTTGTTGTAAGACAATTCTTTTCCGTGCAATTTTTTAAATAATTGATCGAAGTCACCAAAGAAGTGTCCTTTTTGGTGTGGGTTTTCTCCATAACGCAATTCAATCCCCTCTGCATGGCTGATTTTTAATGTATCATCCGCTTCATTGAAGTAGTTGAAGATTGCTCCATCGTAATGTGAAGAAACGTGGAATGCCTTAGTTGCTAGTAAACGTCTTTGTGCTAATGTTGTTGAACCATTATGCTCAATCAACATCTGTAAAAATAAATCGTATTCATTTACTGAAGGTACGATAACCGTATCTTTGAAGTTTTTAGCAGCTGCGCGGATTAATGAAATACCACCGATATCAATTTTTTCAATGATATCTGCTTCATTCGCTCCAGAAGCAACTGTTTTTTCGAATGGATATAAATCTACAATGACTACATCGATTTGAGGAATTTCAAATTCTTTCATTTGTTGAATATCTCCCTCGTGATCTTGTCTGTTTAAGATTCCACCGAAAATTTTTGGGTGTAAAGTTTTTACTCGGCCTCCTAAGATAGAAGGATAAGAAGTAATATCTTCAACAGGTACAACAGGAATACCTAAATCTTTAATAAAAGTTTCTGTACCACCAGTAGAATAGATAGTTACTTCGTTTTTGTGTAGTTCTCTTACAATAGGTTCTAATCCGTCTTTGCTAAAAACAGAAATTAAGGCCGATTGAATCTTTTTAGTTGTGTTCATTGTGTGTTATTAATTAAACGGCAAAAATAACTAATGTCTAGGTATTTATAAAGTTAATATAGAAGTTTTTATTTTAATTTTAAGAGGCGTAAATTGTCTTGTTTTTTAAAGAAAAATAGGAGGGAAGTGTAACTTTTATAATCTTCTTCTACTAATAGGATGGTCGTTGAACTTGATGCTATGATAATATATTTTAGGCTTTTACTCAGTAGTTTTCAATTTGCAATCAATGCATTGAGAACAAATAAACTAAGAACCTTGCTTTCTCTCCTAGGGGTGACAGTGGGGATTTTTTCTATTATTGCCGTTTTAGCAGCTGTAGATTCGATGGATCGCACGATAAAATCTGAATTAAGTGGATTTGATCGCAACATGATTTATGTGTTTAATCATTCCTTTGGGCCATCAGAAATTCCGCGTTGGAAGATTGATCAGTTTCCTAATGTAACCTATGAAGAATACGATTATTTAAAGCGAAATCTAAGTGATGTCGAATATGCGTCCTTTAATTTTTTCGTGCGCAATGAAAATATGAAGGCCGATCGTTATTATGCTAATGATGTTATTGTTCGTCCTTGTAGTGCAGATATGCAATACCTCGACAATGTAAAAATGGCTAGTGGGCGTTTTTTTAATGAATCAGAAGCGGTAAATGGAAGTGGAGTTATTGTCATTGGAAATGAAATCGCCAATACACTTTTTCCTGGACAAGATCCTTTAGGGAAGAATATCCGATTGTATGGACGTAAATTTGCAGTAATTGGTGTTTTAGATAAGCAAGGAGCAATCTCTATAGGAGGTGGGCACGATGAAACAGCTTATATTCCCGTAAATTTATTTCGACAAATGTTTGGAGATAATATCAAAGCATATACGCCTGTAATTATTTTAAAACCCAATGAAAAAGCAGATATCAAACATTTTGAAGATGAAATAACGACTAAATTACGCGCATTCCGCGGCTTAAAAGTAGGGGAGGATACCAATTTCTTTGTCAATGTATTTGGTGGAATGATGGAGTTTTTGGATAATATTATTGGACAGATGAATGTAGTAGGGTGGATTATCAGTATGTTTTCTCTTTTGGTAGGAGGATTTGGGATTGCCAATATTATGTTTGTGTCTGTCAAAGAACGCACGCACTTAATAGGCATTCAGAAAGCGATAGGAGCTAAGCGACGTGTTATTCTTTTACAATTCTTGTTTGAGTCAATTATATTGGCTTTAATCGGGGGATTAGTGGGTATTATTGTTGTTTGGATGATTGCGAAAGGAGTAAGTGTATTACTGGACTTTGAGTTTGTATTAAGTTTATTTAATATTGGTATTGGATTGGGATTGTCTATCATTATAGGATTGATATCGGGGTATTTACCTGCGCGTTCTGCAGCGAAATTAGACCCCGTTGAAGCAATTCGATCTGGAATGTGATACTGGGGATTGGAGATTGGAAAAGAGAAAAGGGAAATGAAATGTAGGGGCGAATGGTAATTCACCCACATAATCTGAATATAATAAAAAAAGAGTTGCTATACAGCAACTCTTTTTTTATTATCTAATTGGACGATTTAAAATCAAATCCAAGTATAAGTTTACATTTTTCTTTAATTCCTTACGGTGTGTAATGAAATCTAAGAATCCATGTTCTAATAAGAATTCAGATGTTTGGAATCCTTCAGGTAAATCTTTTCCTGTTGTATCCTTTACAATTCGCGGTCCAGCAAATCCGATTAAAGCGCCTGGTTCAGCGATATTGATATCCCCTAACATAGCGAAAGATGCAGAAATACCACCTGTTGTTGGGTCTGTACAAAGTGAAATATAAGGAATCTTAGCATCACTTAGTTGCGTCAACTTAGCAGAAGTTTTTGCCATTTGCATCAATGAAAAACCAGCTTCCATCATACGAGCTCCTCCTGATTTAGAAATCATTAAAAAAGGAATTTTGTGCTTTAAAGAATAATCAATTCCCCTTGCAATTTTTTCACCTACTACAGATCCCATAGACCCACCGATGAAAGCAAAATCCATTGCAGCAACAACTAATTTTTCTCCTTTTGAATTTCCAACAGCTACACGCACAGCATCATTCAATTGCGTTTTTGAAGTAGCTTCTTTTAAACGATCTACATATTTTTTTGTATCCTCAAATTTCAACATATCCTTTGAAGATAAACTCTTTGCTATTTCTTTGTAATCGCCATTATCAAAAAGAATTTCAAAATACTCTTTACTGCCAATTCGAACATGGTAACCATCTTCTGGACTCACCCAAAGGTTCTTTTCTAGTTCTTCAGAATCTATAATTTTACCTGTTGGTGATTTGTACCATAAACCTTTTGGTATATCCTTTTTGTCCTCAGTTGGTGTTTGAATTCCTTTTTCTGTTCTTTTAAACCAAGCCATAAATGTCTGTTTTGTTTATACTATGTTAATAGGTTTAGAGAAGAAATTACAATGTGTTTACATTGTTTAAATCTTTAAATGCCTCTTCTAAACGAGCATTGAAAGTGATTTCTCCTTGTCTCACCCATGCACGTGGATCGTAGTACTTTTTATTTGGTACATCCGCTCCCTCAGGGTTTCCTATCTGTGTTTTTAAATATTCAATTTTTGAAGTCATATAATCTCTTATTCCTTCTGTATAAGCAAATTGCATATCTGTATCGATATTCATTTTGATTACACCATAAGAAATTGCTTCTCTAATTTCTTCTAATGATGAACCAGAACCTCCATGGAAAACAAAATCAACAGGATTATGCCCTAAGTTGAATTTCTTAGCTACATAGTCTTGAGAGTTTTTCAAGATGATTGGCGTAAGTTTTACGTTTCCTGGTTTGTAAACCCCGTGTACGTTTCCAAAAGCTGCTGCAATGGTAAAACGAGGACTTACTTTACTTAGCTCTTCATAAGCATAAGCTACTTCGTCTGGTTGTGTATATAGTTTAGAAGAATCTACACCAGAGTTATCTACTCCGTCTTCTTCTCCTCCTGTAATACCTAATTCAATCTCTAAAGTCATACCCATCTTTTCCATTCTTTCAAGGTATTTTTTAGAAATTTCAATGTTTTCTTGGATTGGTTCTTCTGATAAATCAATCATATGCGAACTAAATAACGGTTTTCCGTATTTTGTCATATGTTCCTCACTAGCATCTAGTAAACCATCAATCCAAGGTAATAGTTTTTTTGCACAGTGATCCGTATGTAAAATAACAGGCACACCATAAGCTTCAGCTAAAGCGTGTACATGTTTTGCTCCTGCAATAGCTCCTGCAATAGCAGATTTTTGATTCTCATTAGATAAACCTTTTCCTGCCATGAAAGATGCACCACCATTCGAAAATTGAATAATAACAGGCGCATTTAGTTTTGCCGCTGTTTCCAATACACCATTAATTGTACTAGAACTAGTCACGTTAACAGCGGGTAAAGCAAAACCTTTCTCTTTTGCATAGTTGAATATTTCTTGCACTTGATCTCCAAATGCTACTCCAGGTTTAATATTGTGTGCCATAGTCGTGTGTTTAATTTATTGGACAAAAATACTAATTATTATTTGATTAGAATGGATAATTAATACCAACATTCAAGACAGACTCTTTGAAGCTAAATTCTCCAAACCATTTGCGTTTGGAGTAAATCGAAGGATCATACGTCTTGAATCCCATATCTAATCGGAATACAAAGAAACTAAAGTCATAGCGAATACCAAAACCTGAACTCACTGCTAGATCTTTAAATGAGCTTACTCCATTGAAGGTGTAGTTCTTGTCTTCAACATTGTCAAATACGTTCCAAATATTACTTGCATCCACAAAGAAAGCCCCATTCCATTTACCTGTGATATTAAAACGATACTCCGTACTGAAGAAGAGCTTCATATTAGCCTCATTGAAATCGTTCGTTCCTCCGCTTTTACCTGGA
This sequence comes from Myroides sp. TSA_177.3, assembly GCF_052691955.1. Classification (NCBI taxonomy): domain Bacteria; kingdom Pseudomonadati; phylum Bacteroidota; class Flavobacteriia; order Flavobacteriales; family Flavobacteriaceae; genus Myroides; species Myroides sp. TSA_177.3. The sequence continues at coordinate 256,247 of NZ_JBQZGD010000001.1, forward strand.
CCTAAACGATACGATTGCCATCCACGGTTGTCATTGGATCCTCCTGAAAAATAGCTTCGAGAGAACGGAATGGAATTGGCATTACCGTAAGGAACCGCCAAACCACCAAATAGACGAATCGCAACAATTTGCTGGCGTCCAAGATCCCAATACTTTACAAAATCTAATTCCGTTTTAATGTATTGTGAATACTCTACGTCAAATAAAGTTCTCTTTCCTGTATGACCTTCTTTATCACTTACGCGATTCATAATTAAATCAAGTAATCCACCAGCAGCCTCTACTTTCGCACGAACGGTATAGAAACTATTATCATTAATTCCGGTTCTCGTTGATGAATTAAAGGAAATATTCGAAGCTAAAATTAAGTTGTTTTCAGAAAGGCGAACCTTGCGCTCTTGAATACTGCGAATTTCATTGTAGTCTTCTGGTGAAATTCCCATAGGGTTATTTGTAGCTAATGCGTCATTAATGAAGCGATTCGCACCTTCACCTTGTATAGTTAAATCTCCACTTTCATCTACGTAGTCTACAGGTACATCATACTCTTTTGAAATGTTATTTAGGGTGTTGTACGAAGATTTATAGACACTAAAGTAGTTGTTCGGGTTTGTATTTCTTACGTATTGAATATTGGCTACATCCACGCTAAAAGAATTTTTGCGTGAAGGATACCAGCTGTAATTGATGATACCAGTGAAGTTGTCTTTATCTAATCCAATGTTTCGTTGTCTTGCAAAACCAAAACTCATAGCTGTTGTAGGAAGCATGGTTTTAGGGATGATTTTATTGGATGCAAAAGGGAATAAAAAACGAGGAAAGGTTAATTTAATATCCGCTCCATACTCTGTAACGTTGAAAAACACATCGTTAGGGTTGCTCATTTGCCTTGAGGATCCAATAGTTCCTCGTAATCCAAATTCTAAAATTTCAGCTCCTCTAAATACATTTCGAAATAATAATCCCATGCTACCACCAATTCCGAAATCTTGAATGTTTGAGTGAGTCACATCCAAAGAAGGATTGAAGGTCATCTTTTTACGGGAGGTCAAATAGATATTACTAATCAAGGTTTCGCCTTTAGGATCAGTAGGGTCCTCAACGTATTCAATTACAGGATAATTAAATATGCGCAAATTACTGATAGAACGAGAGGTAAGAATACGTCTAGAATCACTAAAAGTACTTTCAGGAGTAATGAATATCGCATCCGTTAAAGCTTTGGGCTTGTATTGGAGCTTCGTTGAACTATAAATATTAAAACCATTGTATTGGATACTGTCCAATACATACGCTTTGTTTTTAGAAACATTATCCGTGAAAATATTCACTTTGCTAATTTGGTAAATCTTAAAAGGAACCTGACTTAAGGTATCTCCAGATTTGACCGTTTGTTGATCGACAATCAATAAGATGTTGGCCTTGTTTTTGCTATCTAAAATAGTATCAACCTCATAGCGAATATTGATTTCCTGGAAGTGATAAGCTCCGTGATTTCGATAAATAGAAGTGATGCGTTTGCGCTCTTCTTCAAAGTTTTTTACATCAAATACTGTATTCGTTTTCAGTAAGCTTTTGGCTTGATTGTTTTCGTATAATGTCTTTAATGCGGGGGTGTCAATCAAATAAGAAATACTATCAATCAGGTAAGGATTTCCTGTTGTGATAAAATAGGAATTCGTCATTTTTTGCTCACCAATGCGTTTGGTTTCATTCGTAACCTTCGTATCAAAATACCCTTTGTTGAAATAATAGTTTTTCAATCGCGTTAAGGATTTTTCCGTTTTAAGGCTATCGTATAATACAGGAGGTTCACCTGTTTTGATTAAGAAATTATTGAAACCCGCAATCATGAATGATTGACCTAAGCGATTAACCTGTTTGCGAGAAAGTACGCCTTCTAAGGCTTTATCTGTTTTAGGATGTCTATTTAACCAAGCATGATAGTTGGAATCTGCATCTTGTCTTGCTAAGTTGTATAAATTCAAACGCAGGCGCGACCCAATAACAGGAAATTTGCTATTAGGTTGTTGGTACAGCTGATTGTAGATCTCTTCTTTGGATGTTTTCTTATCATTGATAACAATGCTGTTCTCCATTAATAAATCATAATCCTCTGGCACATTCTTCGTTATGGAACACGAAAAAAAACATGCAGAGATTATAAGAATAAATACTATTTTTGATAAAAAATTGCCCAACTTTATTACATCGATATATACAGATCAAAAATACATTTTTTTATGGTTACCAAAAACCAAATTAAGCGAATAAAAAGCCTTCATCAAAAAAAATATAGAAAAGAGCACCAATTATTTATTGCAGAGGGGATTAAAGTGATCCAAGAACTCTTGCAATCATCTTTTGTTTTAGACCATTTATATGTAACAAACGAGATGGATTTTGGCGTTCCTACACATCAAGTAACGCGAGTTTCTGCGGATGATTTAAAGAAAATGAGTGCTTTGACTACGACGCCTAATTGTTTGGCTGTATTTCATTGCTTAGAAAGTAAAACGATCGATTTTTCGGATTGGGTAGTTGCTTTGGATGATATTCGAGATCCAGGAAATTTAGGGACCATTATTCGCTTATGCGATTGGTTTGGTATTAGCCATATAGTATGTTCGTCAGAAACCGTAGATTGCTATAACCCTAAAGTAATTCAGGCAACAATGGGGTCTGTATCTCGTGTAAATATTGTATATACTGATTTAGCGGAGCTATTACAAACTGCAGAGGTGCCATTATATGGAACCTTTTTAGGTGGTGAAAATATCTATGAAATGAAAGAGGTAAAACCTGGAGTGATCTTAATGGGAAATGAAGCCAATGGTATTTCTGCCGAAATAGAAGCGCTTATTTCTCGTAAAATTACAATTCCTCGTTTTGGTAATTTACAACAAACAGAAAGTTTGAATGTTGCTATGGCTACCTCGATTGTGTTGAGTGAATTCCGAAGAAGTGTTTTTAATGTACAGTAAAATTTAAGAAAACTCCTCTAGTTTTCATTGAACTGATATGTCCAGTCCAAGGGCTATCCGGATCTTTATCGCGAATTAATTCATCGCCTAAACCAAATACACCGCGGATTGAAGGGCTAAATTTGAAGTATTCAAAGTAAATATCAACACCAACCCCTAATTCATAGTTCGTTGTCCATTGTTTCATTCTCCAAACTCCTTCATAGTTATCGTCATCTGATTTGTGATTGCTGCTTAAGTTTAAGTCAGCAGAAAAACCACCGAGTACATAAGGGCGAATGTTTCCTGTACGCAAAGCAGAGAATTTTAAAAGTAAAGGTAAGTGAATCAGCGTAGAGCTGATTGATTTTGTGCTAGAATTGGTTATTTCCTGCATAGTAGGAACCGAATTTGGCTTGTTTTTCATGTAGTAGTCCATGACAAAAGCGCGAGGAAATTTCAAATCGCGTTTCGAATAGATTAATCCTGGTTCAAAACGCAAATCTAAATATTCCATAATACGCAAATTTCCTACAAGTCCCACACTGAAACCCATATTGGTTGTTACTTGTATTTCTGTATGGTCACTGCCGTATTCGCCAGCTAAACTTTTGAGTTTATCGTAATACTCTTTATCGTAGTCAAAATTGAAATTCAAGAAATTTGTTCCAATATAATAGCCGTAGTGGACACGTTGTTTGTCCCAATCCGATTTATTTAATATTGGATTTCTCCCAAAAATCCACTGTGCAGATACATTTGCAGAGGTGAATAGAATAATAAGTAAGATAAAAAGTTTTCTCATAACTACTTTGAAGCAGAATATATGGTTGCTATACCCATCGTTTGCGGACGGTGTTTTACAGTCTTAAACCCAACTTTTACCAAAATATTGTTCAATTCTTGTCCAAAAGGAAAATTTTTAGCAGAATCAGATAAATATTTATAAGCATCTTGGTCTTTTGAAAACAGTTTACCCATGAATGGCATAATGTTTTTAGTGTAAAAAAAGTACCCTTGCTTAAAAGGAAATTTAGTCGGAACTGAGGTTTCTAAGATAATAAAAATTCCATTAGGTTTTAATACTCTTAAAATTTCTGTTAAACCTTTTTCTAAATTTTCAAAATTTCGTATTCCAAAGCCCACAGTAATGGCGTCAAAGGAGTTGTCTTCAAAGGGTAAATTTTCAGAATCACCTTGAATCATTTCAATGCGATTGTCTAGATTTAACGCCTTTATTTTTTTTCGTCCTACCTCCAGCATCCCAGCAGATAAATCTAAACCTGTGATTTTCTGAGCATTAGTTTTCGATAAAAGAATTGCCATGTCACCAGTACCCGTTGCAATATCTAAAATAGTCGTAGGATTAGTTTCAGCAACTAGTTTTAATACTTTTCTTCTCCAACCTTGATCCGTCCCTAATGAGATCATTCGATTCAAATTGTCATAATTACCTGAAATTGTATCGAACATTTGCTCCACTTGTTGTTTCTTTCCAAGTTGAGAATCTTTATAAGGCGTGATATTTTTACTCATTGTTACTATTTTTAGGCAAATATAAATAATCTCTATCAAAAAGAGAGGGTATCAAGCGGAATAAAGAGAGGGAACTAAAAAAGGGAATATCAATTTGATATCCCCTTGTATAAATTAGAATCTTAGGTACATGTGATAATATTCTCCACCAACGAAATCAAGTTGTTTTCCTTGAACAAATCCTAGTCTTGAGTATAATTTCATAGCATTAGGATTTTCTAAGTCTACAATTAATCCCACTTGTTTATAATGTTGAGATTGAGCAAAATCCGTAGCTGCTTTTAATAAATGACTACCAACACCTTTTCCTTGTACTAAAGGAGATACCGCAACTGTATCTAGGTAATATTCTCCACCTTCGGTTTCGGGCTCAGGAATCATATCGTTGTTGTACTTCTTTCGCATTAATTCTAGCACAGGCTCTCTTAGTTTGATAAAATCATCTCCGTTATATCCCGTAATTGAACCAACCACATTATCTTCGTCGTCTACAGCAACAAATGTATTTTGATAGCTGTATAAGTTATCTGGTTGTTTGAATAAAGTAGTTAGAAAATTAATAGCTTCTTCAATATCTTCTTGTTGAATAAAACTGAATACGATGTCTTCCATCGCTTGTAACATTAATTCAGGAACAACATCAAAATCTTCCTTTTGTGCAGGTCTTATGGTAAAATGCATGATTTTGTTTTTTAATTTTTTACAAAGTTAGGAAAGAGTTTGTTAGTGTTCAACTAACTTTTTCTTTCTTTTAGTAATCTATGCCAAATAGTACTTGCATTTTTAATTTTTAGCTTTTCTGGATCAAAGATAGGGTTACGACCTTGTTTATGCTGTGCGATATAATCATTCAGTGCAATAATTGTGGGTTTATAAAGGAATAAAATAACAATAAAGTTAATCCAAGCCATTAGTCCGACGCCAATATCTCCAATGCCCCAGGCAGTAGAAGATTCATTGATAGACGCATAAAATACGGTGGCTAATAAAATCAAACGCATCAACCAACGAAGAATAGTTCTCGGTTGATCAGTTAGATAATTAAAATTAGATTCTGCAATAAACACATAAGACATGATTGTCGTAAAGGCGAAGAAGGTTAATGCAATAGCGATGAATTGGCTAGCAAATAAGGGAAAGTGTACGGCAATTGCTTTTACAGTATAGGCTGATCCTACTTCTACATCAGGGATATTGTTGACAATATAATTTCCTGCTTCATCAAAAACATTGTATTGATGAGTGAATAAAATCATCAACGCCGTAGCAGTACAAACAAATAAGGTATCAATGTAAACGGAAAAAGCTTGTACTAGTCCTTGTTTAACAGGGTGGGACGTTTCAGAAGCTGCAGCAGCATGTGGAGCTGTACCTTGTCCTGCCTCATTGGAATAAATCCCACGCTTCACTCCCCAAGCAATAGCTGCACCAAAAATACCGCTGAAAGTAGCCTCTAGATTGAATGCAGAGCGGAAGATTAAGGCAAAAATAGACGGAATTTCTTTCGCATTAATGGCAATGATAATAACAGCCATAACAATGTAGATTACCGCCATGAATGGGACAACAACTTGAGCAATTCGACCAATTTTTTTAGCACCTCCAAATACAGTTAGACTAAGTAAAATACAAATAGCAAGCCCCGTAATCCACTGAGGAACTTGAAAAGCATCTTTAATACTAATGGAAATACTATTTCCTTGGATACTGGGTAAAAATAGCACGCAGCTAACAATCGTTACAAAAGCAAAGACTAAGGCTAACTTTTTACTGTTTAATCCTTTTTCAATGTAAAAAGCAGGCCCTCCACAATAATGACCATTTTTTTCTTCTTTATAGATCTGAGCTAAGGTAGATTCAACAAAGGCAGAAGCACTACCTAAAAAGGCAATCATCCACATCCAAAAGATGGCTCCTGGTCCTCCATAAGCAATTGCAGTAGCAACGCCTACAATATTTCCGACGCCTACACGTCCAGCTATAGCGATACTAAACGCTTGAAAGGGGCTTACCCCTTTTTCGGAAGATCCTTCCGTGAAGAGTAGTTTTACCATTTGCTTGATGTAGCGCACTTGAACAAATTTCGTTTTGATTGTGAAAAATAACCCCGCTCCAAGACATAAAATGATAAATACATTTGACCATAGTATGTCGTTAATAAATTTAATCGCTTCTTCCATTTGAAATGTTTTGAATTGAAAAATAATAATTTTTAATCAAATACACTACTTTACTGTGATTATTATATGTAATTGGTTTGTTTATTTTGTATAGTGAAAGGGAAATGTGCTTTTTTTGATGAAATAGAGAAGTAGTTTGCGTAAGCTTTTATTCGAATCATCTCCCATATAACTTTTAATTTCCAATGTTCTAAGAGCTTTTTTTCGAAGAAGAGTAAGCTTTGATAGGAGGTGGAGTAAAAGAAAAGATTTTAGTTAATTGGAAGAGGAGAGTAGTAGCAGGCATAAAAAAAGCTACTTCAATAACTGAAGTAGCTTTTATATAGTATTGTTCTGTTTTGTGCTTAGTAACGGATGCTGAATAAACCTTCTGCTTTGTTTTCTAAGTTATTAAAACGCGCTGTACATTCTTGAATCATTTTTACAGCAGCAGCTTTATCTCCAAAACCATTTGTAGTAACTGTTTTATTTTCTAAGTCTTTGTAAACTTTGAAGAAATGTTCTACTTCTTTTTTGAAGTGCTCATTTACATCGTCGATGTCATTTAATTTGTTCATCAATGGATCAGAAACAGGAACACAAAGAATCTTCTCATCTTGTCCTTTATCATCAGCCATGTAAAAAATACCAATAGGTTTCACTTCAACAACCATTCCTGGAAGAGATGGTTCAGTAAATAATACTAGTACGTCTAGTGGATCTCCATCTAAAGCTAACGTTTCAGGAATAAAACCATAGTCAGCTGGATATCTCATGTTTGAGTAAAGTAAACGATCAAATCTCAATCGTTTTAAATCAAAATCATATTCGTATTTATTTCTACTACCTGCTGGGATCTCAACGAAGGCATCAAAAGTTTCGAATGTACTCATATTCATTTATTTTTTATAGTCAAATAACTTAATAATGGGTGCAAAAATACTTCAATTCGTGCTGTTTACCAAGTTTTATCCACAATATTAGAAATAAATTCCAAATGAACCACGAATTGCAAACCTTCTTGCATCTGGCATATCCAAGTAATTTCCTCTCCAGCTTAAGTCAAGTCTGAAAATTTTAAAAATATTACCTACACCTACATAATATTCATAATAAAAATCTTCGGGTGCTTTGTATACTAATTGAGAAGCATTCAAATCAATGTTCTCTTGAGAAATTTTACCATAGATTCCGCGAATCCCCACAATCTCCCTTAGGTTTAAATCCCTAAACCATGGAATTCTTGAAAGTAAACGCCCTCCAAAATTGTGTTCTAAGTGAATAGAAGCATATTCGTTTGTGACAAACTCATAATAATCCAGGTTGGCAAACGTATTTTCAATATTGAACCACGATTGGTTACCTGGTACGACACTTAGTAAACCTAATGGAACTTCTCCAAAGGTTTTACCTGCTTCAAATGTAGTAGTAAACGTTCCAAACCCACCTAGTAAAATAGGTTTTCGAGCGTATAACTGCAATTTATCGTATTGGAAATTACTGTCAAAAGCTCCTTTGAAACCATGACTATAACGCAGGTATAATTTGAGGTATTTTTGATCAATTTCCTTGCGATCTACTCCATAGCCAATCGTTCTTTTACCTGGTGTATAATCAATAGCCATTTCAACTTCCGATTGCTTGGTTTCATTTGAAATAATCGTACGCTCTTTGTCTACATAGTAGTCTAAGTTAAAGAGGTCTGAGGCTGGTTTTAATGTTCGATAACTGAATGTCGTTAATAAACGCAAGTTTTTGACTGGTTCAATCTCTAAACCTACTGTTGAAAGATTGATGTCGGTAAGCTTAGAATTATCTCCACTAGCAAAAAGGGAACTTGAGGCGAAGCTACGCCCTAATACATCATTCGTTTCCGTTAGACTTACCCCAATTTGTTCCACATCGCGGCGGTTTCCTCCAAAAAGAATAAAACGCGATGGACTGTGAAGTAAGACTTTTCCACTAATACCATATTTGAATTTGTTGTCTTTGAAGCCGTAGGCTCCATATCCTTCTAATCTCCATTTATCATTCGGACCAAAATAAGTTCGCCCTCCAGCACGCATACGCAAGCCTTCAATATCGTTATAACCGAAGGTCGAGAAAATAGGTCCGTAGTCGAATTTATATTTCGGAATATTGTAGTAATTACTTGCAATGGTTGACGTTAAGTCGAAGAGGAACCTAAACTTAGGTACTGTTTTTAAGGTGTCTAGCATTTTGTAGATACCAAATTCGTCCTTACTCAGAGGTTCAAAGCGATAGGTTTGCCAGAAATCATCCGAGCGAGTATAAATTGACTCGTCATATTCATTGACATCCTTTTTGTAAAAATCATCTGGATGCTTGATGTTGAACTGATGGTTTTGGTATACCGTTGTTCGCTTACCGTAGATTCCTTTGGATTCTTCTTTTTTCGAAAGAGCGAAATCAGACATGAAGTGATCACGCGTCAATAAGAATACGGAATCATTTAATACGTCAAATTCTTGCTCAATATAAATTTCTTTTACCCAGTTGATGTTTGCATCACGACTGGCTTCCATATTAATCTTTTTGATAGCAAAGGTGGAGTCATTGACCCAAAAATCTCCTTTGAATGTCAATTCTCCTTTTCGTCTAGGGTAATAGACAATGTTGTAGCACCATTTGTCATCGATAAAGGCACTATCTGCTAAGACGTAGTTGTATACATTGATTCCTGTTCGCGATAAAGGACTGACAAAGTCTTTGTCAAAAATCTTGATATAGTTGTTGTAGATATTATACTCTGCATATAAATCTTTGACAAACTCAATAATATGTTGGTTGGTATCAAAACCTGAGTTTTTGTTTCCTAAGGTCTTTTCTATTTTTTTGTTGTCAATATTATCTCCAAATACTTGTCCGATATTTTCATTGATGAAAATAGGGAGGTATGTTTTTCCAGTAATGCGGTTGGTATCCACTTGATCAAAAATGAATTCCATGCCTTTGAATATTTTTTTCTTGCGGTATGCACTGTCAATGGAGTTAAGATCGAATTCAATCTTCTCGTATTTGTCAAATTCATATTGACTAAACATGTATAAACCATTTTTGCGCTTGCGTTCCCAAATTTTACGCAAGATATCGATAGCAGGATTATTTTTTTTGGAGGTTTTACCCGTGAAAATACGCACCTCTTCAAGCATATTATCTTCTTCTAAGGTAATGTTTAAATCGAGATTGCTACGGCTTTTTAAAGGGACATACGCTGTTTTGTATCCAACGAATGATACTACTAAAGTGTCGTAGTTATTTTCAGTTTCCAAATAAAATTTTCCAAGCTCATTTGCAATCACTCCTTGAGTAGAATTCTTGAAATACACACTTGCATAAGATACGTCAACTTTGTTCGTATCTTTAATTCTACCACTTACTTTTGTTTGGGCAATGCCTTGAAAGCTAGTTAATAAAAGGAAAGCTAGGTAAAATAATATCTTTTTTTTCATAGTCAATTTGGGAGTAAACAAAAAACTCCATCCTATTAAAAATAAGATGGAGTAATTCAAATATACAATATTTTTTTACTTAAAAAAGTTTATCTGTATAGTACTTTTTTCACTGCCTTGATTACATCGTTTGCATTTGGCAACCATTGTTCAAGTAAAACTGGTGAATAAGGTGCAGGTGTATCTGCAGTTGTAATTCTTTGAATCGGAGCATCTAAATGATCAAATGCTTGTTCTTGAACTAAATACGTAATTTCTGAAGAGATACTTCCGAATGGCCAAGCTTCTTCTAAGATTACTAAGCGATTTGTTTTCTTTACAGAAGTTAAAATTGCTTCTTGATCTAATGGACGTACAGTTCTCAAGTCAATTACTTCACAAGAGATACCTTCTTTCTCTAATTCTTCAGCAGCTTTTAATGCTTCTTTGATGATTTTACCAAAAGAAACAATCGTAACATCTTTACCTGCTTTTTTGATATCCGCTACTCCTAATGGAATAGTATATTCTCCCTCAGGCACTTCTCCTTTGTCTCCATACATTTGCTCTGATTCCATGAAAATCACAGGATCATTATCGCGAATAGCAGATTTCAATAAACCTTTTGCATCATAAGGATTAGATGGTACCACAACTTTTAATCCAGGTACGTTTGCATACCAATTTTCAAAAGCTTGAGAGTGAGTAGCTCCTAATTGTCCTGCTGAAGCAGTTGGTCCACGAAATACAATTGGAATGTTGAATTGACCACCTGACATCTGACGCATTTTAGCTGCGTTATTTATGATTTGGTCGATTCCTACTAAAGAGAAGTTGAATGTCATAAATTCAACAATTGGACGGTTTCCATTCATGGCGGAACCAACACCAATTCCTGCAAAACCAAGTTCTGCAATAGGAGCGTCAATTACGCGTTTAGGACCGAATTCGTCCAACATACCTTTTGAAGCTTTATAAGCACCATTATATTCCGCTACTTCTTCTCCAATTAAATATATGGTTTCATCGCGACGCATTTCTTCGCTCATAGCTTCACATACGGCCTCTCTAAATTGAATCGTTCTCATAAGTTCTTATTTTCCGTAAAATTATTCAATAGGAGCAAAAGTATGAAAAAATATCCTTACCTCGCTTATCTTACTTTCTGTTTTGTTTTTTTTAACGGCACTTCTCGAATACAGGAATAAGAATACGGAAAAAGTAAGTAGTGTATTTTGGAAGGGAATCGTTGAGATATCAGGAGAGAAAGGGTGAGTTTTTTGTAAAATTAGCTACTGATGTAGGGGTGAGATTGTGGAAAAAATACGCAAGGTGATGAAGTTTTGCCGATTCGTTAAAAAATGTTGTACAATTTGCGAATCATCATTTTATTTGTACTTGTAAACAATAAAAAAACTTGAAAGTATGATGAAAAAGGTAAAGGTTGCACTTGTATGTGCGATGGTTTCAATGGGGCTTTATTCATGTAATAGTGATGACAATTCATCAAGTGGGGATGGATATGAAATTGTAGCTAAAACATCGGATAATGCGCTAATTAATAATATTGTGGTTGTTGAAGATGGAGCTACAGAAACGATTACAGAGCTTGGAAAAAAAGAATGGTCTAAGTCTTTCTCTGGAAAAAAAGTAGTAGCTGTTTCTGTTACAGGTGGTACAATTGATGCTGGAGATAAAGCAGGAGTGTTAACCTTAGAAGTGGTAAAAGACGGAAAAGTCGTGAAGACATCAAAAGCAGACGGAAGTATTTTAGTAGCAACTATTTCAATGTAATTCAAATTTACTTTTGAAAGAAGTATAGTAGCTTCTAAAGATATAAAAGAAAGAGTTCAGCCCTGCTGGACTCTTTTTTTGTTTGTAGTAGAGGTAAAAAAAGATGATTGGTATCCTCTTTTTAAAGGAGAGCAGAAGATTAAATATATAATTCAACTATATAGGTACGATTACTGATAAGTTTAGTATATAAAGGAGAAAATGGATGTTTTTTTGATATAGGGTTTAAAGGAAAAATCTTGCGTATTGTAAGAGTTGTAAATAAATTTAAAATCCGTGAATTATGTTGAAAAAAATGAAAATGACAGCGTTAAGTGTATTGGCTATCGCTATGGGTATGGTTGCTTATGGGCATAAACAAGAGGTAGATTTAGAGGTGAAAGTCGAGCAATCGCTGCGATATCAAGTGACGGTAACTACCTCAGAAGAAGCTCGGATAACGAGTATTCAAATCAAAGAAGGAAATAGAGAAACAAATGTTACGGATCATGATGGAAGAAGATGGAGTCGTTCTTTTGCAGGAGATGTACCTGTAGCAGTAGCTGTTACAGGTCATGCTGTTCAAGGAGAGAGTAGTGCTTCTAAGATGACTGTTCAAGTATTTAAAGATGGCAGACTTGTAGAAATTGGCGTAGCAGAAGGAGAAAATTTAGCCGTTAATGTTGAATTTTAAAATGAAGTAAATGAAGAAATGAAATGTGTTTGATTATAAGTTAAACACATTTTTTTTACAATCAATATAGAATCTTGACTAATTGGAAATTACAAACTTTTTAATTTTTTGTCTTTTGTTTCAAAGAATGAATATTTGAAGGACAAAATCACAATAAAGATTATGACTTATTAGGCGATTTAGTAAATTTTATTTGGTTAATTCAAACTAAATTAGTATGCTTGCATAGTAAAAAGTTCGAAATTAATTCTTATTTTCGTTCACAAGTAATATTGTAAAACAAAAAACTATAATAATAATGAAGATATTAGTTTGCATCAGCCACGTGCCTGATACTACATCAAAAATCAATTTCACAAATGGTGATGCTGAATTTGATACAAATGGGGTACAATTTGTGATCAATGCTAACGACGAGTATGCATTAACACGTGCCATTTGGTTTAAAGAAAAACAAGGAGCTACAGTTACTGTAGTAAATGTTGGAGGAGCTGACACAGAACCTACATTGAGAAAAGCATTGGCTATTGGTGCCGATGAAGCAATCCGTGTAAATGCTGTGCCTACTGATGGTTTATTCGTTGCAAAGCAATTAGCTGAAGTAGTGAAAAACGGAGGATATGATTTAGTATTAGCTGGAAAAGAATCATTAGACTACAATGGTGGAATGGTTCCTGGAATGTTAGCTGCTATCTTAGGATATGACTTCATCAATTCATGCGAAGGTATGGATGTTGATGGAACAGCTGTAAAAGCAATCCGTCAAATTGATGGTGGTAAAGAAACAATATCTGGAAAATTACCAATGGTTATCGGAGGGCAAAAAGGATTAGTAGACGAGAAAGATCTACGTATTCCAAATATGCGTGGAATTATGGCTGCTAGAACAAAAGCATTAACTGTGCTTGAGCCTGTTGGAGCTGATGCTGCAACGAAAGCAGTAAAATTCGAGAAACCAGCTGCGAAATCAGCTTGTAAAATGATTGCTCCTGATAACTTAGATGAGTTAATCAATTTGTTACACAACGAAGCAAAAGTGATCTAATCTAGTAGTTTTTAACCTTAAAAAGAAAAAGTATGTCAGTTTTAATATATGCTGAATCAGCAGAAGGAAAATTTAAAAAAGTAGCATTAGAATTAGCTTCTTATGCGAAAAAAGTAGCAGAATCAATGGGAACAACGGTTACTGCTGTAACAGTTAATGCTGCTGATGTTAGCGAATTAGGAAAATATGGTGTTGATAAAGTATTAAAAGTATCTAGCGATAAATTAAATACGTTCAACGCAAAAGCATATGCAGATGTAATTAAACAAGCAGCTCAAAAAGAAGGTGCTAAAGTAGTTGTATTATCTTCTTCAACAGATAGTTTATACGCTGCTCCAGCAGTTGCAATTGGATTGAATGCAGGTTTTGCATCAAACGTAATTGCTTTGCCAGAAAGTACTGCGCCATTTGTAGTAAAAAGAACAGGATTCTCAAATAAAGCATTTAATTTTACTGAAATTACTTCAGATGTAAAAGTAATCGCTTTAGGGAAAAATTCATTTGGATTGGTTGAAACTTCTGGTGCTGCAGCTGCAGAAGATTTTGCTCCAAGTTTAAATGATGCAGACTTCAGCTTAAAAGTAGAAGGAGTAGAGAAAGTATCTGGAAAAGTAACAATCGCTGACGCTGATATCGTAGTATCAGGTGGACGTGGTATGAAAGGACCAGAAAATTGGGGAATGTTAGAAGATTTAGCAGAAGTATTAGGAGCGGCATTAGCTTGTTCTAAACCAGTATCGGATGTGGGATGGAGATCACACGAAGAGCACGTAGGACAAACAGGAAAACCAGTAGCAGCAAACCTTTATATCGCTGTGGGTATTTCTGGAGCAATCCAACACATTGCTGGGGTGAACTCATCTAAAGTAAAAGTAGTAATCAACACAGATCCAGAGGCTCCTTTCTTTAAAGTAGCAGACTACGGAATCGTAGGAGATGCTTTCCAAGTAGTACCTCAATTAGTAGAGAAATTAAAAGAATTCAAAGCGAAAAACGCATAATCAGCATTTTTTGATTTAGATAATTGACTTAGACAGTAACTAAAATCTAAAGATTGTTTATCTTTGATTTAGTTACTGTTTTTTGTTTTTATAAAGATAATTATGAGTTTGATTAAGCTGACAGTTAAAGGAATTTCATATAGCCATTCTCAAAATGGTGCCTATGCCCTTATCTTAGATGAAGAGCATGGGGATCGAAAATTACCTATTGTTATTGGAGCTTTTGAAGCACAGGCTATTGCCATTGCTATTGAGGAAGAAATTAGACCTCCAAGACCTTTAACCCACGATTTATTTAAAAGTTTTGCCGATACATTTGATATTCAACTGAAGCATGTTATTGTTCACAAATTAGTGGATGGCGTGTTTTTTTCGAGTTTAGTTTGGGAAAAAAATGGAATTGAAGAAGTGATGGATGCGCGTACATCCGATGCAATTGCTTTGGCAATTCGCTTTTTTGCTCCAATTTACACCTATCCTGATATCATGAATAAAGCAGGAATTATTTTAAGTGGAAACCCAGAAGTAGAGGAGGAAGATCCTGCAGATGACGATATCGCAAGTCAAGTAGAACAATTTCTAGAACTAGATATTGAAGGAAAAGGCTATAGTAAATTTGGATTACAAGATTTACAGCGATTATTAAATGAAGCTATTGGTAATGAAGATTACGAAACAGCAGCAAGAATTAGAGACGAAATAAGTAAGCGATCATAGTTAATTAAGGAGGGCAAGAATGAAACAATATTTAAATTTAGTACAAGAAGTTTTAGATAAAGGCGTACAAAAAGGAGATCGTACCGGAACAGGAACGAAGAGTATCTTTGGTCATCAAATGCGTTTTGATTTGGCAGAAGGATTTCCCTTGGTAACGACTAAAAAAGTACATTTAAAATCCATTATCCACGAACTTTTATGGTTTTTAAAGGGAGAAACAAATATCGCTTATTTAAAAGAAAATGGGGTTCGTATTTGGGATGAATGGGCAGATGAAAATGGAGATTTAGGACCTGTCTATGGCTATCAATGGCGCAATTGGAACGGAGAAGGAATTGATCAAATCAAAGAAGTAATTGATACCTTAAAGAATAACCCAGATAGTAGACGTATTATGGTTTCTGCATGGAACCCAAGCGTATTACCTGATACTAGCGTTTCTTTTGCTGAAAATGTAGCGAATAATAAAGCAGCTTTACCTCCATGTCATTCCTTTTTTCAATTTTATGTTGCAGAAGGAAAATTGTCTTGTCAACTGTATCAACGCAGTGCAGATGTTTTCTTAGGAGTGCCATTTAATATTGCGTCTTATGCATTATTGACAATGATGGTTGCTCAAGTATGTGATTTAGAAGTGGGCGATTTTGTTCATACGTTTGGAGATGTTCACATTTACAACAACCACATTGAACAAGTAAATCTACAGTTAAGTAGAACACCTTATGCGCTACCAAAAATGAAAATCAATCCAGCTGTAAAAGATATTTTTAGCTTTACCTACGAGGATTTTACACTAGAAGATTATGTATCTCATCCTGCGATAAAAGGTAAAGTATCTGTATAATTCTAATCCAAAAATGCTATGGAAAAAACGGAAGCAATTAAACAGTACGAATACGCAAAGAATCGAATCAAACAACGCAAGATGTTGTTGTTTCACTTTGTTGTTTTTCTTTTAGGGTCTATCGTACTATACGGAATCAATATGTGGGTGAAAGACCCGCAAATTGTTGGCGTTTGGTGGACTTACGCGGTAGGGGCTTGGGGCTTATTGCTCCTGTTTCACGTGATTAATGTATTAGTTATTAATCGCTTTATGGGACCTGCTTGGCAAGAGCGAGAAATTGAACGATTAATCGCGATTCAACAAGAAAAAATTAGACAGTTACGAGCTAAAGTGGAAAAGGATTTCCCTTTGGTGGATGTAAAACGCGATTTAAATCACGATGATTCAAAACAGTAAATAATGATCACTTTAATAGCAGCAATTGCAGAGAATAAGGTATTAGGAAAAGACAATGCAATCATTTGGCATTTACCAGATGATTTTAAACACTTCAAAACATTAACTTCTCATCATTATATTATAATGGGGCGTAAAACGTTTGAATCGTTTCCTAAGCCATTACCTAATCGTACACATGTGATTATTACAAGACAACAAGATTACGTTGTCCCAGAACATTGCATTGTTGTTCATAGTTTAGCAGAAGCCCTAACACTTACTCAAAAGGAAGAAGAAGTGTTTGTGATAGGAGGTGGTGAAATCTATCGCCAAGCTTTGGACTACGCTGATAAATTAGAATTAACTCAAATTCACGCTTCTTTTGAAGGAGATGCGTTTTTTCCTGAATTCTCAACTTCCGATTGGCAATTGGTAAAGGAGAGTTATCATCCACAAGATGAACGACACGCCTACGCTTTTACTTTTCAAACGTATACTCGAAAGTAGATATGAAAAAGTTATTCGCTTTGTTTATTCTTTGCGGTAGTTTTGTTGCAACAGCTCAAGAATCTTTGCAAGCTCAGTATTTAAATAGTGAAACGCTTAAGGAAAAAGAAGTTTTTCTCAGTAAAGATATTTTTGACAATACCTTTGTACAAGAAGAAAATATCTTGCGCAAAAGAAGTAAATACAGCTCAGAGCACTTTAGCTTACCTAAGCTTGGTACATTGAAAATGGTTGATTTAACCAATTCTCAGTTTCCGGTTTTGTTTTATAGCGATTTTAATTCCATCGTTTTATTGAGTAAGGAATTAGCGCTGCTAAATACCATTGATTTAACAGGACGTTTCTCAGCAATGGACCCTGCTTATATTGCTACAAGCACACAAAAGAACTTGTGGATTGTAAACCAAGCCAATCAAAGTGTAGTGCGCTATAATTTAAGTACGCTTGAAGTACGCAATATTTATACAATTAAAGAGGATCAAATCAAAGCATATCAATCTACTCTGAATTATTTGTATCGTATTACTTCAACGAATCAAATTAAAGGAATTGATATCTATGGTAATGAAGTATTGGACTATGCATTGCCTACGGATTATGAACACATTCAGATTGTAAATAATAAACAAGTATTTTATTCGTATCTAAATAAGTTGTACTATGTTGATATGGAGAAGAATAAGATTTGGGAAATTGCAGTTGATGTAAAAAGCATTTTAGGCTTCTTTTATAACACTCAAAAATTGAGTATTTTTACCGAGCAAAAAATAAATAATTATCAAATAAAATTACCGTAATGCATATAGCGATTGCTGGAAATATTGGAGCGGGAAAAACAACACTAACAGATTTATTAGCCAAACATTATGGATGGGAAGCACATTATGAAGATGTGGTTGATAATCCATATTTAGATGACTTTTACCACCAAATGGATCGATGGTCATTTAATTTACAAGTCTATTTCTTGAATAGTCGTTTTCGCCAAGTGCTTCAAATCAGACAAAGTGGAAAAACAATTATTCAAGATCGAACGATATATGAGGATGCTCATATTTTCGCTCCGAACTTGCATGCTATGGGCTTGATGTCTAATCGAGATTTTAAAAACTACGCTACGCTTTTTGACTTGATGCAAGACTTAGTAGCTGCACCAGATTTATTAATTTACTTGAGAAGCACAGTGCCTAATTTAGTGGGACAGATTCACAAAAGAGGAAGAGAGTATGAAAATTCAATCTCTATTGAGTATTTGAGTGGGTTGAATGATCGCTATGAAAACTGGATTAAAGGATACGACAAAGGAAAATTATTAGTCATTGATGTTGATCACATGGATTTTGTAGATAAGCCTGAAGATTTAGGATTAATTATCGATAAAATCAATGCAGAAATCAATGGATTATTTTAGATAAAAAACAAAAAAAGAGCCTTAGGCTCTTTTTTTTATTTCTATTATTCACTAGTTGTAAATTCGTGAAAAAGTTTTTCTAAATTTTTGTTCTTTGGTTGTAAAGAAAGCGTTTTTAACCCTTGCTGTTGCGCAAAATCATAAACTGTAGCGCGGTAGTCCTGATCTGTTGGGAAAACAAGCTCCCATTGTGTATCGTGTACATGATTGGCTTTGATGAGGTGAGGAATTCGATTAACGAATTCAATTTCGATCTTAAAGTCAAACTCTACGGCGATAATTTGTTCATGTTGGTTGTCTAATAATTCGTGTAAGAATTGATCCGCAACAATATGCCCTTTTTTAATGATAATAACACGCTCACAAATTGCCTCTACTTCTTGCATAATATGGGTAGAAAGAAATACCGTTTTGTCTTTCCCTACCGTTTTGATTAACTCTCTAATTTCAACCAATTGATTGGGATCAAGTCCTGTGGTTGGTTCATCTAAAATCAATACTTCAGGGTCGTGTAGTAAAGCCGTAGCAATACCGACACGCTGACGATATCCTTTGGACAGTTGGCCAATTTTTTTATGCGCTTCTGGTGTTAATCCTGTCAAGGTAATTACTTCTTCAATACGCTCTTTTTTTGTTTTGTAAATCGAAGCGTTAAATTGTAGATACTCTCGGACATACATATCCAAATACAGCGGATTATGCTCTGGTAAATAACCAATCGATTGTTGTACTTTTTTTGCTTGTGTTGCTACGTTATACTCGTTGACGTAAGCAACTCCTTCGTCACTGTGAATAAAGGTAGTTAGTATTTTCATCAGCGTTGATTTTCCTGCTCCGTTTGGACCTAAGAAACCTACAATTTGCCCTTTAGGCACCGTGAAACTGATGGCGTTTAACGCTTGTTGCTCGCCGTAATATTTACTAATATTTTCTACTTTAATAGACATATATAATGGAAGGTTAGTAAAAACAAATGTAGGTAAATTAATGAGAAAATCCGAAGGACACGCTAAGAATGATAACTGCAATTACAATTAGGGTAATCACAACATACATCGCGTCTTTTTCGAGGATAAAAGAAAAGAGCGATAAGAGTAAACGCAGAGCGGGTGTTAAAAACAAGAGCAAAATGCCCAAGAAAATAATCGACTCTCCGTTCCATTCCTTGACCCCTTGAAAGATGGTTTTAAAAACAACAAATAGATTTTGATCTTTTTCAACAAACGTAGAGAAAGAAACGACTTGTTGGGAATCTTTTGCTAACAGAATAATTCCACCCAGAAGTGTTACGGTTAAAGCACTCAATACGCCATAACGCAACACATTCCCGATGATACTTTGTAATTGATTATCTGTAAATTTAGTTGTACTCATAGTTTTGGCTTTAAATTTTTCCTGTAATTCCGTTGTAAATCATGTTCAAGGCGATGATGAAAATAAGTACCGCAAAAAACAATTTGAGTTTTTTGGTGTTGGCTTTCATTAGCACTTTCGCACCAACCATAGAACCAATTAATACTCCTATAATAACAGGCATACAGATGGATGGTTCAATATACCCCTTTTGAATATAAATAACCGAACTGGCAATAGCTGTAACTCCCATCATAAAATTACTCGTTGTGGTAGATACTTTGAAAGGAACCTTCATGATGGTATCCATTGCAATTACTTTAAAGGCGCCAGATCCAATACCTAATAAACCTGACATCATACCCGCAACGCCCATCATACTAAATCCACCAAGAATATTAGTCATGCTATAGTGTACTTTTTCGCCACTAGTTGTCGGGTAATTGCCTGCTAGTTTGAGTTTTTTAGCTAAAGTACTGCCTTGTTCTGGTAGAACAAGATGGTCTTCTTTTTTGCGAATCGAATTAAGGGAGGAAAAAATTAAGGTGGCTCCAAAAATAATAGCGAGTAAAGAAGTAGGGGCATTGGTTGAGATAAGTGCACCTACTACAGCGCCAATGGTTGTGGCAATTTCGAGGAACATCCCCAATCGCATGTTGGTAATCCCTTCTCGAACATAGGCCGATGCAGAACCTGATGAGGTTGCAATTACAGCTACTAAGGCTGTTCCGATGGCGTAATGCATGTCAACACCGAGGAAAACAGAAAGTAAAGGGATTATAATAATACCGCCTCCAAGTCCTGATAATGAGCCGATAAAACCAGCTGCAAAGGCACCTAGAAACATAATTAAGATAAAAGTTAATAATGACATTAAGGTTGAATTTTTGATGAAAAGTAAATGTATTAATTATTATAAAAAACAAAGAACAAAAAGAGCTTTATCTGGTTTTTACCTTTTATCATTTTGGATTAAATCCCATTTTATAGAATATAACTCGTAAATTTGCATCAAATGAAATTGTAAGAAATGAGTAAAGATTGGTTAACTGCTTTTCAAGGTCAAGCCCCTGCAATTATAGCAGGTCCCTGTAGTGCTGAAACACCGGAACAATTGTTGCAAATCGCTCACTCTTTGCCTCAAGAGGTTAAAGTATTTCGTGCGGGAATTTGGAAACCAAGAACGAAACCAGGTGGATTTGAAGGAGTGGGAGCAATTGGTTTAGACTGGATGCGACAGGTAAAGGAAGAAACAGGATTGATGTTAGCAACAGAAGTAGCAACAGCAGAACATGTTGATTTGTGTTTGCAAAATGACATCGATATCTTGTGGATTGGTGCTCGTACTGCTGTGAATCCTTTTTCTGTACAAGAAATAGCAGATGCCTTAAGGGGAACAGACAAAATCGTCATGCTGAAGAACCCGATTAATCCAGACTTATCTTTATGGATGGGAGGATTAGAGCGATTGGAAAAAGCAAATATCAAGAAGCTAGGCCTGATTCACCGTGGATTCAGTACTTATGAAAAAACAAAATATAGAAATATACCAGAATGGCAGATTCCTTTAGATATCAAATCAGAATTGCCTCATATTCCTATTTTCTGTGATCCTTCGCATATTACAGGACGACGTGATCGCATTTTAGCGGTTTCTCAGTTGGCGTTGGATTTGAATTTTGATGGGTTGATGATTGAAACACATTGCAATCCAGATAAAGCCTGGAGTGATGCTGCTCAACAAGTGACCCCGGAACAACTGAAAACCATTGTTCAAGCACTGAAACTACGCAATATCACTGATGATACGGAGGAATACCTACAGAAATTACAAACCTATCGCATTCAAATTGATGATATGGATAGTAAAATTTTAGATCTGTTGAAAAAGAGAATGATGATTTCCGATGCAATCGGTTCGCTAAAACGCGACAAAAATGTTGCTGTTTTTCAACAAGAACGATGGAATAGTATTGTGGAAAAAATGATGAAAGAAGGAGAACACCTAGGATTTACGGATGAATTTATTCGCACTATTTACAATGCCATCCACCAAGAGAGTATTTACCGTCAGGATCAGGTGATTAATAGAAAAGAATAATAAAACAGAAAGTGAATAATACAGCAGAATTAGACTAGGTATTTTTCTACCTAGTCTCTTTTTTTTGGCTGGATTTTAAAATATATTTGCCCTATGAAAGGAACAGTTTATAAATCAACAGGTAGCTGGTATCTTGTAAAAGGTGAAGATGGGCAATTTTACAATTGCCGCATCAAGGGAAAGTTTCGTATTAAGGGAATCAAAAGTACGAATCCCCTTGCAGTAGGTGATCATGTTATTTTCGAATTAGAAACAACCAATGATGCAACTACTGGGGTGATTCACGAGATTGCGCCTCGTATGAATTATATTGTACGTAAATCGGTAAACTTATCTAAACAAGTACATATCATCGCTTCGAATATCGATACGATGTTCTTAATTGTTACGATTGATAATCCTGTGACTACAACGAGCTTTATTGACCGTTTTTTGGTTACGGCAGAAGCATATGGAATTAAAACGGTTTTAGTTTTCAATAAGATTGATACCTATTCAGAAGATGCATTAGATGAACAATTGTATTTGCAATACATCTATTCTCAAATAGGATATGAGTGTTTGCGTGTATCTGCATTAGAATCAAAAGGAATCGATGCGATTAAAGAACGTATGATTGGCAAGGTATCGATGTTCTCTGGGCATTCAGGGGTTGGGAAATCAACGTTGATTAATGCGATTGAACCTGGATTAAATCTGAAAACTGCACAAATCTCAGAGCAACATCAACAAGGGCAACATACTACTACGTTTGCTGAGATGTTTGACTTAACGTTTGACGCGGCGATTATAGATACGCCTGGAATTCGTGGATTTGGTGTTGTTGATATGGCACCTCAAGAAGTCGGAGATTATTTCCCTGAGTTTTTTGCCTTAAAAGATCAGTGTAAATTCAATAACTGTTTACATCGAGAAGAGCCACATTGTGCAGTAAAAGACGCTTTAGATCGAGATGAATTGGCTTGGTCGCGTTACAAAACCTACATCCAAATTTTAGATGGAGAAGAAGAACATTATCGTACAGATATTTATAAAGACGGAAGAAACCAAGAAGAATAATCTTGGTTTTAAATAAAAATAACAAAGGAGCTGCCTCAAAATCATGAGACGGCTCCTTTTTTTTAATAACAAAAAAATATTTAAAATTCAGAAAAATAGTAGGTATTACCAAAGCGATAGGTGGCCATTTCCAGTAATAATACGTCTTTTACGTGTTGAGATAAGGTTGCGTCTGCTAGTACAGCAGTCTCCATTTCTTTAGAATAAGCGGTAAAAAGAGCGGTATTATTGAGTCGGAAAAAAGTAGTGGTATAGATTTTAGCAATTGGTTTAAAATGCGCTAAGTCTTCCTTATTTTCAAATGGATAAAGGGTGGCATAATACGTATCACTTTCATTGTCATCTAATTGATTTATTTTTTCTAGTAAGGCAACAGCAGTATCTTTTTCATAGGATGCCTGTAATCCTAATTGCTCAGCTTGCTGGTAAATTTTATCATATAACATAGCGAATAACTCATTGGAAGGAATTGTTGAAAGCGTAGAATCTTTGAGTACTTCGTTCACCAATACATAGTGATAATATCCAGCATCATCCATTGAGTTAGCACTGAAATTTGCTGTTTTAATTTGTTGAATATTAGGTAAAACTAAGGCGTGATACGATTTTACTTCAGCTGTATTTTGAATTCCATGGATGGATTTTTTGACCGTAACAGCTTCTCCTACAGAAGCTGCTGCACCAATAAGCAAAGCTTCTTTCCAATCGCTTTTCATTCCTTTTTTAACGGCGTAGGCAGCAGCGGCTTTTGCATCAGCCGAAGCTACTCTTTTTAGCCAATCCCAAAAACCAGCTGTTGCTTTATTTGGGAGTTCGTGTTGTTTTTGTTCATAGGTAGCACTGATGTGCTCATAAATAGTAGGCTCGGTTTGCGCTGGATTGGCGCTGTCTGTAGTTGTTTGATCTGAGTGGCAAGCGGTGCATAAAGTGACTACCCCCAAGACGATTAAATATAACTGTTTCATGTTTGTCTATTTTGTTGAGCCAATTCGTTTTGAATTGTACGAGTTAATACACGGTGTGATAAATAGTATCGTAATGCATAAACAATAATAAATCACTCAAAAGAGTTGATTTATTAGGATATGCAGTGCGGAAGAAATAAGGAATTAGCTGCGCTATCTTTATTTGCTGGATCTGTGGATTAAAGTCGGCCGATTAATCTAAAAAACACACCTGAATAGTACCTATATACACATTTCAATGAAATAGAGTAGCTGAACAAGAGAGGCTACTTTCTTTTATTGTAGGGACGTAAAAAACGCCCTTTTTTATTCAGGTGATAGAGTAAAACTAGAGTAAAAGTGGATTGGTATAAGTTAATAAATAGTTAAAAAAAAGTAGTCGTATTGGAATACTATATGAAATAGGATGAACTTGTTTTTTGAGTATAATAGGATAATAAAGTACCTATCTCATAACATAAGAAATGAAAATCGAAAATAAGTAAATGAGATTTTGGCTTGTATGATAAATCCTCCCCAAAATCAAAGGAGAAACAGAAGGAGTTTTGTATTTTTGAAAAAGGATAATATAAAAGCTGTGTAAGAAATGAATAAGGTTGTACTATTTGCCTTTGGAATTTTAAGTTGTACTTCGTTAGCACAACAAACTTCGAGTCAATTGTTGGGTGAAATCAATATCATACAATCGCCTAGTGCTATACTTGAAGCTCAGGCTGATGCTGTTGTGTTGAATGAAGAAGGCGTAGTTGAATACGAATTTCATGAAGAAAGTGGATTCAAACTTAAACAAACGGTAAAACGCAGTGTTTTAATTCAAACAAAAGATGGAATCAGCCACGCTAGTTTACAAATTCCCTTCTATTTTGGTCGATTTGCGAAAGAAGAAGTCGTTATTGAATCCTATAAAATATATCGTATAGTCAATGAGAAAGAAGAAGTAGTAGTAATTGACAAGGCAATAAATACAAAGGTTGAAGAAGATTTCTACCTGAAAGAAATTAAAGTGAACGATATTCAAGTAGGCGATCGCATTGAGTATACCTATACAAAAGTCATCGATAATATTGATACTATCCCTGTTTGGTATTTTCAAGAGGATATTCCCAAACTAAAAAGTAGTTATACCGTTAAGATTCCAGATAATCTGACTTATCTTATAACGACTACAGGGAATCTATCTTTAAATGAAAAAAAAGAAGTTACCCAAGTTGCGCGTAACTTATCTTCATCAAGATGGGGAACTTCGTATCGATTCAAAGAAGCGATTCTGCAGTATAGTGCTGTGAATATTCCTGCTTTTCAATATGAACCTTTCATGGACAGCAGCCAAAATAATGTCAGTAGTATTCGCTTTGATTTAATTCAGTTTCAATACCCTATGAGTTCTTCTGTGGTAATTCCTCATGAACCTGCTGCCGTTGCTAAGGAAATTTACAAAGGAAGAAATTTTGGCAGTGAACTGCGTTTGGATTCGTATTGGATTAAACAATTGAAAGATTTTCCAGTTGTAGATGGAAGCGAGTTAGAAAAAGCGGCGCAAATGATTGCATTTGTTCAAAGTAAAATCAAGTGGAATCAACAGTATGGCTATTGGGCAGAAAAAGGAGTAAAGAAAGCCATGAGTCAAGGCGTAGGAAATGGAGCAGATATTAATTTAGCTTTAATTGGCGCTTTGCGTGCAGTTGGAATTTATGCAGAACCAATTGTTTTAAGTACGCAATCAAATGGTAAAGCTCCTTTGTTGTTTTCTCGTTTTATGAATCACGTCATTGTAGGATTTAAAATAGAGAATCAATTGTATGTAGTAGATGGAGTACTGCCAAATGCTGAATTGAACGTACTTCCATTTGAAGATTTAAATGGAACTGGATGGATGATTACGGAAGAGTTTGCAGTGACTAAAATAGATTTAACCCCTAAACAGCTTTCATTCAAGCAGGAAGAATTTTCCTTACAATTGGATGAGTCGGGGCATGTAGCTGGGCAATTGAACAGTACCTTAACGCGTTATGAGGCTTTGGCCTTTCAAACGAGATATGGCGAGAGCCCGCTCAATAGAAGCCGCGGTGATATTGAAGCTCGTAGCCCGCAGTTGTTTCTAAGTGATGGAAAAATAACCCCAAAACAAGGAGAAGTTGAGCTGGCATTTCAAGTGCGAAAGTTTAACTTTGCTACGATTGAGGAAGAGGGAAAAACGATGAGGTTTAATCCTTTATCCTTGTATCGAGATAAAGATAATCCATTTGTTAGCGCAACTAGACAATCGGATGTTTATTTTATGTATCCATTTATGGATATGTATAAAGTTACAATCCAACTACCTGCAGGTTATAAGGTAAAGCAGTTAGCTAACAGTGGTATAGTGACAAATAAAACAATAGGGATGAACATGACGTATGAAGTGAAGGAACTAGATGCAAATCAATTGCAAATTGCCTATACTTTACGCGTGACCAATACGGTTGTACCAAAAGAATATTACAATGAATTGCGCGCGTTCTATTTAGAAATGAATAGTAAAATGAACCAATCTATTGTGTTGGAAAAAATAAACGAAGGAGTAAAAAAATAATACATTGAGAATAGTAATACAACGAGTAACAGAAGCGTCTGTTACTGTAGAAGGAACAATCATCAGTAGTATTGGTACAGGTTTACTGGTGCTGGTAGGAATAGAAGAGGTAGATACAAAACAAGATATCGAATGGCTTTCGGGCAAATTGGTGAACTTGCGCATTTTTGAAGATGAACAAGGGGTAATGAATAAATCAGTTCTTGATATCGAAGGAGAGGTGCTTATCGTAAGTCAGTTTACCTTACATGCCTCGACGAAAAAAGGAAATCGACCTTCTTATATTAAAGCCGCAAAACCAGATTTCGCCATTCCGATGTATGAAGATTTTGTCGCTCAAGTCTCTCGTGATTTAAATAAAAAAGTTCAAACAGGTAAATTTGGTGCAGATATGAAAGTAGCTTTGCTCAATGATGGACCTGTAACTATTTGCATCGATTCTCAAAATAAGGAATAATGAAAACAACACTGATTAAATTTAGCCTATTCACGGTTATCTATATTTTATTTTCGTGGTTTATTGCCACTGATTTTGTTTGTGCTTTAAAAGGAGATCCACTGTGTATGCAGAATGTAGCGATTCGCTATGTGATTTTCATCATCCTTATGGTTGTCTACGAAAAATGGGTAAAAAACAGATTATTTAAAAAGCAGAAGTAGAGCTAGTATTGGGTTGAGATTGCTTGCTGGCCAAACGATACAATCACAAGAAAAGAACGTATTAAAATTATAAAACACATAAAAGATGAATATACAAGACGCACAATTAGCCGTTGATACTTGGATCAAAGAACATGGAGTTCGCTACTTTAATGAATTGACTAATATGGCTCAATTAACGGAAGAAGTAGGGGAAGTAGCCCGAATTATCGCTCGTCGTTATGGTGAACAATCTGAAAAAGAAAGTGATAAGAACAAAGATTTAGGAGAAGAATTAGCTGATGTGATTTTTGTGGTGATGTGTTTAGCGAATCAAACAGGCGTTAATTTACAAGAAGCGTTTGATAAGAAGATGGATCTAAAAACAAAAAGAGATCATGATCGTCATCACAACAACGAAAAATTGAAATAAAAGAGCACCATCATGCAGATTCACCTACAAAAATCATCCATAATATCGGGACAAACCATTGTCATCTCAGGAAGTAAATCGGAAAGTAATCGCTTGTTGCTGTTGCAAAAGTTATTTCCTCAATTGGTTGTTGAGAATGTAGCCGATTCGGATGATGTGGTGGCTATGCAAGAAGGCCTAGCACATAAAACAGCAGTGGTTGACGTGCATCATGCAGGAACAGCTATGCGCTTTTTAACTGCTTATTTTGCTTTATGCCAAAAGCAAACGGTGATTTTAGAAGGGAGTGAACGCATGCACAATCGTCCTATTGCTCCTTTGGTTGATGCATTACGTACATTAGGCGCTCAAATTACCTATATTGCCAAAGAAGGATTTCCACCCTTGCGTATTGATGGCATAGAAGCAGAGGGTGGAACTGTGGAGATATCTGCTGCTATTAGTAGCCAATATATTTCCGCATTACTACTTGTTGGAACGCGTTTAAAAAAAGGAATTACCATACAGCTTTTAGGGGAGATAACTTCAAGGCCCTATATTGAGATGACTTTGGCTATGCTCAGAGAGTTGGGAGCCCAAACTTCTTTTGAAGGACAAACCGTTACTGTTTTTCCTCCGCTTCAACTCCAACAAACTCATTTTACTGTAGAAGCAGATTGGTCTTCTGCTTCCTATTATTATTCTCTCCTGGCTTTATCTCCTTTAGGTACGACACTGCGCTTGGGGAAATACAAAAAGGTGAGCTTACAAGGGGATTCCATTTTGTCTGCGATTTATGCTAAACTTGGTGTAGAAACGGTTTTTGAAGCTGATGATTACATTCGATTAACGAAAAGAACAGAAGCTCAACCTATTTTTGAAGCTGATTTTAACGATACACCTGATTTAGCCCAAACAGTAGTGGTCAGTTGTTTTGGCTTGGGAATCGCTTGTCATATACAAGGCTTACATACATTGAAAATAAAAGAAACCGATCGTTTAGTAGCTTTGCAAAACGAATTGGCTAAACTAGGAGGGCAGCTGGTAGTTACAGCAGATAGTTTAACATTGGCTGCTCATAGAAGTGCAGGAACGACAGTACCAGCTATTGATACTTATCAAGATCATCGGATGGCTATGGCATTTGCTCCGCTTGTGATGCAAATGGATCTCCTTATTAATGAAGCAGAAGTTGTCAGTAAATCATACCCTGCCTTTTGGAATGACCTTAGAAAAATTGGTGTTCAGGCTATTGAATCTAAGTGAGATAGAAAAAAATACGACTAAAAACTTGACAACCCCTATCTCAAGGTCGTATATTTGTAAAACTTAAAAAGAACTGACTTCTTTTTATTGAACTAATTAAAATTGTTTTCATGAAGTTATCAAACTTTAATTTTGATTTGCCAGAAGAATTATTGGCAGAGTTTCCAGCTGAGAATAGAGATGAGGCTCGTTTAATGGTTATTGACCGTAAAACGGGAACGATTGAGCATAAATTATTCAAAGATGTTGTGGATTATTTTGGAGAAGGTGATGTAATGGTTTTAAACAATACGAAAGTATTTCCTGCACGTCTTTATGGGAATAAAGAAAAAACGGGTGCTAGAATCGAAGTTTTCTTGTTGCGCGAATTGAATGAAGAACAACGTTTATGGGATGTATTAGTAGATCCAGCGCGTAAGATTCGAATTGGAAATAAATTGTACTTTGGAGAAGACGATTCATTAGTTGCTGAAGTTATCGATAATACAACTTCTAGAGGTAGAACGTTGCGCTTTTTATATGATGGTTCATACGAGGAGTTCAGAACGAAACTACAAGAATTAGGAGAAACACCAATCCCGAAATACATCAACAGAGAAGTAGTACCAGAAGATGCAGAACGTTACCAAACGATTTATGCAAAAGAAGAAGGTGCAGTAGCTGCTCCAACTGCAGGATTACACTTTTCTAAACACTTGATGAAACGCTTAGAAATCAACGGAATTAAATTTGCTGAAATCACTTTACATATTGGTTTAGGTACATTCAATCCAGTTGAAGTAGAAGACTTGTCAAAACACAAAATGGATTCGGAAGAATTTGTGGTGTCTCAAGAAGCTTGTGATATTGTAAATAATGCAAAAGAAGAAAAACATAGAGTATGTGCTGTTGGTACTACTTGTATGAGAGCTTTAGAAAGTTCTGTTTCATCAAGCCAAACCCTAAATCCATATAGAGGATGGACAAATAAATTTATCTTCCCTCCTTATGATTTTAGTATTGCTGATTGTATGATTACAAACTTCCACATGCCAAAATCTACTTTATTAATGATGATTTCTGCTTTCTGTGGTCATGATTTAATGATGAAAGCATACAAAGAAGCGGTAGAAGAAGGATACAAATTCTATTCTTACGGAGATGCAATGTTGATTTTATAAAATCAACGAAAACTAAGATATCTATAAAAAATCCCTTGCTATTCCAGCAAGGGATTTTTTATAAGTAGAAAATAGTGGAAATATTGATAAAAATTCTACATTTACAAAAACCAAAATTATAAACCATGAAATTTGAGAATACGTTAGCTTTTGCTCAAAGTCTTGATGCTAAAGATACCTTATCAAACTATAGAAGTGAATTTAACTTTCCTAAAGTTAAAGGAAAACAAGTGATTTATTTTACAGGTAATTCACTAGGTCTTCAGCCTAAACGAGCAGTAGAATATGTAAATGAAGTGATGACGGATTGGGCGGAGTTAGCAGTAGAAGGACACTTTTATGCAGATAAACCTTGGTGGGATTACCACGAAAGATTTAGTGAACCTTTAAGTAAAATTGTAGGAGCAAAACCTTCGGAAGTTACGGTAATGAATACGTTAACCGTAAACCTTCATTTGTTGATGGCTACGTTTTACAAACCTTCAGGAAAGCGCGTTAAGATTTTATGTGAAGAAAAAGCATTTCCTAGTGATCAGTATTTAATCCAAACCCAAGTGAAATGGCACGGATTAGATCCTCAAGATGTAATCGTTGAGGTAAAACGCAGACCTGGAGAACACAATTTTAGATTAGAAGATATTCTAGCAAAGATTGAAGAAGTAGGAGATGAGTTGGCTTTAGTACTAATGGGCGGTTTAAATTATTATACGGGTCAAGTATTAGATATGAAAACCATCACAGCAAAAGCACACCAACAAGGGGCTTATGTAGGATGGGATTTGGCTCATGCTGCTGGAAATATCAACTTAGAATTACACGATTGGGATGCGGATTTCGCTGCTTGGTGTAGTTATAAATACATGAATTCAGGACCTGGAAATGCTTCAGGCTGTTTTATTCATGAAAAACATCATACCAATAAAGAATTAGTTCGCCTTGGTGGATGGTGGGGACACAATAAAGAAAGACGCTTTTTGATGGAACCAAATTACGATCCTATTGAAGGGGCACATGGATGGCAAATTAGTAATTTACCAATCTTGACTTTGGCTCCTTATTTAGCATCAGTAGAGCTTTTTGCAGAAATTGGTATGCCGAAGTTAATTGAAAAGAGAAATCTGATCACGTCTTATTTAGAATTTATCATCAATACCATTGGTGCTGAAGTAGGTGGGAATTTTGAAATTATCACCCCAACAGAACAAAGTGAACGCGCGAGCCAATTGTCTATCTTATTACATGGAGAAGGACGCGCTATGTTTACGTATTTAATGGAGGCTGGTGTAATCGTAGACTGGAGAGAACCAAATGTGATTCGCTTAGCGCCAGTGCCTTTGTACACTAGTTTTGAAGATATGTATCAGTTTGGACAAATCTTAAAAGAAGGGATTCTAAGTCAAAAATAATTTTGATAGTACGACTGTGATTTAATTCTTAAATTTGCAGCGAAAAATAACAGCTTAATATATGTCAACAAAGCAACAAAAAATAGAGACTTTTGATCCGTCTCAACCAGGGTTAGCAGATGCGACAATCTATGGTTTGCCTTTTACAGCAGAAGAAAGTGAAATAATTGTAGTTCCTGTGCCTTGGGAAGTAACAGTAAGTTATGGAGCAGGAGCATCAGAAGGACCAGAAGCAATTTTGGAAGCTTCTTACCAAGTAGACTTGTTACACCAAAACTACCCTGAATTGTGGAAGTTGGGAATCTATTTTGATGAAGCACCAGCACATTGGCAAGAACAAAGTGCTCAATACAAAACGTTAGCTCAACCTATTATTGAAGCTTTAGAAAATGGGGAGGATTTAGCTGATCACCCAACTTTACAAGAAAGCTTGAATACCATTAACCAAGTATGTGATACTTTACATAAAGAAGTAGAAGCAAAAGTGGCTGACTGGATGAGCAAAGGAAAACGCGTTGTATTGTTAGGAGGAGATCATAGTACACCTTTAGGGTATTATAAGGCTGTGGCTAAACAGCACGACTCTTTCGGGATTTTACATTTCGATGCGCATATGGATTTGAGAGATGCTTATGAAGGATTTACTTATTCGCATGCCTCTATTATGTTCAATACATTGAAATTACCTCAAGTTGAAAAAATTGTTCAAGTAGGGATTCGCGATTTCTGTGAACAAGAAGTGGATGTAGTGAAAGCATCAGGACGCGTTTTAGTTCATACGGATGCAGATTTGAAAAAAGATGAATTTGAAGGCATGAGCTGGAAAGTAAAATGTGATCAAATTATAGCTTCTCTACCACAAAAAGTAGTGATTAGTTTTGATATTGATGCGTTGTTGCCTTGGTATTGTCCTAACACCGGTACACCAGTACCAGGAGGATTGACGTTTGAGCAAGCGACGTATTTAATCACTAGACTTTCAGAAACCAATAAAGAAATTATTGGAATGGATTTAGTAGAAGTTGCGCCAGGAGAAGATGATTGGGATGGAAATGTTGGAGCAAGACTTTTGTTCCATATGTGCGGAGCATTCGCAAAATCACAAGGATTGGCAGTAGGAAAGGAATTAACATTTGAGAAATAAAAAAATAATCCCTTTTAAAGGGATTATTTTTTTTGATTTTCTTTTACAAAGAAGTTGATTAAGGTTAAAATGATGGCTAATGTAAGTAAGCTATAGACGTACAAGCCACCGAAATCAAAAACAAACTGACAGATATACCAACAACCTGTCAGGAGAATAACGATAATCCAAATTAAATTTTTCATTACTGTTAAGAGTGTGGTTTAAAAGTAGTCGATAATACGTAGAGCTAAAAACACTATTCAAATATTAATTAGGTAATTATAATAAAGATTCAAATATTGAAAGGGGATATGGGGAAAAGTATTGCAATTGTAGGGAGTGGTTTGGTAGGAACTGTGTTGGCGATTGCGCTAAAACAAGAAGGGCATCAAGTGTTTATATATGAAAAAGGAGATGATATTCGCACCATAGATTTTTCAGGACGTTCAATTAATTTAGCTCTTTCTGAGCGCGGATGGAAAATGCTGAAACGCGTCGGACTTGAAGAGAAGGTTCGTCAGTTTGGAATACCAATGCACCAACGCGCAATTCACCATGTTAATCGAGAAGAACACCAACCTTATGGAATCCACGGTGAGGCTATTTGGGCTGTTTCTCGTGGTGGATTAAATAAGAAATTAGTAGAATGGGCAGAAGAAGTAGGGGTTCAGTTTGTATTCAATACGCCGATTTGGAGTGTAGATACGAAAAGAGGTGTGCTGTATACGAGTGAATCTGAATATCAAGAATGGAAAGAGATTCAGCACGATGTGGTTTTTGGAGCTGATGGCGCTTATTCTAAAGTGAGAAGTTGCTTACAAAGACGCAGTAGATTTGAATACCAGCAATCCTATCTACCTATTGGTTATAAAGAATTGGTTATTCCTGCAAAAGCAGCGGGTGTTTTTGCTATGGATGAGCATTCTTTCCACATTTGGCCAAGAAAAGATTTCATGTTAATCGCCTTACCCAATATGGATGGTTCGTTTACTTGTACATTATTTATGCCCTATCAAGGGGAAGTGTCGTTTGAAGCCATCAAAACCCAAGAGCAAGTGATAGCCTTTTTTCAAACCTATTTTCCCGACGCAATGCAATTGATGCCGGATTTAGTGGAATTGTATACTGCAAATCCAGTAAATTCACTTGTTACCACCACTTGTTTTCCTTGGGTGTATAAAGATAAGGTAGCCTTGATTGGAGATGCAGCACATGCTGTTGTGCCTTTTTATGGACAAGGACTTAATGCAGGGTTAGAAGATGTTGATGTTTTATTGGATTGTTTACAGCGAAATCCAGAAAATTGGATGGAAGCATTAAATCAATACCAATACTCTCGTAAGGTTAATGCTGATGCAATTGCCGAATTATCGTACCGCAACTTTAGAGAAATGAGTGAGCTAACAGCAAATCCGTTGTTTTTGTTGCGCAAAAAAATAGAAAGCAAGTTCGCTAAAAAATATCCAGATTTATGGTTGCCTTTATATGATCGAGTAACGTTTAGTAAAGGTAGTTACCAAGAAGCTCTGGCAATTGGCGATGAACAAGCCGCTATTATGGATGTGATTATGGAAACTGAACAAATAGAAGCTGTTTGGGATAGCCCTGAAATAGAAGAAAAATTAAAACAATTGATAAACGAAAATAGAGGATTTTAATCCTCTATTTTCGTTTTTTAGTTGAAGTATTTCGTGTTGATTTGGAAGAACTACTCGATCCATTCATTACTTTACTCAGTAAACTAAAGGCTCCTTTGATAAAAGTAGCACTCGTTATCACTTTTAAGATACTTTTCGTAACTGTACTGTCTTCTTTTTTAGAAGAGGAACTAGATTTCGGCGTTGGAGCTTCTTCTTGCTCTTTGTCTTTTATAGCAGAAACTCGTTCTTCTATTTTTTCAAAAGCACTGGCTGAATCTATCGTTTGATTGTATTTGGATACTAATTTTGAACGAGATAAAATAGCAACAATTTCCCCTTCAGAAAGCACATCCATTCTACTCATCGGTGCTCGCATGGTGCAAACAACTAAAGGAGTTGGTGTTCCTTTTTCATTTAATGCTGTGACTAATGCTTCTCCTGTTCCGAGCTGTGTGATAATCTCATTGGTGGTATAATAGGAGGTAGAAGGGAAGTTTTCCGAAGCAGCTTTGATTGCTTTTCTGTCTTTTTCAGTGAATGCACGCAGCGCATGCTGGATTTTTAACCCTAATTGTGCTAAAACACCATTGGGAATATCCGTTGGATTCTGTGTAATAAAGTAAATTCCCACTCCTTTCGAGCGAATTAACTTAACAATAGTTTCAATTTGGCTTAATAAAGCTTTGCTTGCCTCATTGAAAATCAAATGCGCTTCGTCAATAAAAATCACCAATTCGGGTTGCCCGCTATCCCCTTGTTCAGGCATTTTATTGTAAACTTGAGTCAAGAGATTCAACATAAAAGTGGAGAATAATTTAGGTTTGTCTTGAATATCAGTCAAGCGCAAAATATTGACGTACCCTTTTCCATTCTCGTCATAACGCATCAAATCACTAATGTCAAATGAAGGTTCTCCAAAGAATAAATCAGCTCCTTGTTGTTCTAATTCAATGACTTTTCTCAAAATAGCATTCATAGAAGCTGGAGAGATTTGTCCATATTCGCTTTCAATTTCTTTTTTGCCTTCGTTTGTTAGGTACTGAAGAGTTCGTTTAAAGTCTTTTAAATTGAATAATTCCAGGTTTTCGTCCGCAGCATATTTGAATAACATCGCAACAATTCCGCTTTGTGTATCGTTGAGTTCGAGTATTCGACTCAGTAATATAGGGCCGAATTCGGAGATAGTCGCACGTAAACGCACACCATTTTGTTCTGAAAGTGTGAGTAATTCAACAGGAAATCCACTTGGTTCAAAAGGAATATTCATTTGTTCGTGGCGATTTTTGATAAAATCATTCAAGGTTCCTGGTTCGGCAATACCGCTAAAATCTCCTTTAATATCCATCATGAGCACGGGAATCCCTTTGGCAGAGAGCTGTTCCGATAAAACTTGTATCGTTTTTGTCTTTCCCGTACCCGTCGCTCCAGCAATTAAACCATGGCGATTTAATGTTTTTAAGGGTAGATTTACAAAAGTGTCTGGAACAATTTTTTGATCCAGATTTGCACAGCCAATGGTAATAAAATCACTTTTATGACTATAACCATTAATGATGTCAGTTTTAAAAATCTCTAGGCTCATTTTATATATTTTATATAATTAAAGGTGATTTTGAATCAAATACACAAGTAAACATGAAGAAATACTATAAATATCAAATGTTAAATGTATCTGGCTTGATGAAATAAAGATAGTAAAATTCATTTAGACTTATTATCTTTACCACTGCTTACTATTTTTTAAAAGTTAAGGTAAGTATAAAAAAGTCTTATGTTAAGTCAAGGTTAGCTTATTTTAAAAAAATGAATTTTAATTTTTTTATTTCATCTAAAAACATAAATTTGCGACACTGATGACTTTAAAAAAGTAAAAAAGTAATAAGTAATAATTGAAAAAAAAGAATTAAATTTTAAAAAGATGACAAACGTATCAAACGAATCAGTTGAAAAAGTAGGGTCAAGCTCAGGAGCAAGTAGATTATTTGCATCGTTAGCTGTAGTATTATGTATTGTTTTTGGATACCTTATTTGGCAATTCGTAATGGGTAACCCAGCGAACTTTGAGAATGGAGATCCAGCAGGACATCCACTACCAGGTAACTTTATGGGAATGGTTTATAAAGGGGGACCTGTTGTTGCTGTGTTAATTGGATTATTAACTATGACAATTGTTTTCTCAATCGAGAGATTTTTAGTAATCTCTAAAGCTTCTGGAAAAGGAGATGTTGGGAAATTCGTTAAAGAAATCCAAGTTTCTATCAATGAAGGAAGAATCGAAGAAGCTATGGAAGCTTGTGATGCTCAAAAAGGGTCAGTTGCTAACGTTGTTAGAGCTGGTTTAGTGAAGTATCAACAAATGAAAAAAGAAGGATACAATAGCGAAGAAGCTACTGAAGCTATCCAAAAAGAAATCGAAGAGGCTACAACTCTTGAGATGCCAATGTTAGAGAAAAACATGATTGTATTGGCGACATTAGTATCAATCGGTACATTATGTGGATTATTAGGAACAGTAACAGGGATGATTAAAGCGTTCTCAGCTTTAGCAACTTCTGGTACTCCTGACTCTGCTGCATTAGCAACTGGTATTTCTGAAGCATTAGTTTGTACTGCTACAGGTATTGGTACTTCAACATTAGCGATTGTAATGTATAACTCATTTACTACAAAAATTGATAGATTAACTTATTCAATTGATGAAGCTGGATTTGCTATTACTCAAGCATACAGAAGATTCAAAGGATTAGTAAAATAATTTTAGAATAAGTATTAATTATCTTATATTGAAAAATATAGGAGTTAAAAAGATTTATCAATGGCTAAAGGTAAAATGAAAAAGAAGAGTATGAGCGTAGATATGACCGCAATGTGTGACGTGTCATTCTTACTCTTAACATTCTTCGTATTAACATCGACAGCAAAGCTTCCGGAGCCATTACCAGTAGATACACCCAATTCAACCGTTCAAACGAAATTGCCAGAAAGTAACTTAGCAACAGTTACAATTGGAGGAGAACCAGGTGAAGAAAAGGTTTTCTTCGGAGTTTTAGGTAAAGAAGATCGTATTGCTACGCTTGAAAAAATGGGTAGTCGTTATCAGATTGAGTTTAGTGATAAAGAAAAAGAAGTATTTGCTTATACTGAAGGTATCGGAACTCCTATTAACGAATTGAAGAAATTTTTAAATCTACCTCCAGATGTTAGAAACAAGGTTGGTGCAGACGAACCAGGAATTCCAACAGACTCTGTGAACAATCAATTGAAAGATTGGGTAGAGATGGCACGTATAGTTGCAAAAGAGAGAAATAACAAAGTGTTAGACGTTGCAATTAAGGGAGATGCTGAGGCAAACTATCCTGCAGTGAAAAACGTGATTGATATCTTACAAGCACAACGTGTAAATAAATTCTTCTTAGTTACAGGACTTAGAAACGAAGATTTTTAATCATTAAAAAATTAAACTGTAAATGGCTGAATTAAATACAGGCGGCGGAGGCAATAAGGACAAAAAAGTAAGAAGTAAGAAACAAAATGCCGGAGTAGATTTAACTGCGATGGTGGATTTAGCGTTCTTATTGATTACGTTCTTTATGTTGACCACATCTATGAATAAGCCTCAGTCTATGAATCTTGCGATGCCGGATAAAGAAGCTCCGGAAGATGAGCCAGATACAAAGACCAAGGTAGATGAGAACCGCACAATGACCATATTAATTGGCGGGGACAATAAAGTGAAATGGTATATGGGTATGGTTAACAACCCATTAGAAGGACCAACAGATCAAACGTATGGTAAAGCAGGTATTCGTCAAGTATTGTTAGAGAAAGACAAAGCAGCTTTAGCCTATTCTGGGAAACCAGATCAAGGTTTGATCGTGATCATTAGAGCAAGTGAAAAAGCTACATATCGCAACTTAGTTGATATTTTAGATGAGATGGCTATCTCAGGTATTAAATCATATGCATTAGTAGATATCACGCCTGAAGATCTTGAAATATTAGGTGAGAAGTAGTTAACGTTCTGAGAAATTAAGAAATTATGTCAAAATTAAATATCTTTAAAAAGGATTGGGTTGATATTATCTTCGAAGGACGTAACAAGTCTTACGGAGCATATCAATTGAGATCTGAAAACCCAAAAGTAACAACTGTAGCATTGTTCTCAGGAATTGCTTTGTTCGGTTTAGCATTGGTTTCACCAATGTTAATCGATATGGCAAAGGGTACTTTTGGAAATAATAAGGTGGATAAGTTGGATAAGGTTATCGAAATGGAAAATTTAAATTTACCAGATAACACACCACCCCCTCCACCACCACCACCAGAGGATGTACCACCACCTCCACCACCTCCACCAGCAGATGAGGTAAAATCAATAAACGATACGAAAAAGTTTACTGAACCTGAAATTGCTAAAAAAGAGGAAGTGAAAGAAGAAATCGCTAAACAAGATGACTTCAAAGAAGCAGAGGTAGGTAAAAAAGACCTTAAAGGTGATAAGGATAAAGGAGAAATCAAAATCACTGAGAAAACAGGTGAAGCGGACAAAGGAACAGGTTCAGGTGGAGACGGAGATGGAAACGAAGTTTTCATTGCTGTACAAGTACCAGCTGAATATCCTGGAGGTATGCAAGCGTTTAATAAACAATTTATTCAACGTTTTAGAACTCCAGACATCGATTCAGGTGTGAAATCTATCCGTGTTATCGTTATGTTTATCGTTGAGAAAGATGGTTCTTTAACTGATATCAAAGTTGTACGTGACCCAGGTTACGGAGCTGGAAAAGAAGCAGTACGTGTGTTATCTAACATGCCGAAGTGGAAACCAGCAGTACAAAATGGAAAAACAGTTCGATCACAGTTTACATTACCTATTACAATTCAAGTTCAATAGTAATGTTTAACAATAAATTCAAACAAAAATCGCTAATACAGCGATTTTTGTTCTTTTTTGGACTATTGTTTTTTCTTCTTTATTTGTTTTGTGGGATTGCACTTATCGTTAGTAAGTCATTGCCCTTTCAAATGGAAGACAATCACCGAATCTTATTCGGTGTAGTATTAATAGTCTATGGGTTTTTTAGATTCTACCGTTTGTGGAATACTAATATGGGAAAAGATTAAAGAAGCTCCGAGGTATTCGGAGCTTTTTTT
Source organism: Myroides sp. TSA_177.3 (assembly GCF_052691955.1). NCBI lineage: Bacteria > Pseudomonadati > Bacteroidota > Flavobacteriia > Flavobacteriales > Flavobacteriaceae > Myroides > Myroides sp. TSA_177.3. The sequence goes on from NZ_JBQZGD010000001.1 coordinate 295,583, forward strand.
ATTCCTAGTTTTTATGTTAAAAACAACTTTTATTTTTTCCTTCTTACAAAGAATATCTATCTTAGACGAAAGAAAATGAGCAAACTAAGTTTTGCTCTAAATTTGTTTTATATGATTCAAAGAAGAAGCGCTGCTAGAATTGGAATTTTAGTTGGTGTTTTAGCAACAACGAGTTTATTCTTTCAATGTAAAGATAAAAACACAACGACTGCTGATACAAATACAGAAGTAGTTTCTCAAGAAGAAACTTTATTAAGCGGCACACTAACCATGGGAGTAGACGAATCTGTTTTTCCAATCGTTGAAGATGTGGCTATTCTTTTTGAAAATGAATATAAAAGAGCCAAATTAAATCTACTGCCTAAATCGGAACGCGAGGTATTGAACTTGTTGTTCTCTGATTCTATTCGCGTGGCGGTTTTGCCGCGTTTGATGACGGAGGAAGAGGTGGAACATTATAAAGGAGTAGTGGCACCAAAGCAAACGCATTTTGCAAGTGATGCAATTGTTTTTGTAATAAGTAAAACGGCTACAGATTCTATTGTTGACTATACTGCTATCTTAAAGCAATTGGAACAAGGTCGCGTGAAAGAAGGCGATTCATTCCTTGTGTTTGATAATTACAATTCAAGCGTTTCTGCCGCATTTAGAAAAGCGACAGGATTTGATTCCTTTCCTAAAGATTATGCATATTTCTTGAATACAACAGAAGAAGTGATTGACTATGTGGTTAAGAACCCTAAAGCAATTGGGGTAATTGGCTTGAATTGGTTGACACAGCCTAATGAAGCGATTCAAAAGCATATTGATGCTGTTAAAGTATTAGCTGTAAAGAATGATGCAGATAAACAATACTACAAACCAAGTCAAAATAACATTGCGGAAGGTACGTATCCTTTAATCCGCAAACTATATGTATGGGATATGCAAGGTAAAAATGGTCTTGGTACCGGATTTGCTTCGTATATTGCTGGATATAAAGGACAGCGCATTGTATTAAAATCAGGATTATTTCCTTTTAATACGCCACCAAGAGAAATTGTAGTGACCAAGGAAATTAAATAATAAAACCACATACTTATAAAACAATAACGATATATTATGAATAAAAAGTATTCTATTTCATTGTTAGCTTTAGCTTTAAGTAGTTCTTTTGCTTTTGCTCAAAGTATTAATGAAGCAAAAACGGCTATCAATGCAGAACAATTTGATAAAGCGAAAGAGATTTTAAAAGATTTAATTGGGAAGAAACCAGCTGATGGGGTTAACTACTTCTATTTAGGAGATGTATTTTTAAAAGAAGATCAATCAGATTCAGCACGTTATTATTTTGATCAAGGACTTTTAGCTAAAACAAAAGGTTCATTAAACTATATTGGTTTAGGTCAAATTGAATTAGACAATAATCGTTCTGCTGAAGCAGTAGCTAATTTCAAAAAAGCAGAAAAAGATATCAAGAAGAAAGATTACAATGAGCAATTGTTAGTTGCAGCGGCGTATTTGAATTCTAAAATGCCAAATGCAAAAGAAGCACAGACAATTGCTGCTGATGTAGTAGCAAAGGATTATAGCAACCCAATGGGACATTTGCTTTTAGGTCGTGCGTTCTTAGAGCAAAAGAATTTAAATGATGCTTTCGCATCTTTTAGAAACGCTTATGATTTAGACAATACTTTAGTAGAGGCTAAATTGCAAATGGCGATGATTACAAAGCGCGCAAGAGCGTATGCGGATGCAATCAAAGCTTGTGAGGAAATCTTAGCTACAACGCCAGGTTATGCACCTGCATATAGAGAAATTGCTGAAATTTCATATATGTGGTCAAAAGCAAATGCACCAAGAGAGAAAGAATTAATTGCTCAAGCAGGAGAGAACTATAAAAAGTTTATCAAAGCAACAGATAATTCAATTGATTCTCAAATGAGATATGCTGATTTCTTAGTGAAGACAGAGAACTATCCTGAACTAGAAAGAGTAGCAACTCAGATGAAAGATATTAAAGGTGTAAATCCACGTATCCACAGATATTTAGGATATGCAGCTTATGAAAACAAAAACTACCAAGTAAGTGTTGATGCTTTAGATAAGTTCTTAAAAGTATACTTGAAAGAGTCAAAAAGCTTAAATGCAATTGGTAGAGATTATATGTATTTAGGTTTGTCTGAAATCGGATTGTCAAACGATGGAGAGAATAAAGAATTATACAACAAAGGATTGAACCATTTGAAAGATGCAATCAATGTTGAAATTGCAATTGCAGGTGAATTCAATCGTTTTGGTTTAGATTTATTTAGAGCTAAAAAATACCAAAATGTAATTGATATTTTGAGTATTTCTGCTGACGTTAAAGAGTCATCAGGGTATATCTACGATAACTACTATGTTGGATATTCTTACTACTTATTGGGATCAACAGATCGTCCAGATAGTGAAGACTTATTGAAAAAAGCAGATGAGTATTTAGCTAAAACAATCGAAGCTTCTCCTTTAACACAAGAAGCTTATTTCTATAGAGCTCGTGCGAATCGCTATATTGATCACGTAGATGCGTATGATAGAATGTTTGAATCATACCAAGGGTTCTTGAAAGTATTAGGAGAGAAGAATGAATTGAAAGATGCTGCAAACAAAGAACAAGTAATTGAGGCACATACTTCAATTGCTACGTATTATGCGAATAAAAACAGAAATGCGGAAGCAGTAGAAGAGTTCAAAAAAGTATTAAATTTAGATCCTACGAATAGTTTTGCTAAAAAAACAATAGAAGCAATCAATAAAGGATAAGGAATTATAATAAAGAAGTAAAAGGCTGAATATCTATAGGTATTCAGCCTTTTTTTTGTGTTATTTCTATTGTTATTTTCTTAATCCTACTATATTTGCCGGATGCAATTATCTATAATTATTTTAAACTACAATGTTCGGTACTTTTTAGAGCAATGTATTAAATCCGTGCAATCCGCGATCGAAGGGATTGAGGCGGAAATTATAGTAGTTGATAATAATTCGCAAGACGATAGTGCGGAGATGATGCAAGCCTTGTTTCCAGAGATGCTCTATTTAGCGAATAAGGAGAATCTCGGTTTTCCCAAAGGCAATAATATTGGAGTAAAACATGCAAAGGGAAAATACATTTGTATACTCAATCCCGATACAGTTATAGCAGAAGATACCTTTCATCAATTGATTGCTCTTTTTGAGCGAAAAGAAAAGTTGGGTATTGTGGGGTGTCGATTGATTGATGGACGTGGAAAATTTCTACCTGAATCCAAAAGAGGAATTCCAACCTATTGGCGTTCTTTGATGAAGATTACAGGATTTTATAAACTATTTCCTTCTCGATCTTTTGCAAATGGCTATTATGCCTCTCATTTACCTCAACATCAAAATGGAACGGTAGAGATATTAGTTGGCGCGTTTATGTTTATGACTCGTGCTTTATACGAAGAATTAGGCGGTTTTGACGAACGATTTTTTATGTATGTAGAAGATACCGATTTATCCTATTCTAGCTTAAAATTGGGGTATGAAAACTATTATTTGGCGGATACGGCAGTTATTCACTACAAAGGAGAAAGCACCAATAAAGATATTGAATACGTCAAGCGATTTCATCACGGAACACAGATTTTTTATGAAAAGCACTTTCGAAAATCCTATGTTTTTGAAGTAATGATGCGCATGGTTACCTTGACATTTTTGTTTGCCAAACAAAAAAAGAAAAGTCCCGTATTAGATGTTGTTGCAGCAACTTGGGTAATCAGCCAAAGTAAAACGTTGAAACAGCAAATTGAAACAGCGTTACAAAAGACTATTTACCAATTCGAAGACCTGGATCAACTGCAAGAAAAAGTGAATCAAATAGGTGAAAGGAATGGAGATTTAATAGAAATTATCTTTGATGGGGATTATTTAACTAATAAAGAGATCATTACCTTTATGCGTGAAAATTATAGATCAGAAATAATTTATAAAATTAAACCTGTAAATTCTTTGTTTTTGATTGGTAGTAATGATAGTAATAGTAAAGGATCCGTGATAATTTTAGAAGAATGATAATTTTATCTTTACGTGGAAAAAGTCCGAAATATTATTAAATTTGTAATCTGAATTAAGAAACACAACCTTAGGTTATAAATATGGCAAAGTTCGAATTGAAATTACCCAAAATGGGAGAAAGTGTTGCGGAAGCAACCATTACAAACTGGTTGAAGAATGTAGGGGATCGCATTGAGGCTGATGAGACAGTATTAGAAATCGCAACGGATAAAGTTGACAGTGAAGTTCCATCAGAAGTAGAGGGAACTTTGGTTGAAATATTATTTCAAGTAGACGATGTTGTTCAAGTAGGACAAACTATCGCTATCATTGAAACTGAAGGAGGAGAAGTTGCTTCAACTCCAGCTGCTACATCAACTCCAACAGTGGCAGCCGTAGAACAAACAGTAAATGTAGCACAAGAAGCTGCTGCACCAGTAGATTTTTCATCTTCTGAGAAATTCTTTTCACCTTTAGTTAAAAATATCGCAAAAGAAGAGGGAATCTCTTTAAGTGAGTTGGAAGCTATCCAAGGAACAGGAAAAGAAGGAAGAGTAACGAAAAATGATATTTTAGCTTATGTTGAACAAAGAGGTTCTCAACCACAAGCAGCAGCTCCAGTAGCTAAAGCAGAGGTTGCTAAACCTACAGCTGCACCAGCGGCTGCAGCTAAAGCAGTACCTGTTTCTGTAAATGGAGGAGACGAAATTGTTGAAATGGATCGTATGCGTAAACTGATTTCAGGTTACATGGTACAATCGGTTCAGACTTCTGCTCACGTACAATCATTTATCGAAGTAGACGTTACGAATATCGTAAAATGGAGAGATAAAGTAAAAGGAGCTTTCGAAAAGAGAGAAGGTGAAAAATTAACGTTCACACCAATCTTCATGGAAGCTGTTGCTAAAGCATTAAAAGATTTCCCAGGAATGAATATTTCTGTTGATGGTGATTTCATCATCAAGAAAAAGAATATCAACTTAGGAATGGCTGCTGCATTACCAAACGGAAACTTAATTGTACCTGTAATCAAAAATGCAGATCAATTGAATTTAGTAGGTATGGCTAAAGCAGTTAATGACTTAGGAAACCGTGCAAAAGCTGGAAAATTAAAACCAGACGATACACAAGGAGGTACATATACAGTTACAAACGTGGGTACTTTTGGTAGTGTATTCGGTACGCCAATCATCAATCAACCACAAGTAGGTATTTTAGCTTTAGGAGCTATTCGCAAAGTACCAGCGGTTATTGAAACACCAGAAGGTGACTTCATCGGTATCCGTCAAAAAATGTTCTTATCACACAGTTATGATCACCGTGTAGTAGATGGAGCATTAGGAGGTTCTTTCGTTAAGCGTGTAGCTGACATTTTAGAAGCTTGGGATATCAATAGAGAAATATAATCTATCCTATATAGAGCAAAAAGGCTTGTCTTTCGACAAGCCTTTTTTTATGGAATAAACCTTGTGGCGCAGAAATATGAGATGAGAAATATCTTTCGAAGTGATGTATTGCTTAACAAATGTTAAAATTAGTTTTTTTAAGATTGTAATATTCTTTATTTTTGATTTTAATTGATATAAAATAAGTGAATTTGGATAAGATAAAGTCAATCAGTAAGACAGGCTTCTGGTTTGTTTTTTTGCCCTTGTTGTTGGGGAGTTTGATTTATGTTATGGCTAGAGATTCATCGATTTATTTTTTACAGTTCCTTCCTGTTAAGTGGAATAAAATTGAATTGCCCTATTGGGTGCAGTATCATCTACCGGATGGTTTATGGGCTTTTGCCTTTTCTTCGCTTGTAGCGATTGTATGGGAAGATGTTCGATCAACGGGATATTATGTTTGGCTGGGGGTGTTGGTGGTTGTATCGATTGGTCTAGAGGTTTTTTATGGCACATTCGATTGGTATGACCTTGTGTTTATTTTGGTCGGAATAGGTGGAGCTTATTGGATTTTTAAAAGAAAGAAATAGAAATTAATATCTAGATATATGAAAAAGAATTTATTTTCGGCTCTTGCAGTCGCTTTTATGTTGGTAATTGCCCTTGCTTCTGGAGGCGATAAATCGGATAAAGCTGATACCACTACGGATCAAATAATGGAAGATGGTACTACAGTTAAATCAAAATGGAAGTATTCAGAGGAGGTTGATAAAATGGAAGGTACCACAACCTATTTTGCAGAATTAACCTCTACAAATAAGATTAATTTTCAGTTCCCATATAAGGGCGGATCAAGACTAGCAATAAATTTACGCAATAAAGGGGCAGGAAATGAAGTTTTTCTTTATTTAGATAAAGGACAAATCATGCCAAGTCTTATGGGAGAAAAGACAATGAAGTTTAAGTTTGATGATGAGAATACAGTTAATTACGCGTATACGACTGCTTCAGGTGCAGCAAATAATTATGTGTTCATTGACAAGAAAAATGAAGTGATAAAGAAACTTTTAAAGGCGAAAAAAGCAATGATTGAGATTGAAGCTTATAATGAAGGCCTAGTTGTATTTGAATATGATACAGAAGGTTTAGTTTGGGATAAAAAATAAAGTAAAAAGGCTTGTCGAAAGACAAGCCTTTTTTATTTAGATGTAATTTGTTTCTTTTTGGTGGGGAGTAAAAAAAGTAAAGGCAAGAGCGAAACTAGTAAGATAATCACTGTAAAATAGGAACCTAACCCTTCACTAGTCCCCAAAGCAGTTTGAATGGTTTGGTATTGGAGATAAAAGAAAATTAGAATAGTAGCTAGGTTTAAAAAACGCATCATTTTAGTCGCTTTGCTGTAGTGTTCTAGAGCATTCTCTTCCGTTATTGTTGTTGGATAGTTGTAGAGATGGGGTTTGTCCTTGAAGACCAACAATAAGACGTAAATGAAGACCGCTATCCCTGTAAATAAAAATATAGAGGATTTAGCTCCAAAGGCATCTGGTTGCCCTGATGCATTAAAATGCGTAGGAATCGTTTCAGGCAATTGATTGTAGTAGTAAAATGTAGTGCCCAAAAGAGTGAGTAAGAGTAGGAAACTAATTCCGTCAATACAACGATCTAGTGGAGTGGGGTGAATTTTTAAAATAGGTTTTTTGGTCATAATGGTGAATATATTTTAATTTTATTAAATTCAAATATAATATAATTAATATATGTTTTAATAAAATTTAAAAAAATGGCAGTATAAGTAAGATGTTATATTTCTTATATGAGGTGTTATTTTGATTTATCTCAGAATGTGGTATCTTGGAATCGTATTTTTTGTTTTTAATTTGAAATCCCATGAAAAAGCATTTGTTTTTGATTCTTGTGATTATGTTATGGGGAAGTTGTGCTTCGTTGTGGGCTTTTCCTATTTATCCACGCACAATAAGTGATGTGTACAAAGAAGCTGATTATGTGGTTTATGGAAAAGTAGTCGGATTTATCGCTGATAGTCCTCCAACTTCAAAAGAAGGTGTCCCACCACCTCCTAGTATGCACGATGGGTTTGCGGTAATTGTTATACACGAAGAATTAAAAGGAGAGATTAAAGAAACTCAAATCTGTATTGCAGATCAACGTTCTTTTATGTGTCCTGAACCTTTTCATTTTGAAGAAGGACAAGAAATACTTTTGTTTTTAAATAAAGATCGGAAAGCAAATTTTTATTGGACGTTTGCCATGTCTTATGGTGGTAAAGAAGTAACTGCGGAGGAGTATTCGTTGTACAAAAAGAAATTACTGGATTTACAAGCTATTTTAGATCAATCAAATCAAGAAATACAAGAACAACAGTATATTGATTGGGTTGTGAATTGCATCAAAGAACCATTAACTCGTTGGGATGGAGTTTTTGATTTGCTCAATGAAAAGGAAGGCGCAAATAAAGAACTTGTGGCTAACCCTTATGTATTAACTCAAAAGCAAAAAGAGGCACTATGCCTGGATCTTTATCAACAACAAGAATTGCGTGTTATGGATTTTAAGTTGATTCCTCATATTAGAGGAACTCAGGATTCAGTACTACTTCAGTTTTTGTTGAACAAAATGAAAAAATTGCCAAATACAGCGGATACAGATGACTTGTTTCTGGATGCAGCCAGCGTTATAGCAGATTTATCTTCTAGAGCCGATTTGAAAAAGCTAAGCAATCAGATTGAAGAAGAAAAACTTTCAAAGAAAGGACGGGCATTGATTCGTCAATTCAGGCAAATCATGTAGATGCCATAGTAGCTTAGTCAGTTATTCCTCTTTCAAATACTGTTGATGCATTTTCTCTACGCGTTTAGCAATCTGTCGTTGTAAATGACGAGGAGAGAGTACGATTATCGCTTCACCAAAACCTAAGATTTCACGTTCTAATTCAAAATTCAACACCACATCCAAACGAATCTTGATTCCTTTTTCATTTTCCTCTAGCAGTTGTTGTGAACTGTGTAGCGGTTTTGTTTTGACATAAGGCGCATGGTATTGATTTACCCATAGAATAACTTTCTGTGCTCGGTCTTGCTCTGTTTTTGTTACACCTAAGGTATCTTCGAAATATCGATCAAAATTAACGCCTTGGTATTCTTTGTAAGGTTCGTTGGCAAGCGCATATACATTGGTAATTCGATCCAGGGCCAAAGTAAGTAAATGCTTTCCTTTGCTGCTACGTGTGATCAAGAACCAACGATTGCGGTATTCTTTCAGTAAATAAGGGTAGTAGAAATTCTTAGACGCTTCTTTTGATTTAAAAGATTTGTATTCAATCAGCAACGTTTGTTTATTCTTTATGGCTTCATATAAAGGGCTAATAAATTTAATTCCCTTCAATAAAGGATTGCCTTCCATCTGAATGTAATTCGGAGCTTGTGTACTACGTGTGAGTAAACTATTGTCTAGTTTTGCAATCACTTCGCTCATTTCATCTACCTGACTAAATCCGTTCAAATGCTTTAATATAGCTACAACTTCTTTGAGCTTTTCCATATCAGCATCGTTAATCGGAGAGTTTTTGATGCTGTATTGTGGGTCTTCATAGGTGTAATATTTGCGGTCCACAACCACAATAGGAGCGTTATATCCCAAGCTATCGCTACGCATGGTTTGTATGTCCATTTGTATGGTACGTTTGCTGATTCCTGTATCAATTCCTTCGTATTCATATAATCCATCAGCAACTTTTTCAATTAAGTCATCTAACGTCCACTTTCTGAATCGATTTTGCAAACATTCATCAAGAATGCGGTAGCGCAATAATGCAAGTTTGTTTGTTGCCATGTAATTTTCTAGTTGGATTATACTTCAAATATAATGTTTTTCTCTTTAACTACGCAGTATATATGCGTAGTAATAAAAAGTACAAAATATTTTTGTTTTTAAATTATTGGTATTTAGTGTTTTATAAAAATATTGAAAAATATTTTAAACTGCGCAGTTTGTTTGCGTAGTTGGGTATGCATCTTTGTACTGTTCGAAAGATACAAACCTTGGAAGCGTTTCAGTATAGCGCGGAAGTAAGGGACAATCGTTTACCTTATCCTGTTTGGTCAAGTAGAATATTGAGGTTCGACTCCTCACTTCCTTTAGATGGATGACTAGTGGTTTAGTATGTATTTGTGTCGTAGGTTCGAATCCTACTATTGCAGTAGCAATATAGCTTAGCTGGTTAGAGCAAGATACCAATTGCCTTAAAAGCAATCTTTAGGTGAAGAAGGAGAACTTCAATAAAAAATCTCCTCTATAAAAAGTTCAGTCAAATAGTGTTTCAGTTTTTAGGTTGGAAGTCTCCGGACAACCCACATAAAAACACCCGATCAACGCTTGTAAAAACAAGTCACGGTGCGAAAGAAGAATCAGGGATGATATAGACAGAATCACTTGCTTGCTGAGTGATCCTAGGTTATACACAAATGATTCAACTTCAAAGCGTACTTCTTTTTCCGCCTAGTGAAGGGAAACCTATTTAGACTGTTCTTATTCAAAATGATTTAAAAAATAAAAAATATAGTTATGAAAAAGTTACAAGTAAAAACAAATCACGTTGCTCTAGTTTTTAACCAAGGAGAGTTGCAAAAAGTATATACCACAGGTCAGTATTGGTTGTGGGGAAATAAAGAAGTAGTAGAGTACAATAAAGCAGAACTATTTCCTATGCGTAGGGATATGGATGCTTTGTTGAAAAATGAAGAGTTATCGGCGATGTTGGAAGTAATCGATGTATTGGATAACGAAATTGTCTTGGTGTATAAAAACCAAGTGTTTCATACCGCATTAAGTGCAGGGCGTTACATCTACTGGAAAGAAGCACAAATGTATGCTTTCGAACGCTTTACAACTACAGAGTTGGAAGTTCCTGCAGCTATTTCGCGTACGATTAGAGGGAAAGGCAACTTGCCTAATTTCTTGAGAATGTATGCGGTTGGGGCAAATGAAAAAGGATTGTTGTTTATCGATGAGCAATTTCAAGGCATCTTGGATGCGGGAGATTATTGTTTTTGGAGAAATGAAATCAAAGTACAGATCATTTTTGTTGATGTACGTCAACAAACGATGGATATGAATGGACAAGAAATTTTGACTAAAGACAAAGTGCAGTTGCGTATCAACTTTAACATCGTGTACCAAGTACGTGATTTACTACTAGCGTATGTAGAAAATAAAGAAGTAGAAAAACAAATGTACAATGCGATTCAATTGATCTTAAGAGAAAAGGTTGGGCGTATGTCTTTTGATGAGTTGATGGAAAACAAAGAAAATGTTTCTCAAGCAATATTGGAAGGGGTACAGAAAGAAGTTGCTGCTTTGGGAATTGCTCTAAAAACCTGCGGAATCAAAGATATTATCCTACCAGGAGATATTCGAGAAATCATGAATCAGGTATTGATCGCCGAGAAAAAAGCACAAGCGAACATGATTACCAGAAGAGAAGAAACAGCAGCTACCCGTAGCTTGTTGAATACAGCTAAATTGATGGAAGAAAATGATATGTTGATGCGATTGAAAGAAATGGAATACATCGAGAAAATTGCAGATAAGGTTGGTGAAATTAGCTTGTCTGGTGGTGGTAATGTATTGAAACAATTGAAAGAAATGTTTGGAAGGTAGTTGATGGTTAAGGGTTAAGGGTTAAGGGGCAACATAACCTATTACTCATAACATAATCAATCGCCACTCCTAACAAAAAATAATAAAAATCAAGGTCAAGTGGGTTTTACTTCTTACACTTTTTGGATAGTCTTTAAACCCACGATTACCTGATTTAAAAACGAATAAGGTTTGCCTTTTCCTATGAATAAAGATAAAAAACTAATTGAGGTCAAACGTGTTTTACTTCCTAGAACCATTTAAATATTAGAAAGACGTGATTACCTAATTAAAATTTAAAAAAATGAAAGCGAATAAGATACAAGTAGCGATTAGAAATCAAGCAATTTATGTTGATAAAACACAACAAACACAAAGCTATAATCCACAAGTATTTGAATTAGTGGAAAATATTAGAAAGTTGGGTTTTGGATTAAGTGAAGAATTATTAACGGTTTTAAAAACAGTAGAATCTTCTTATTATCAAGTGATTTATCAAACGCTACAAAATATATTAGGCACTAAACATAATTGGACTCCTTTAATCAAAGATTGGATAGAACCAACGAATAGAGTTAAACGAAATGCATACTTAACTTTTATAATGAGTTGGTTTGCGACTAAAAAAGATGGAGTTGTTTTAGCTTGTGGACATAGTATTCCTAAGCATACATTTCCATTAGAACGTTACAATGGGTGTCCGTTGTGTGGGACTCCTTTCAAATTTGAACAATTAGCATTACAAGGAGCTGGAAGTAAAATAAAAGTATTGAATTTATGGCAAGAAGAAGAGATAGAAGCTTACTTTACAAGTTTACTACAAGCCAAAACGGCTTTAGATGTCACACAAATTGATTCGCTGCAATTGTTGTTAGATACTTGTGAATTACCCACTGTGACTATTGCCATGAGAGAGACAAAAATGATTGTTATTGATCATTTAATTACAAGAGAAGAAGTGGATCATGCAGGACGATTTTTTCAATCCCCAACAGATATTCTACGTTACTTGTGGTACAAGAAAACGGGCTTTTTACAACTCGTTAAACCTAAAACAATAATCACGCGTGAAGGGAGTAATCATAAGAATTTGAGATACAGTTTAGGCACACAGCGAGAAACTGAACACAAAGTAAAGAACGAATTAAAATTAAAGTATTCCCGTAAAGACTCGATTAAGGTTGCTATTTGGTTAAATACAATGGCATTAGATGTTGAGGAAATGTGCGAAAATATGCATCCCAGAAGAGAAATGTGGGTTCGATTTATTCGAGCTTTACGTCTAGCAGAATACAGTAAGCGAAAGGGATTCGAAAAACTCGCAGAATTAATAGATACTTTTTATAATCAAAGGTATACAGTTATCGCTGGAAGAATTGAATATTATCGATTGAAAGAAATGGATGCGGAACAGACTTTTGTTTTGTTAAAACAACGTCCTGGATTATTTGCCCGTTCTTTATTTTCTAACATGTTGTTCTTTGGTGGAGAAGTTACACTGAATCATTTTGAAGAAGTAGTTCATCAAGTACCTCTAAGATTGCTATTGACTTTACAGATGTATGCTGAAATCTACTTTGATCCAACTGCAAATAGAGTAGTAAAACCATTAGGAGGAGTTAGTAAAATAATTCCAGTGAATCAATTGGTGAAAGTTTTTGATCAAGTTTATTTAGCTTCAATGATTGAACAAGTCACTAGGTTTACTATGGCTGAATTAACAAGGCGATACGCTGCGGAAAAAACAACTGCAAAAACAATGTTTATTGATCCAGTTTTATTCCATATTCCTTTAAGTATTGGAGATAGAAGTGATACCGTTCAAGACTTACCAGTTGCTATAATGGGAACAAAATTTCCATTAGAAGAAAAACAAATTCGTTTGTTTATGCAATGGGGCGCTGGTTTAGAAGCCCAACATTTAGATATGGACTTAAGCTGTCATATTGCGTATGAAAATACAGTTCGATTGTGTAGTTATTTTAATTTAACTACCACAGGATGCAAACACAGTGGTGATATTCAGTTTATTCCGAATCGAATAGGAACGGCTGAATATATTAATATAGATGTTGAAACGTTGCAAAAGGCAGGTGCTAAGTATGTTACATTTACTTGTAATGCATACAGTAATGGTGCAATTACACCTAATTTAGTAGTAGGATGGATGGATTCAAAAAATCCGATGAAAGTGACAAAAAGAACAGGAGTTGCTTATGATCCATCGGCTGTGATTCACCAAGTTAGAATAGTGAATAAATTAAATAAAGGGTTGGTTTTTGGCGTGTTAGATGTTCAAAAAGAAGAGATTATCTGGTTGGAATTAGCTTTTGGAGGGCAGAATATAAAAACGTTAGATGCTGATACAGTGATGACCTTATTAAACAAATTAAAAGTAAAAATGAAAATCGGAGATCTCTTACAGATAAAAGCACAGGCACAAGAAATGGAAATTGTCGATTCAAAAGACAAAGCAGATGAGGTTTACGATGAAGGGTGGAGATGGAATGGGAATTAATTAGAAGAAAGAAAAATGAAACAAAATACACAAATAAACGGAAACGATTTAATCGCATTAGGATACCCAGAAACAGCTTTGTTGGGTATTGCATTAAAAATAAATAAAAAGCGAACAGGGTTAACAAAAGTGGAGATGTTGGCGCACTATAAAATGGTTTTAACTCAGGCTGAGGATTATATCAACCACAAAGTGTTTGGAAAGCTAGCCACTGCCATTATCGAAGGGGTTGGACAACACGTAGAGGAAGAGGTGATCCCGTTAAGAGAAGAGGCTGTTGGATATAGTGTCTATGGATCAGATTATATTGAAGAAGGGGCCATTCGACAAATGGAAACAGCAGTGAAATTACCTGTGGCAGTTGCTGGAGCGTTGATGCCCGATGCGCACCAAGGATATGGATTGCCTATTGGAGGAGTATTAGCAATAGAAAATGCCGTTATCCCTTATGGTGTGGGCGTTGATATTGGATGTCGAATGGCGTTGTCTATTTTTGATATCAAGGGAATTGAATTCTACGGAATGGAAGCCTTATTAAAAGAACAATTGGTGAAACACACGAAGTTTGGTGCAGGACATGGATTCCACGGTCAATACAAGGCGGAACATGATATTCTGGATCGTGGGGAATTCAATTTGAATCCCTTCATTAAGAATTTACAAGATAAAGCATGGGAACAGTTGGGGTCTTCTGGTGGTGGAAATCACTTTGTTGAATGGGGATTGATGGAGTTCATGGAACGTGATGAGGTGTTGAATATCGAAAAAGGAACCTATTTAGCGCTGTTAACACACTCAGGATCTCGAGGAATGGGAGCAACGATTGCAGGACGTTATACGCAGATTGCTAAAGAACAATGCAAATTACCGTATGAAGCAAAGAACTTGGCTTATTTGGATATGAACTCTGAAGCCGGACAAGAATATTGGGCTTTGATGAATCTCGCAGGAGATTATGCATCGGCTTGTCATGAGGTGATTCACGCTAAATTAACCCAAGCCATTGGGGCTGAAGTATTAGCTAAAATTGAAAACCACCATAATTTTGCATGGAAAGAAATGTACCAAGGAAAAGAGGTGATTGTGCACCGTAAAGGAGCTACACCTGCGAGTAAAGGTGTGATGGGAATTATTCCAGGATCGATGACTGCACCCGGATTTTTAGTTCGCGGAAAAGGAGAAGAAGAGGCTTTAAACTCAGCATCACATGGAGCAGGACGACAAATGAGCCGAACACAAGCGATTAAAACGCTAAAATCAAGCGATATTAAAGCCGTTTTATCCGATCACGGTGTAGAACTCATCGGAGCAGGAAAAGACGAAGCACCGATGGCGTATAAAGATATTCATCAGGTGATGGCCGCTCAAGGTGATTTAGTAGAGGTGGTTGCCATGTTTACACCCAAAATTGTCCGTATGGCTGATGACGGAAGTAGAGAGGATTAGTTGATTGTTATGGGGGATCAGTTAAAGGTTAAGGGGAGAATTTCCTGATTTAAGTAATCCTTCTTTAAACGAAAATCCCATCACAAAGAGTAAACCTCACAAAGCACAAATATCACCAAGAAACTCATTTCTCAATTTGTATGTTTTAATTTAGCGCGCTTATTGAAAGTAATAATGTAATCGAAATGAAAATGAATGATAAGCAAGAAACCCCTTGGATTGCATATCCCACTATTTTAGAAGGAGAACAGATTCGACTTATTCCCTTAGAGCTCCAACATTTAGAAGATTTATATCAAAAAGCCGCAGATCGAAAATTGTGGGAATTAGTTCCGACTGATTGTTCTCAACGCGAAATATTTTTTGATAATTATACGCAAGCGATAGCAGCAAGAGATAAGGGAATACAATATCCCTTTGTTATTCAACATAAACAAACAGGGGAAATTATTGGTTCTACCCGTTTTTTTGAGCTGTATCCAGCAGATAAAAAATTAGAAATTGGCTGGACCTGGATTACACAGGAATACTGGGGGACAATCGCCAACTTAGAAAGTAAACTCCTATTGATGAGCTTTTGTTTTGAAGTTTTAGGAGTGAATCGCGTTCAATTAAAAACAAAAGATACCAATATCCGCTCTAGAAAAGCGATTGAAAAAATTGGAGGTATCTTTGAGGGGATTTTGAGAAAAGATAAAATACAAGCAGATGGAACAACTCGTAACGCTGCTTATTACAGTATTCTAGATGACGAATGGAAAAAAGTGAAGTCTAATTTAGAAGCGTTGATAGCACATAAAAAAAATAATTAAAAAACAACAAGCCACTTAATTAAGTGGCTTGTTGTTTTAATTTAAATATGTAATCATAGCTTCTTTGCGATCTGCTGCAGTTTGATAGGCCTTTCGAAGGAGTTGAAGGTGATCTGAAATATAGTCCCATAAATCATTTGCATCTTCTTCCAACCAAAAAGAAGGATAGATATCATTCGCTTCGCATTCTTCAGGTGAAAAGCGTTTTCTCATTTCTTCATCTGTGATTTGATTTAGTGCTTGATTCAACTCTTGTACTTCGGCTACTGTCAAATAACGTGCAGGACCATAGCCTACATCTTGATCTTCATCCAAAGTATGCCGACCAAAAACGAGATGTGCCATCTTTTGATCTTCGTATTCTTTGTGTTTTCCTCCTAAGAGAAAAGCTAGTACATTCCATGTCTTATCTAAATCCACATAAGCCTCATCGATATTGTTTTCATCAAAATCGCTGTAAATGCGTGTTTCAAATAGACTGCTGTCTTGGAGGTAACTTGTTAATTCTACTTCAGTCACACGAAGTAAATTGCCAATCATGCTCATAATTATGTTTTTTGGTGGTTGTGATATTTTGTTATCGAGTTCAGACTTTCAATAGAACGTTCATGCTTAGGTTCCCATTTCGATTTCATCCCAATTCGTCTCTTTGTTTATTAACCATTCTAAAGCACGACGGCGTTCATAAACAAGACCTTCATTGATGGCTGCTTCTTGTCCTTTTAGGCGTTCATCCACACAATACCAATGCAAGCGATAGTAGAAATCCAGCATCGTATAAATATCTTCAGTGGTGTGCATCGTCGTTACTTCTTGTAATCGATGATTGTCTTCTCCTTCTTCTAAATTAGGTAACATCGAGGCCATTGATTCTTCATTCCATTGGGTTTCATCCAGATGAGGAATCATTTTCGTTGCCCACATCAAAGCCCATAACGCTTCCAAATACCAACGAAGGGTATTAATCTCATATTGATCTAAATCCGCTTGTGTTTTAGTTAGGATTTCTTTTTCCCAATCGGATAGATGAGCAGTAAGCTGATTTGCTTCAATCCATTGTTTAATTATTTCTACCGGAGCTTCGAATGAGATATTAATCAGGGCGTTCATCACTGACATGCGACCAATTAATTCGTCTTGGCTGCGCAAATTGGGGTTCTCTAAAATAGGTAACCAATCAATGTAGCGGTAGTTCTTTTTTGCAATACGCGCAATATTAGCTTCTTTGATTGCGATACGCTGTTCTTCCGTAAGATTCATAGCAGTTGTTTTTGTTTGTGATAAAGATAAAAGAAATAAGAAACTTTACTATCCCTGATTTTGGCTAAAAGCATCCAATAGGAGTGCATATCGATCAGCGTGTAAATCGTGTCCCATATTTTCGACCAACATCAATTTTGAATGAGGGATAGCCGCGTGTAAATCCAAACCATGTGCTGGAGGAAAAATAGGGTCAATTGTTCCATGCATCACTAATACGGGGCATTGGATACCCGCTGTAATAGCAGGATTATACGGGGTAAAACCAACAGCTGCTACATGCAGTAAAGTTTGGTTGGGTTTTGGATTTCGATTGAAATCCTCTTCAATTAATTCCTTTTCTTCTTCTGCGTTGAAGGGTACATCCGTACTTGAAATACGTTGAATAAACGCCAGTCTTGCTGCAAGATGATCCGCTTTAGCAGTAGAATAAGAAGGTAGCGGGCTCATCATTTGTTGCATCACTGCTGCCTCCGTTTGTGGTAAAGTTGGGTTGAGCGATGTTGACATGATAATCACCAAAGACAACACACGTTCTTTATGTTGACTTCCTAAAATTTGTGCGACAATTCCACCCATAGAACGCCCCATGAGGTGTGCCTTTTCAATGTGCAAGTGGTCGAGGAGTTGAATCGCATCTTGCGCTAAATCATATAGCGAATAAAAAGGAGGTTCCATTTTTCCCTTTTGTAAAGCAGTCATGAGTTCACCAGGATCCGTAATCGCTGGAGTGGTAAAAGTAGAACAACCCGTATCACGATGATCATATCGAATCACGTAAAACCCACGTTGAGCAAGTTGCTGACAAAAAGGAACGGTCCATCGGGTCATTGAGGTTCCTAAACCGCCAATTAAGAGCACACAAGGATCTTTTGGAGATCCAAAATCTTGGTAGCAAAGGGTTAATTGTGGAGTTTGTATGTTTTTCATTTTTTTATATAAAATTCTAAGTGAGTGTTCATCCTCTCTTTATTTCCCATCAGCAATTTGTCTAAACAAGTCCATAATCGCTTGCAGTTGATTGGCTTTTAGTTTGGGAAGTAATTCCAAGGCAACAGCCTCTGCAGTTACTTTTGCTTCAATGTAAACGCGTTGTCCTGTTTCAGTTAGCACGACATAACTAACACGAGCATCTCGTGCATTGCTCTCTCTTCCCACTAAACCATTTTTTTCCAACGGACTCAGTAAGCGCGTCACCCCTGATGGTGTAAGTCCTATGCGACTCGCCAAGTCAATTCTCCTCGTTTTACCTTCTGCATCGGAGGCAAGCAAATGGAGCAACATAAAATCGGTATAGCTCAAACCGTGTACACTCAAACGATCAAATTTTCGTTGAAGGATGGATTGGGTTTTTGTCAGGTTGAACAACAGTTGTAGTGATTCGTTTATCATTTGAAATATGTTTGAGTAGTCAAATACTTTGCGAAGGTATAAAAAAAATCTACTGGAGTGAAAGCCAAGTAGATTTTTTTTATTTACAACACCTAGGATTGGTGATTTATCTCATGTTGTGATTGGATAAAAATTACATTTTTTCCAAAAAGTCGATGCGTTTTTCGATGGGTGGGTGGGTACTGAAAATAGAACCTATTTCTCCCAGGAATCCCTTGCTATTTGATTTATCGCTATTGTCAATAAAGAGTTCTCTTACTTCGTTATTGGTCGTTTCTAATTTAGAATTACCACTGATTTTGCGCAGGGCACTAGCTAGGGCATGTGCATCTTTGGTCATGCTAACTGCACCAGCGTCGGCCATATATTCTCGACTTCTCGATAGGGCGAATTTAAAAACCATGGAGAAAAAGTAGATGACAAAAGTAACCACCAAAATAACGATAATGATAGCTCCTCCATTGCCTTTTCCTCCTCGTCTTCGTCCTAAACCATTGAATAATCCGCGGAGTAATAAATTCAGAATAACGCCCAAAATTCCCACAAATACAATGGTTACGATGAGTAATCGCACATCGTTATTTCGGATGTGCATGAGTTCATGCGCAATAACACCTTCCAATTCTTTATCATCTAATTTGTCAATAATCCCTCGAGTTAACGTAACCGAATATGATTTCTCATTGATTCCTGATGCAAAAGCATTTAAGGTATCTGTTTCGATAATAAAGAGTTTGGGCATGGGCATTCCCACAGACATGCATAGGTTTTCTGTCAGATTATATACCCGCATATTGTCCTTTCGTTCCAACGGTTTTGCATGTGTTGCCCGTTGAATCATTTGGTTGTGAAAAAAATAAGAAATAACAAACCAAATCCCAACAACTACAAAAACAATTGGAGTTACTTGTAAAATAGGATCATAGGCCATTTCCCAATTCCAGCTAGATAGGTAGCCCAAAATAAAGACAATCCCCAATAGAATTAATAAGGGAAAAGCAAATAAAAGTAGAATTGACTTGGTGTTATTTCGTCTTATTTGTGTATGTAAACCAACGTATGCCATTAAAATTTAATCTCTGGAGCTACGTCAAGTTGAGCTCTTTGTTCTACACCTAATTCAAAGAAAGGTTGTCTGGTCATGTTTTTCATCCCAGCTATAATATTCGAAGGAATTGATTCAATCGCAGTATTTAATTCCTTTGTTGCCGAGTTAAAGTAACGACGAACAGCAGCTAATTTATTTTCAATATCTGAAATTTCGTTTTGCAGTTGCAAGAAGTTCGTATTCGCTTTAAGATCTGGATAAGCTTCTACTGCTACGCGTAATCCTGATAAGGCAGAAGAAAGTTGTTGCTCCGCTTGAATCTTCGTATTGATATCACCTGCTTGCATCGCAGCTGTACGTGCTTGAGTTAATTTTTCCAGTGTATTCGCCTCGTGTTCCATATAACCTTTTACAGATGAAACTAATTGAGGAATCAAGTCATGACGCTGTTTTAATTGTACATCAATATCTGCAAAGGCATTCTCGCGATTGTTTTTTAAAGCGACTAATTTATTATTTGTTGCAATGAACCAAATGACAAGCAATACAATAATTCCAATTCCAATAAAAATTCCCATAGTTTATAATTTTTTGTCTAATGTACGACTTATTAGTTTTTTTTAACTGTTTTAGATGGTAGATAAAGGTATTTTAATGAATAAAATTAGAAGGAATAGAAGTAAAAGCAACACTGCCGAAAGAAAATATTTTTTTTTGGTGTTATAAAAAAATAAATATCTTTGCATCGTAATATTGCGATGATATAAATAAGAGAGACAAATGGGAATTACAAAATCAGAATTATTTAGCGACAAGAAAAACCGCTTAGCAGCCATGTTTAAAGTATTGGGGCATCCTGCACGTTTGGCAATCTTGCAATACATCATCAATCAAAAAGCCTGTATCTGCAGTGATTTAGTAGACGAACTCGGATTAGCGCAAGCGACCATCTCTCAGCATTTAAAAGAATTAAAAACCATCGGACTCTTACAAGGTACAGTAGAAGGAAAATCCGTTTGCTATTGTATTGACGAGGAGGTTTGGAAAGAATTTGAAACGGAATTTGCCGCTTTCTTCGGGCAATCCACGCATATTGACAAATGCTGTTAAGGCATTTTTTTAAAGTAATGTATCGTAATATTGCGATGTAATATAAAACAGAAATTATGAAATTATCAGAAGTAAAACAAGTATTAGCCGGATTGGAAAAAGTAGATTTTCAATTGGAAGATGGGAGTTTTGTACCAGAACATTTTCACGTAACGGAAGTAGGGCAAGTAGATAAAAAGTACATCGACTGTGGTGGCGTGATTCGCACCGAGAAAAAAGTGAGCTTTCAACTGTGGAATGCCAACGATTTTGAACATCGACTAAAAGCAGGAAAGTTGTTGGGAATTATACGATTGTCTGAAAATAAATTAGGTATTGAAGATGGAGAAGTAGAGGTAGAATTCCAAGGTAAAACAACCATTGGCAAATATAATTTAGCTTTTAACGGTACCCATTTTATCTTGGTGAATACCATCACTGCTTGTTTAGCGGAAGATGCTTGTGGGATCAAGCCAGAAGATGTACCACAAACAGCAAGTACTTGTTGTGATCCTAATGGTGGTTGTTGTTAAGGTGAGGGGATTGTGGTTATGAGTGATGGATTATGGGGTACACATTGACATTGTTTAAAAAGAATGACCTTTGATAGAAAATTAGTGCTTTAAAAGAGGGGAATGCTTTATCTTTCATAAGTATTCTCCTTCTTTAATTGAGAGCCATAAAAAAGCAAAAATCAAATCGTATCTTCGTTTCGAATTAAAACAGCCAATCGTCATTATACATGAATCACCCAACTCCTAAACGATCACCGTGGACCACTTACTTTTTACAAGGAATACTCTTTGTGATTTTAGGGTATATCCAAGCGATTCTAGCGATGACTCCATTTAAGGAACAACCATCGAGCAACCTTTCCTTTGACTTTTATACGGATGTCTTCTGGGCCGTTGGTATTACTAGTAT
This sequence comes from Myroides sp. TSA_177.3, assembly GCF_052691955.1. Lineage (NCBI taxonomy): Bacteria > Pseudomonadati > Bacteroidota > Flavobacteriia > Flavobacteriales > Flavobacteriaceae > Myroides > Myroides sp. TSA_177.3. Next base: position 317,153 of record NZ_JBQZGD010000001.1, read on the forward strand.
ACTGTATCTGCTTTTGCTACTTCTGATACAGCGAATCAACCAACAACTGATCCAATTGATCCTCCATGGTTTACTTGTTGCTCTCCTTTGGTTTTGGATCGATTGGGGAATTTTTGAAGATCGAGAAGCAGGCTGGAGTACGTATACCACCAAAGAATCCCTTTACGCAACAGCAGGGTATAGCCTTTGGTGGGTGCTAGGCGGTTGTGGTTTGTTTTTGTTGGGGAGTTGGGGGATTCAGCAAGCCTTGAAAAACAAAATTTCCCTATAAGTGAAACAACTTATGCTTCCCGCATTAGCAAATGATATTGACTGGAACTGTTTCTTTTGTTCGCTGTAGATACCCAAATACTCCAAAGGTGAATGCGTTTATTTTCCCAAGTACTAGGGAGCTGAATTTGACATTGTCCCTCTTGACGTTTGCCGATGTTAAGATAAATAGTACTTGCATCACACACATCATCATAGAGGACAAGGGTTAACTCATCTTCATTATGGGCGAGTATATTCACCAATGCCGAGTCCCAAGTTATGAGTAAGCTATTGTTATCTTGTTGTTGAAGAACCTCAACTGTTGCTGCAGGTAGTGTTCCGATGGCTAGTAACACCCGTTCAATAACAAGATGAGGAACTTGATCTATGACCTCAAGCCCCTGTTTCATTAACAGGGAAATCAATTGTTCTCTACCCGTTATTTTTTTGTTGTTTACGATCGCTTCAGGATAGTAAAGGGTAACCACATTACGCATTTTACTGACAAAGCTAGAAACCAAGCGAAGCTTATCTTGCTGGAGTTGCTGAAGGGGAGAAGCTTTTCGAGGGGGACGATTCGATTTTATGCGCAATAAATCCCTACCTCTCCATTTTACGCCTACAAGGTTGCCAATTTTTCCAGATACTCCCCCTAATATTCCATCTTTTAATTCTGCCATAGCTTGTATTTTTAGCTTGACAAGATAGGGAGAAGCACGATAAAAAAAGTTCACGTATCAAAGGGGATGAAAAAAAATAACAGGTTTATTTGTAGGTGGTTAACTTGGGTTTAAAATGAAAATAGTTGTAATTTTAAAGTAGAAGTGTATACAGATGAGAAAGAAGACAACCTCATCAAAGTAACATCGTTAGGCTTTCTTGGAGTATGGGAGGACATTCCTAGGAGTATCCTTCGACAAAAAGGGTGTTTTGCCTAGTATTCTCCAAGGAATGTCCAAGGAAAGTCGAAGGAAGGGAGGAGGAGAATAAGGAAAAAGAGAAAGGTGTAAGTCGATTACTAATGAAAAAACGAATTAATCCAATATTTTTCTAAGTTAGAAAGAAGAGTATGGTGTTTTTATTAGTGAGGATAAAATGGTATGTTAATTAAATATGTCTAAATTTGATTTATAGAATTCAAATTAATATCTGAAAGAAAGGTCATAATATTTTTTGATTACTTAATTTTATGCGTAGTCTTCTGAATTAAGTAATCAAAAGAGATAAGTTAAATAGTATGAAAAAAGTAGAAGTGGTTGCAGCTATATTAATGCATAATGATGAAATACTTTGTGCACAAAGAGCTGAAAACAAGTTAGAGTATATCTCAAAAAAGTTTGAATTTCCTGGGGGGAAAATTGAAGCAGGAGAAACTCATCAAGAAGCTTTAAAAAGAGAATTACAAGAAGAACTAGATATAAATCCTGAAATCAATGAGCTTTATCTTACCGTAGTCCATCAGTATCCAGATTTTGAATTGACAATGCATAGTTTTGTATGTAAAATGCCTAATAGAAAAATCACTCTAAAAGAACATATTTCATATGTATGGTTAAAGAAAGAAGATTTCTTAGAATTAGATTGGGCTGCTGCGGATTTACCTATTGTGTATAAAATGATGCAAGATGAATGAAAATCTACGCCTTGATTTTATTGAAGGGGTTCATAAAGGGTTTTTGGATAAAAATATCGTGTCTAATTCTACGAATATTCCTAGGCTTTTAACGAATAAAGAGATTCCTAAAGAAAAAGTATTATCTACATTATTACAAGAATTAGATACTTGTAAAGAATTTTTTATTTCTGTTGCCTTTGCTACAACAAGTGGTATTGCTGTATTATTTAATACGCTTATTGCATTAGAAAAAAGAAATATAAAGGGGAAAGTCTTAGTATCTCAATATTTAAATTTCACTCAACCTGAGGCGCTCAAAAAGCTAAAAGCTTTTAGAAATATAGAACTTAAAATTTCTACGGAGAATAATACACATACAAAAGGGTATATTTTCAGAAAAGAAGATCATCATACTATTATTATAGGTAGTAGTAATTTAACAGCTAATGCCCTAACTGTAAATAAGGAATGGAATCTTAAAATATCGGGTTTACATGCGAGTGGTATTGTAAATGATGTTTTGGATGAGTTTCATCGTAATTTTGAAGAGGCTTTAGTGGTAACAGAGAAATATATTGCTTCTTATGAGGAACTATATATTAAACAAAGAGTTATTAATCGATTAGAGTTAAATGAGGCTAAAAGTGAAGTAGTTGTTAAGCCGAATAAAATGCAACAGGCTGCTTTAGAAAATTTAAATAAATTAAGGTTAGCAAACAAAAATAAAGGATTGATAATTTCCGCCACTGGGACAGGAAAAACATATCTATCTGCATTTGATGTGAAAAATTTTAATCCTAAAAAGATGCTATTTGTAGTACATCGTTTAAATATTGCAAATGATGCTCTGAATACATTTAGAACATTATTAGGTGATACTAGAACGTATGGACTTTTTTCTGGTGATCAACGTGCTTTAGATGCAGATTTTATTTTTTCAACAATCCAGACAATATGTAAAGAGGAAAATCTGTTGAAGTTTAAAAAGACGCATTTTGATTACATTATAATTGATGAATCTCATCGTTCAGGTGGAGATTCATATTTACGACTATTGGATTATTTTAGCCCTAAGTTTTTATTAGGAATGACTGCAACGCCTGAACGTACTGATGGGTTTGATATTTTTGGTCTTTTTGATCATAATATTGCTTACGAGATAAGGCTACATACAGCAATGCAAGAAAAGATGTTGAGTGATTTTCATTACTATGGAATTTCTGATTTGTTAGTTGATGATAAGTATAGAGAAGATACTAGAGATTTTAATTTGTTATCGGATAGTGAAAGAGTAAATAAAATTATATTTAACGCTAAACGTTTTGGAAGTGACAGTGGTATCATTAGAGGTTTAGTGTTTTGTTCAAGTAATGTTGAAGCCGCATTTTTATCATTAAGATTTAATGAAAATGGATTTAAAACCCTTGCATTATCAGGTAAAAGTACTGAGTTAGAACGCGTGCAAGCTATTGCTAGATTGGAATCTGAGGACAGTATTGAAAAATTAGATTATATTTTTACTGTAGATATTTTTAATGAAGGAATAGATATACCCAAGATAAATCAAATACTGATGATTAGACCTACTGAGTCTGCAATTGTTTTTGTACAGCAATTAGGTCGTGGGTTGAGAAAAGCAGAAAATAAAGAATTTCTAACTATCGTTGATTTCATAGGGAATTATAAAAATAATTATTTAATTCCTATTGCATTATATGGGGATACTTCTTTTAATAAGGATACCTTGAGAAAACTTATTTCTGAAGGTAGTAAACAGTTGCCAGGAGCCTCTACAATTAATTTTGATGAGATAACAAAAGAAAAAATTTATGAATCGATTGCTACGGTAAATATGACTACGTTAGCTGATTTAAAGAAAGATTATCAATTATTAAAATTTAGATTGGGAAGAATACCTTGGATGGTCGATTTTCTAAAATATGAATCTCGAGATCCATATCAGTTTGTCATTTATTCTAAAAGATCATATTATGATTTTGTTTTTAAGGTTGATGATAGTTTTGATAATGTATTAGATAAGGCTAAATCTGATTTACTCGCTTTGTTTTCAAAAGAAATTAATAATGCAAAAAGAGTTGAGGAAAGCTTTCTGCTGCTAAAAATAATTGAACAGGGTGAAATAGAAATAACAACATTTAAAGAATTAATTCAAAAAGAATTTCAATACTTAGTATCAGATGAAACTATAGAATCATGTATTCGAAATATTAATTTTGAGTTTTATCTTAGACCTAAAAGTTCATTAATCATTCCAACTCCTTGTAATATCTTATTGAAGCATAATGGATCATTTAGATTTAGCAATATGTTTAAGGAGATGTTGAACGATGTATGTTTTAAAGATTTTCTATTAGATTCTATTAACTATTCGATACAAGTCTTTAAAGAAAATTATAAAATAGAGAATTTTAGAGATGGACTAATTTTGTACAATAAGTATAGTCGAAAAGATGTTTGTCGTATTCTTAATTGGACTAAAGATATCAGTAGTACTTTATATGGCTATAGAACAGTAAATGAAATTACCCCTTGTTTTGTAACGTATCATAAATCAAATGATATTGAGGAAACAATTAAGTATAATGATCATTTTATTAATCCTTCAGTTTTTGCATGGGAATCAAGATCTAGACTGAAATTAGAAAGTATTGAAATAAAAAAGATTCTAGATTCTAAGAGAATTCTATTGTTTGTAAAGAAGGAAGACGGTGAAGGAACAGATTTTTATTATATGGGAGATGTAAGAATAATTGAAGGTTCCGTAAAACAAAGTTATATGTCAGATTCAGAATTACCAGTTGTTCATTTTAATTTTCAGTTAGAGCAACCAGTAATTGAGGAGTTGTATGATTATATCACATCTGGATCAGTAAAGGAAAAATAAGTAACGAAGATTGATATAAGTTTTTCATTCGATATTACCCTAACATTTAATAAAAACATGAAATACCTCCCATTTATCCTATTGCTCTTCATCAGTTGTCAACAGATTCAAGGCCAGCAAGACTTGAAACAACCTCCGCTTACTCCAGAGCAAAAGGCCAAGCAAGACAGCATTATAGAGACTTATGCGACGAATAAAGCTCACCGCTATAACTATACCTTAAATCTGAAAGAATGGCAAGATGCCTTGAATGAAGGATTAGCACAAGATTCGACCATTGCCTATTTGTGGCAGCAGAAAGCCATGCCTTATTTTAAAAGTAGAAAATATGAAGTGGGAATGGAGTATATCGATAAAGCGGTACAGTATGACCCAGAGCGTTATTTGGGCTACCGCGCTTTTATCAAATGTGTATTTTCAAAAAACTATCGCGATGCCATTGCTGATTTCGAAACTTGTATGGCCAATTGGGGTGATCGCTATGAGATGGATCACACCTATACTTTTTACATTGGCTTATCGTATTTGCAATTGAATGAATTCGATAAAGCCGAAACCTATTTTAAACGGGCGGTAGCCAAGCAGAAAGAAGTATTCCCCGATGTACATCACTTGGAACTCTTCTATTTGGGTATTGTTTGTTATGAACAAGAGCGCTTTACAGAAGCTATCGCTTATTTTGAACAAGCTGTAGTTAACTACAAAGAATTTTCAGATGCTTATTATTATAAGGGATTGAGTCAGTGGAAAATGAAAGAATCAGAGGCAAAAATCAAAGCAACTTCAGATTTATTTTTCATGTATAACCAACAGGGGTTTTCAATTAATGAAGCCAATGCTATTTATGAACGATATCCGTATCAAATACCTAAACAACAACCTATTTCGGATTAAAAAACAAAAAGTTTAACGTATCTTAGTGGGACGCAATAGCTGTATATGAAGACGAATCGGAAGTATATTGTACAATTTGTTTGGGGTGTTTCGGGCATCCTGATTATGGCTTTGATTTTATTTGGCGGACTTTTTTATTTAGGGGAACAGGAGAGAACACCTGTGGTGATAAATGAAAGTGGTTTTTGCGGAGTCCCGAATCTACCTGAAGACATGCAAAGAGGAAAAGAATTATTTGATCAAAATTGCTTGGCGTGTCATAAACTAGAGATTAACGTACTTGGACCTGCACTAAAAAATACAGACCATTTGGTTGTACATACGTGGTTGTTTGTTGAACCAAATAAAAAAGATCAAGTAGAATATGGATGGATGTTTCATGTTCAAACATTTAAAGACCGAATATCAGAAGCGGAAAGTTTAGCGATTAGTTCCTATTTGAATCAGACAAACTAACAAGACGAAAAGGAGGGGGGCTGAAGAAAAGGAAACTATTTATAAACGTGATTTGGATTAGCTGCCAAAACAGCGCGTAAATTACAAGAACCGTATTAATTTTCACGCCAGAAATACTACCTTTGTAGTAAACCGACTCACATGAAAAAACTATTGACATTAGCCATCGTATGCTTGTTTACCCTAGCGTGTAAACAAAATACACAACAAGAAGCACCTGCCCATCAAGCAACAACCAAAGAAGAGGTTGCCAAAGCGTTTGAAAGTACGGCTGCATTGAAAAAGATAAGCAGCGAATTGCTTGTTCCCATGGAGATTGTTGAACCCGCTTCTAAAGACGTAACAACCAAATACGGATTGGAGTTTGGAGGAAACTGTTATGCATGTGATGTGGTGAACATCTTAATCGATGGAGAGATGATTAATTTGATGAATGCGTGTGATTTACACAGTCAGGTTTCGTATACCATAGAATCAGTGGAAGAAAAAGGCAAGCAAATTAGCATTCGTACCCAATCTCATACGTTTGTATTTGAACAAGTAGATGACTATCCAGTATATAGTTTGAAGGTTATTGGGGAAGAAATTGACGAATCGATGTTTAGAGAAGCTTCTTTTTATACGTTGCGCAGTTTGTTAGAAACATTTGAAGTACACGATTGTGGAGATTTTGAAGGATAAAGAATTATAAAATATAAAAAGCCCTTAGTGAACACTAAGGGCTTTTTATATTTTGCTTTTTTGTTTTTTTGAAGAATTGTCGATTAAAGAAAGAATGCTCTTAACCCATCACCCATCACTCATACCATAAACCTCCCAAATCAATTGGAGAGGAGAAAGTAGAAAAGAGAGAGAAGTAAATTTTCGATTAAAACAGCGTTACTTCTTTAATCGATAAATCTTACGATTTCACAAAAAACAAACCTCACAAAGAACAAGGCTTTCTTTTTTAAAGGGCAAAAAAGAAACAAAAAACCCTTCAACTAACCTAAATAAAGGTCAAATTAGTTTTCAAGGCTGAAAATAAAAGAACTCGCTGTGCTCAAACACCTTTTATTTTTACAGCCTTTTCAAACATTTGACGCTCTTTATTTGACTTGCGTTGGGGTTAGATTATCTTTTATAAAGGTGTTTTTTGCTTTTAAGTAAATTTGTTTTTTGAAGGATTCTCACAAAGTACAAACCTCACAAAGAACAAGGCTTTCTTTTTTAAAGGGTAAAAAAGAAACAAAAAACCCTTCAACTAACTCAAATAAAGGTCAAATTAGTTTTCAAGGCTGAAAATAAAAGAACTCGCTGTGCTCAAACACCTTTTATTTTTACAGCCTTTTCAAACATTTGACGCTCTTTATTTGACTTGCGTTGGGGGTAGATTGTCTTTTATAAAGGTGTTTTTTGCTTTTAAGTAAATTTGTTTTTTTGAAGGATTCTCACAAAGTACAAACCTCACAAAACACAAACCTCACAAAGTGCAAACCTCACAAAGTACAAACCTCACAAAGTACAAACCTCACAAAGCACAAACCTCACAAAGCACAAATCTCACAAAGCACAAACCTCACAAATTAGGATTACTCTGTACTTCTTTCAAGGGAATAGGCAATTGATATAATGGGCTACCAAAAAGCAGTTGTTTACTATCCGTAGCGGCGGCTAAATCTTCTGTATTTCGTTCTAGTGGTTGCCCTAATCGCTTTAAGTCAAAGTAACGATGTCCTTCAAAGGCTAATTCCTTGAATCGCTCCGTTAAAATAACAGATTCATCCAATTCCGTTATCGTGATTTCTTCTCCCATTCGTGCCTCTATTAACGCTTGCATATCGCGTATTCCCAACGCAGTAGCACCTGTTCGGAAATAGGCTTCTGCGCGAATCAGATATACTTCTGCTAGGCGAAATACGGGTAAATCACTGATGCGATTCTCATTTCCTTCCCCGGAGTATTTGGCAATTTGATTCGCCTGCTCTTCTCCAAAGAAAAGTGAGAAACGCACGTCTTCTTCCTCATAGGATTGGATTAGTTTCGTTGAACCATAAAACAAACTCTTTCCCGTATTGAAGTTGTACCATAAGGTATTGGGACGAAGGTCATCTTCATTGTTTCTTGCCAATTTGAAAATCACTTCTGCCGTTTGATTGGCTCTCCATAAGGCGGTGTACTGCTCCTTTGTGGCTAAGGTATATTGTGTCATGACTTTTGTTGCATAGGTAATCGCTCGAGGATACTCTTTTTGGTAAAGGGCAACTCGTGCAGCTAAAGCATAAGTAGCGTCTAGTGAAAATCGAGTCGGTGCATGCGTATTCGTCAAGTGTTCTTCTGCAGCTTGTAGGTCTTTCCATACGAGAGTATAAAAGTCAGCTAGGGGTGTTTTTCCTGGTTTTTGAAATAAATCGGTACTCGTAACATAAGGAATAGTCAAAGCTTGTCCCTTTTTTGCATCAGAATCACCAAAGATGCGATGTAGTTCAAAGTGAACCATAGCACGCAATCCTTTTAATTCTCCTTCCAATATCGCCATGGCTTCCTTATCTTCTGCAGATTCTTGTGGTACGCGATCTTTATTTTCTAATAGTGTATTGATTTTATAAAGGGCATGATAGTAATCCTTCCATGTTTCATGAAGGATTTCATCATCTGAGCTATAGGTCCATCGGTTCAGGTGAACGGCATAACCGTCTACTCCTGTATTCTCACTACTCAATTTACATTCATCTGCCATAATGGATCCCAATAAGGTGGAGTTTTCTAAGTGTAAGTTGTTGTAAATCCCGACTACACCATATTCAAAGTAGCGTACGGATTTGTAAATCTGATCGGAATCCACATTTTCCTTCGGATCAAGGTCTAACATGCGATCACAACTCGTCAAAAAGACAAGTGCGAGTAGAAGAAGGAAGCTGTTTTTTAGGGTATATGTTGTTGTATGCATCTGTATTATCTTTTAGAAAATTACTTTTAAACCTGCTGTGATGGTGCGGGGAAGAGGATATTCATATTGGTACCAATTGTTGTCATCTTCAGGATCTTGTCCTTTCCATTTGGTCCAGGTAATTAAATTCGACCCTTGTGCAAAGACATTCACTTCTTTGATGAATTTACCCGCTCGACCTAAATCAGTGAATTTGTAGTTGACGTTTAAATTTCTCAGTTTCAGATAATCTGCACGTTGTAGCTCACGATCAGTTAAGTATCTGGTATGGCTTGGATGTGGATTACTGCTTTCATCTCCGGGTTTTTGCCAGAAATCTAACATGCTAGTCGATTGGTTGTAAATGCGGTAATTCGGATCCGCTGAGGTACGATAGAACTCTCCCGTATTCAAACGATACATTCCTTTGATGAACGAAAATAACGCACTTACTTCTACGTTCTTGTATCGGAAACTCGTCGTGATTCCACCTTTCCAAGAGGGATCAAAACTCCCTTTCACTAAAACAGCATTTTCTGGATCATAAACATCCGTAATATTGCCTTCTTTGTCTAAATATTGAGGTGCTCCTGTTTGAGTGTTTACACCTGCCCAACGCACCATATAAAAGTGGCCCAATGATTTTCCTACCTGATGGATGGAGTAATCTTCAGTGACGATATCGTCTTCTTCTCCTAAGCTGAGGATTTTATTCTTGTTGAAAGCAAGGTTCAGCCCCATATTCCAAGTGAAATCCCCCTGTCTAATAATATCTCCAGCGATTTTGAACTCTACTCCTCGGTTGCGAATTTTTCCTAGATTTGAAGGAAGGGATTCAAAACCAGAAGTCATAGATAAGGTGCGGTCAATAAATAAATCACTCGTAATTCGGTTGTAGAAATCAATTTCTGCAACGAGGCGATTTTTAAAGAATCCCACTTCAAGACCCAGATCGAAAATGCGATTCATCTCCCAATTGTAGTTGGCATTCCCTGGTGTTGTTGGCACCAATCCCGTTTGTCCATTGTATTGCCCTGGGCCATATAAACGACGGTAACCAAAATCACTAGCGAACCCATTAGCATTTCCAGTTAATCCGTAACTAATGCGCATTCTTGCAGTCGAGATTACTTCGTTGTCAATAAGGAAATCTTCGTATTTCATGTTCCAATTTCCGCCTAATGCATAGAAATACTTGTAGCGATTTGCTGAGGGAACACGAGAAGAACCATCGCGTCTTACACTACCACTCAGGGTGTATTTGTTTTCATACGAATAGCGCAATAAGGCGATTTGAGAAACCAAAAGGTTTTCTGATGCACCACCTTCTACTTTGGGAATAAAATCGTTTTCTGGTGTTCCTGGTGTAATACCTGAAGGGGTTTGATCCAATCCGTGAATTAATCCAAATCCAGTAAATCCGTGGTAATCGTATTTATAGCGATTCATCTCTACTAATCCAATGGCTTCTATTTCATGTTTGTCCCATTGGGTTCGATAATTAAAACCAAAATTACTCATCGTACTGATTTTATTTTGATCGCCTTGGCTGTACATCCCTTGCCCACCTTCTTCAACTAATTCACCAAAATAAGTATCGGGTTTGATGATGTGGGTATTGGAGTATTTGCTATAATCCACCCCAAGCGTTGAGGTTAATTTCAATTCATCCGTTAAGGCATAAGAGAAATTCCCAGAGAGCACTCCTTTTAAACCAATCGTTTTTCGATTCACATCTTGATACATGGCCAATGCATTTGTACCGAATCGATTAGCACCTGGTTGCAATTGCCCATTTTCATCATAAGGATTTTCATAAGGCAAAGCAAAGTAAAGAGAGGCTACAGGGTTGGTTTCGCTGACGTCAAAATCCGATTCCGACTCTTTACTGTTGCTTTGTGCCAAGTTGATAAAAAAATCGGCTTTAAATCGTTTACTTTGGTGGTGAATATTGGAGTTAATATTAAATCGTTCTAAGCCTGAATTATACAAAACACCTTCTTGCTTGTAATAATTGAAAGCAGTATAGTGTTGTGTTTTTTCATTTCCACTGGTTAAACTCAAGGCGTGAGATTGAATAATCCCTTTGCGCAAAATCTTTTTACGCCAATCGATATTGGTTTGTCTGATTTGATTCAACCGTTGTGCATCATTTATATAATCTTCATCCGTTTTGGCAACGGTTGTGCCATTCACTATTTTGTATGGATTTTTTTGAGAATACGCCCAACCTGGTAAATCAGGATCTTGTAATAGTTCCTCAAATTCCAAGCGTTGGTTGGTATTCATCATATCCCATTTGCTGTTGTTGGCTTGTGCAAAACCATATTGGGTTTGATAGGTTACTTGTAAAGGGGTATTGGCCATCCCTTTTTTTGAAGTAATCACAATAACACCATTGGCTCCTCTAGAACCGTATTGAGCAGTCGCAGCTGCATCCTTTAAAACCGTAATATCCTCAAAGTCTTCGGGAGGAAGAGAGGTAAAGGTTTCTGGCGAAATAGGCATGCCATTTAAGATGTAAAGCGGATTGGTATTTTCATCTTGTAAGGACCCAATTCCGCGGATGGTAACACGGCCTGGTGTGCCAGGTTGCCCGGATGGCGAAGCAACATACAAACCTGGAACTTGTCCTTGTAAGGCTTGATCCATTGAGCTAACCTGTAATTGATTGAGCGCTTTTGCTTCAATTTTCCCAACAGCACCTGTTGTTCTTCCTTTTGATTGTTTGGTATATCCCGTTATGATAATGCCGTCTAAGACGTTTTCTTCAATAAGTAAATCGATAGTTTCAGGTAGGCTAGTCCCGTCAATGGTGATGAATTGCTCTTGATACCCCAAATAGGACAATCGCAATTGGATGGTTTCTTTTTCTTCTACTTGTAGATCAAAGGAACCATCCTCTAAAGTGAAACTATATTCTTTTTTGCTCATATTCTCAATCGTCACTCCTGGTAAAGGGAGTAAAGTTTCGGCATCTCGCACTAAAATAGGCGTTTTTTTATCGTGTGCTTGTGCACTCAATAAGCTGAAACAAAAGAGTAAGGTGGCTAAGAGTCTTTTTGTTTTACGCATTGTGGTTTGCAATTAAATTAGAAGACAAACCTAATAGGACGAGATTAAAAGGACTTTAAACCGAGATAAAGGAGAGATTAAAATGAGATTAAAAAAAATTAATCTGTTGCTTTCATTTGTTTGGGTAGGCGGATGGTCACGGTTGTTCCTTGGTGTAGAATCGACTGAACCGTTAAACTACCCTGGTGTAATTCAATAATTTTATAAGCCAAAGACAACCCTAATCCAGTTCCTTTAATCCCTAAAGCATTAGGAGAACGGAAAAAAGGAAGGAATAACTTATCCAAATCCTCTTTGTGGATGCCAATTCCTTGATCTTCAATAAGAATAAGAATATCGTTTGCTGTGGTTTTCAAGGTCAATTGGATGGGAGCTTGATGAGAAAATTTATGGGCATTGAGGATGATATTGGAAAGTGCGAGCTCAAGCAAATGAGAATTTCCATTAAAGTACAACGCATATAATTCTTCTTGTGTTTCTATGGCTAGGTTGAGGTTTACATCCTTTTGGGTAGCAACCAAATGATCGATTAAGGTCCACCAAAAAGCCTCAAAAGACGTTTCTTGCAGCGAATAACGCGCGTTATTTAATTGGGATAACGTCAATAAATTATTGATGATGCGATTGATGTGACTGGCATCTTTGACTATACCTGCCAATACTTCTTGGTATTCGGCTTCTGTACGCGGACTGCGCAACGCAATTTCTGCATTGCCCATCATAGAAGCAATTGGCGTTTTGAGCTCATGAGAGGCATGAGAAACAAAAGATTGCTGATTGTCAAAAGAAGTATGCAAACGCAAAAACAACGTATTGATGGTGTCGCTTAAGGTTTTAATTTCATCCTTGGACATATGGTCAACGGGAATAGGTTGAACTAAATTTTCTACGTCTTTATCCTGAACGTGATTGATGATGCTCTTGATGGGGTTTAATAGGGAATTTGAGAAAATGCGCGATAGTATAAACGTAATGATTAAAGCAATCAAAAGACTAAAAAGCATGATGCTGCGCAATTGTTGCAGCGCTTTTTCTCCATTGTCATTGGTCGCTTTGGCCACTATAATATAGTTTCCGGAATTATCCTCATAGAAAATCCCTACAATGAAATCCCCTTCTTGTTGAAATTGTACTTTTTTATGGGTGTAAATTTGTTGCAGGAGTGCTTTGTCCCAGCGCAATTCTTGTTCAGCAATATAGGTGGGTTCAAAAGAAGAGGTATAAATGCGAATTTGCTCTTTGGGTAAGGTACGTGGAAATTTGCGTAGTACCTCATCGTATTCAGCCTTGGTGAAATTGTCTTCCGCTAAATAATTATGCCCTACAGTAATGGCGCGATCTTCTAATTGGCGAAAGAAATTCTTTTTCCATTGGGTAGCGACAACAAAGTAAATAGAAGTCAGTACCCCTAAAAGCAAGATGGCAAATAAGCCAATAAATTGTAAGGAGAGTCGGGTTCTTATTTTCATTGTTCGTCTTTTAAAATGTACCCCATCCCAATGACGGTTTGAATCAGTGTTGTCTCTTGGTTTTTGTTTAGTTTTCTTCTCAGGTAATTGATGTATACATCGATGAGGTTGGTTCCTCGATCAAAGTCAATACCCCATACTGCCTCTGCAATTTGCGCGCGACTCAAGACGCGGTTTTTGTTGAGGAGAAAGTATTCCAATAAATGATATTCTTTTTGGGTTAAGTTGATTTCAACCTGATCGCGGTATACTTTTTTCTGAAAGCAATTCATAACCAAATTATCAACGGTGTATTCTAAACTGGGAACAGCCATCTTCATGCGACGAGTCAAGGCATTGATGCGCAGTAAAAGTTCTTCATAATGAAAAGGTTTTGTCAAGTAATCATCCGCTCCCATATTGAAACCTTTGATTTTATCATGTAGAGTAGAAAGGGCTGTCAGCATTAATATAGGCGTATCTGATTTGTGTTTTTTGATTTCCTGACAGAGATCAAACCCATTGATGTTTGGGAGAATCACATCTAAAATAATAAGGTCAAATTCGTGTTCCATTGCTAATTTTAGTCCCATGAAACCCTCATAAGCCAAGGTTACTTTATGTTGACTCTCTTCTAATCCTTTGCGAATAAAATTAGACACATTTGCCTCATCTTCAACCAATAATATGTTCATAACTTGTGCATTTTACAACAAAAGTAAAACTTATAAGTGTTTGAAAATTAACATTAAAGAAATTTAATGCTAGGTTAGAAAACGATAAGAATGAGAAAAAATCGGTTTTTTTGTGATTTTAATGCTAGAATCTAGTTGTATCTTTGAGTAGAAAAAGACTAAAAATGATTAAGTACAGCTATACCATTATGTATGTAAAACAGGTTGAAGTAACCGTTGCATTTTACGAAAGTGCTTTTGGATTTGAACGCAAGTTCATTACCCCAGAAGGAGATTATGCCGAATTAATTTCAGGAGATACTACTTTGGCCTTTGCAGCAGAGGAATTGGCACAGACTAATTTATCCAAAGGATTTACAGCTGTGAGTAAAGACCGTGTAATGGGAATCGAGTTGGGGTTTGTAGTAGAAGATGTTGAGCAAGCAGTACAACGCGCAGTAGCGGCTGGCGCTTCACTATATGAGCCAGTAAAGGTGAAACCATGGGGGCAAACAGTGGCCTATGTCACAGATTGCAACGGTTTCTTAATTGAACTGTGTACTGCAATACAAGTATAAAAAGGCAAGGCAATTAACTTGCTATGCGCTGAAAAAGAAATTGTGATGGTCGCACATCACAATTTTTTTTTCACGTGAATGGTATATCGTCTTTCTTTTAGTCTAGTTTGTTTTCTTCTTCTTCATCTTCCTTTTTTGGGCTTCCTCCCATAAACATGAAGATTGCTACGACAAGTCCCACACATACTAATCCAAAGATAATGATCATAAATGTGCCATTAGCAAAATTGTACAGAGGTAAATTCATTAAGTTCATAATACGTGTTTATTTATGTTATTCTGTACTAATTTATGAAAAATAATATTAATATAGTCTGATAAATGTCAGTTGTTTATTGTAAATAATAAAAAAACGCCCCTTTGTTTAAAAGGAGCGTCTGTTTTTATAGCTTGTCTAGGGTATTTCCTAGTGGTAAATTCATTTTCTTGGTTAAGGAGGAAAGTTCTTTTAAACTGAAATTTCCTGTGATGAGAACTAAAACGGTTTCTTTAGTTGGATCCACACTGTCATTGTACATTACCAGTTCTGAAATATTTTGGTTCGTTCCTGTTTGGTCAATGTAAATGATAATTTTAGAATCACTGTCTTTTTTGTTTACTAATTCTTTGAGATTTTTGTCTTTCACATAATCATTGATGGTCGACGTCATCTCTTTTTTTACTTCTTGCGTCTTGGTATTAAAAACGCGTAAGCTGGTTAGTTTCTTGATTAAATCAAAATAGAGCTTTTCTTCGGTGTTCGTTGCTTCTACTTTTACGTTAGCCATCATTTCAAACATCTTCTTGTTGACTACAACATTGTTGATGTTTTTGTTTTTTTCAAATTTTGAAAAGCTGTCCTGACCTAATGTTAGTTGTGCTGAAAGTAACATCAAACAACAGATCAAATAAGGTACGATTCGTTTCATGGTATTCTAATTAGTTGTATCGCTAGTATTTAAGGCTCTCGAAACTTCAGATAAAATAGTTTTACATTCTTGATAAGCAACTTCTGGATTAGAAAAAGTGCCGAGATTGGTTTCTGAAGGTGGTGCTTGTGTTGTTTTGAGATACTGGGATTGTATGACCAATACAAGTAAGCTAACAATCAGTATACCGCCAATGAAGTAAGTGAAATTTTTTTTGTTCTTCATTATTTCTTGCGAACTAAATTAATATTATAGTAAAAATAGAAAATATAATGGAACAATTATAGCTTTTTTGAAATATAATGGAAATAGGGGGAAATAAAAAAGAGTCCCGAAGGACTCTTTGCTATTATTTGTAGTTAGCGTAGAAATTACTTGTTAAGATTCCCGCTGTAAAACTTTGAATCATTTTACCATTTTGGTAGATGGAAACTTTACTTGGATCCATCATATCTCCTGCATCTCCAATGTAAATTGTATTTTTAATTACGTTGAAACCATAGAAGGTAGAAGCCGCATTATAATCTTTTTCTGGAATAGTCAAGACAGGTGCAACTTGTACATTTGTATCATGTGGATTCCATTTGTAAACAGAGTTATTACTTGTGTAGTACAAATCATTATTGTCTAAACGCAAGTTCTTTGCCGCTGAATTTCTCGTAGAGAAGAATTCAGTTACTTTCGTGTCCGTTTGTGCGTCTATTTTATAGAAGAATGATTTATCACTTGTACTTGAAATAGCAAAAACAAAATCACCTAAAGTAACAAGGTCTTTCAACTCTTTTTCTACCGGAATTGTTTTTGTAATGTTCGAGTTTGCGTCAATAACAGCTATCTCACTTTTATCTGCAGAAATATTCTTTTGTACATACAATTTGGTATGCCAAGCTAAAATTTGAGCTATTGGCGCATTGATTTTAATGTCACTAAGGAATTTGTAGTTTGCATCATATATACTAACCGATTGTGTTTCCTCATTCGTAACATATATTTTGTTGTTCGCAAAAGCAATGTACAAAGGCATATTTAAACCTTCTGTAATGGTTCCTTCGTGTTTAAATGTATAGCGATTGAAAATTTCAACTTTATTAGACCCTTTTAATACAACAAATGCTTTGTTGTCTTTGAAAGACATACTGTGAGCTTGATCTCCTAATACTTTGTCTGCGGTTTGTGCAATATTAGCATGATATTTATCGTAAGCAAAACTTGAAAATCCTATGGATGCATCATTAAACTGTAAACCTCCTTGATTTAAAATAAGTAAACCATTGTCAAGGTTTGGCACTTGTGGTACTTCTACAAATGGATCATCCGATGTACTACAAGATGTTGAAAGGATTGATAATGATAGTGCTAGAAATAAAAGTTTTTTCATATTTAGTTGCATAGTATTAGTATTACACAAAAGTGAAAGTTTAATAAAATGTTAATTTTTATCTTTCTCAAAATTAGTTTTTATTCTGAAATAAACAAGAGGTAATCCGTAAAATTTATCGGTCAACTCCTTAATTAACATTGAAATCGCTCATTCTATGTGATTCATTTACTGTAGAAGCGCGTTAGCTATTCGTTTTATACCCAGAAAACTTGTTTTTTAAAGGTGTTATTTTCTACTATTCTCTTAACGCAAATAATAGGATTGTAGTATAAAAGAACAAGAAAATTATTTGATGAAGTTGTCAAAATAGGTTTTTTATTTAACTGTTTTTAACAATATCTCTTCCTTTGCGTGTGAAGAAGGTAGAAAGGATACAAAAGTATTTATTTTACTTTTTAGTTCGGAATGTTTCAAACTAAAGATGTGTTAATGGCAAGGAAGTGTGAAATTAATCACGAAAAACAAATGCTTAGGATTAAAAAAGAATGATATCCGTAAAAGTGAACGAAACGCAAGAGAGGCTAAAAAGAAGAGATGAAGAATGAATAAGATTTATTAAAAAGGATTAAAATAGAGGGTAAGTTTAAGTAAATGAGTGATTTGTAAATGTTAAGTAGAAGGATTTCTTAATTTAATGGTAGAAATTAAAAAAGGATAAAATATAAATTGGGGCTTTTTTTATTTTGTAACTAGTTGTATTGTAGGTGTTTGTGTTGTTTTTGGAGTGAAAACGGGTGTCCTAGAATAGCCGTATCTTAGTATAGAATTAAAAATCAATTAAATTATGACTCAACTAAGGGTAAATCAACGTATTCACCCCTTATATCAAAACCAACAAGAAGAATTAACAAACCTAATTGAAAACTATGATGCATTAACTACGTATCTTTTTAAAGGAAGTAGAAACTCAATTAAACTAGCAACCTTATCTACTGGTCAACGAGTAGCTATTAAATCTTTTAAAATTCCCAATGAATTTAATAAACGCGTGTATAAGTTTTTTAGAAAACCCAAAGGATTGCGATCGTTTGAGCACGCTGAAAAGCTAAAGGAATTGGGAGTAGCTAACCCACAAGCGGTAGCGTATTTTGAATATAGTACGGCCACAACGATTCGGAATACCTATTATATTTCGGAACTCGTCGAGGCGGAAATTACCTATCGCGATTTAATTATGCAAAAGAACTATCCTGATCGGGATGTTATTTTGGAAGAATTTGTTCGTTTTTCTTATGGTTTACATGAAAAGGGAATTAAGTTTTTAGATCATTCGCCAGGAAACACACTGATTAAAAAACAACCAGATGGAACCTATACGTTTTATTTGGTCGATTTAAATCGAATGAAATTTGATCAGGAAATGTCGTTTTCGCATCGCATGAAAAACTTAGCACATCTAACCACCAATATTAATGATATTGAAAAGATGGCAGAGCACTATGCTCGATTAATTGGAAAAAACTCCAAAGAAGTTTTTATTCGTTTATGGTTAGAAACGATCAAGTTCCAATTTAGATTTTACAAAAAGAAAGACATAAAGTTTAAGATTAAACGACTTTATATTAATTAACGTTTCTGGTTTCGGCTATCCTTTTATTTGAAAGGATAGCTTTTTTTTGTGAGGTGGTGAGATTGGTGGGTGGTGAGGTTGGTGGGTGGTGAGGCGGTGAGGTCGACAGCTCTACAGCTCCACACCCTCACACCCTCACACCCTCTCACCCTCTCACCACCTCCACAAAAAAAAACCTTCGCCTTCCAATCGAATAAATAAGTTTATTTTTGCGTAGTAAACACAAGTGTAAATGAAAAAAATAGCTTTTTATTGTTTGGGATTAACCTTGTTGCTTTTGTTCACTGAATGCAAAGACAAGACGGCAGCACAAGTAGAGCAATCCACACCACAATCTCTTATTACGTATGCTAAGGGATTCACCCTAAAAGCCTATGATGGTATCTATGTGGTTCAAATCACCCAACCTTGGGCATCAGCAAAGGAGCAGTTTACTTATGTTTTGAAAAGAGAACAAGCGCAAGTGCCTGATTCTCTCAAACAGTATACACAAATTCAAATTCCCATTCAAACCATTGCTTGTACATCGACTACACATATTCCAGCTATTTCAACGCTAGATGAAGTGCAATCGCTTATTGGTTTTGCAGGACTGGATTATATCTCTACTGAATCCATTCGACAAGAGATTGACCGCGGGCATATCCGTGAATTAGGACAAAATGAAACACTGAATGTAGAAGTGATTGTCGATGCTGCACCTGATGTATTCATGGCATTTGCCATGGACAATGGAAATAAAGCCTTACATACAATTGAACAAGCTGGTATTCCTGTCTTATACAATGGGGATTGGACAGAACAAAATCCTTTAGGCAAAGCAGAATGGATCAAGTTGTTTGGTGTTTTATATGACAAAGAAAAGGAAGCCAATCAATTTTTTGAGGGTATTGTGACAGATTATACGGCAGCTTTAGAACTTGTGAAAAATGAAAAAAGTCAACCGACTGTAGTCAGTGGAGTAATGTATTCTGATGTTTGGTATTTGCCAGAAGGGAATAGCTGGGCAGCTGTGTATTTTAAAGATGCAAAAGCAGATTATCTGTGGAAAGATACACCAGGAGTAGGGAGTTTAGCGCTATCTTTTGAACAGGTGCTTGAAAAAGGACAACACGCTGATTTTTGGATTAATCCAGGACATTATGAATCGTTGAGTGATTTGGCAGCGGCTAATCCACACTATAAAGAATTTGAGGCATTCAAAAAAGGCAATGTATATTCTTTTGCTCCAACGAAAGGAAAAACAGGGGGAGCGCTCTTTTATGAGTGGGGACCGCTTCGACCTGATTTGGTTTTAAAAGACCTCATTCAAATAGTACATCCAGAACTATTACCAGATTATCAACCGTTTTTTTATCGACAATTGCAGTAAATGAGCATACCAAAAGTAAGTTGGGGATTGGGAATTGTATTGGTCGTATTCCTATTGATTGTAAATCTTTCTTGGGGCAGTGTACACATCCCTTTTAAAGAGGTCATTCGCATTCTCACAGGGCAAGAAGGAACTAAAGCCTCATGGGAGTATATTGTGTTGCATTATCGTTTACCCAAGGCTTTTGTCGCTATTTTGGTTGGTATCGCCTTAGCGTTAAGTGGTTTGTTGATGCAAACATTGTTTCGCAATCCTATGGCCGAGTCCTATGTATTGGGAATTAGCGCAGGTGCAGGACTAGGGGTAGCTTTAGTGTTGATGGGAGGTGCACTACTTCCAGCATTTATCGCGCCTTATTTAATGTCTAGTTATACCTTACTTAGTACTGCTATTATAGGGAGTTTACTTTTGTTACTACTTATTTTAGCCGTATCGCATCGAGTAAAAAGTTCTGTTACAGTGCTAATTGTTGGGTTAATGTTTGGAAGTTTTGCCAATGCCATTATAGCGATACTGACCTATTTTAGTGAAGCGGATCAGCTAAAAAAATATGTTGTGTGGATGTCGGGAAGTTTGGGGAATTTAACCCAAGAAATGATACTACTTTTTTTATTTGTTGTTAGTATAGGTGTCGGATTATCCCTATTTTTAATCCGAAGATTGGATGCCTTATTGTTAGGAGATGCGTATGCAGCTTCCTTGGGAATAAACGTGAAGCAAACGAGAAATTTAATTATTATCACCACGAGTTTATTGGCGGGTGGAGCAACAGCCTTTGTCGGGCCTATTGCCTTTATTGGATTAGCTGTACCGCATATGGCGCGTATGCTGTGGAAAACAAACACACATCGTACGTTAATTGGCGCTTGTATGTTGTTGGGGAGTATTTTGCTTTTACTCTGTGATATGCTTACACAAGTACACGCACAGGCGATTTTGCCTATTAATGCCATTACCGCTATTTTTGGTGCTCCAATCGTTATTGCTTTACTATTGAAATACCGTGTTTTTTAGAAAATAGAAAAAAATATTAAAACTAGGCTTGATGACTAGTTTTAAATTATCTTTGCAAGCTGTAAATAGACAATATGAAGTTCGAATTATTACATACTGATGTTCAGTCACGTGCGCGTGCTGGAAAAATTACGACGGATCACGGTGTTATTGAAACGCCTATTTTCATGCCCGTTGGAACGGTAGCAACAGTAAAAGGAGTGCACCAACGTGAGCTAAAAGAAGAAATTAATCCTGATATTATTCTAGGAAATACCTATCATTTATATCTACGACCAAAAGTAGAAATCTTAAAGCAAGCAGGTGGTTTGCATAAATTCATGAATTGGGACCGCAATATTCTAACAGATAGTGGGGGATTCCAAGTATATTCGCTTTCTGCTAACAGAAAAATCAAGGAAGAAGGAGTGAAATTTAAATCACACATTGATGGATCGTATCACTTTTTCTCTCCAGAAAATGTAATGGAAGTTCAACGTGCGATTGGAGCGGATATCATCATGGCTTTTGATGAGTGTACGCCTTATCCATGTGATTACCGTTATGCAAAACGCTCGATGCACATGACGCACCGTTGGTTAGATCGTTGTGTGACACATTTTAATAAAACACCGGAACTATACGGATATTCGCAAGCCTTATTTCCAATTGTTCAAGGAAGTACATATAAAGATTTACGCCAACAATCAGCAGAGTATATTGCTAATGTTGGAGCAGAAGGAAATGCCATCGGAGGATTATCTGTAGGGGAACCTGCAGAAGAAATGTACGCAATGACTGATGTGGTTACTTCTATTTTACCTGAAGATAAACCAAGATATTTAATGGGGGTTGGTACGCCAATTAATATCTTAGAAAATATTGCCTTGGGTATTGATATGTTTGACTGTGTAATGCCAACGCGTAATGCGAGAAATGGAATGTTGTTTACATCTGAAGGAATTATCAATATCAAAAATAAAAAATGGGAGGATGATTTCTCTCCAATTGATGCAATGGGACATACATGGGTAGATACAGAATACTCAAAAGCCTATTTACGTCACTTATTTGCGGCTAACGAATCGCTAGGAAAACAAATTGCGTCTATTCACAATTTAGGTTTCTATATGTGGTTGGTTCGTGAAGCACGTCAACAAATCTTAGCTGGTACATTTGCCACTTGGAAAAATAAAATGGTGAAACAATTGGGGGAAAGATTGTAAAAATCAACAAACGTCAAATAGCAAAAGTAGGGTACAGATGAAAATTATAGACTGGTATATTTTAAAGCGATATTTAGCCACTTTTTTTGTGATGCTCTTGCTATTTGTACCTATTGGTATTGTCATTGACGTTTCTGAAAAGATCAATAAAATCCTAGAGAACAAGGTGCCTATTCAAGCAACCATGATGTACTACTTGGATTTTACGGTCTATTTCGCCAATATGTTATTTCCTATATTCCTGTTTATTTCCATTATTTGGTTTACCTCCAAACTGGCAAATAACACAGAAATTGTGGCTATTTTAAGTTCTGGAATATCTTTTACTCGATTTCTACGTCCGTATTTGATTGGAGCGACTTTAATTTCGTTCTTAGCACTAGCTATGTCCATGTATATCGTGCCTAAAGCAAGTGCCGGATATAATGATTTCCGTTATAAGTACCTGAAGAGAGACGAGGTTCGGGAAAGCCAGAACGTATTCAAACAAATCAATGCCAACGAATTTATCTTTGTAAGTAACTTTAATTATAGTACAAATACGGGGTATAATTTCACCATTGAAGAGTTTGATGGCAATAAATTAGTTTCAAAAATCGACGCTAAACGCATTGAATGGAATGAAGAAACGAAAATGTATGCCTTGTATGACTATTTCAAGAGAGAAGTAGGGGATGCGGGGGATGTTTTAGAGTTTGCTGATTCCAAAGAATTGCATTTGGAATTCGATATTGATGATTTGAGTCCTGTCGTATATGCAGCAGAAACCATGACTTTAGGTCAACTAAAGAGATTTATTGAAAAAGAACGCATGCGCGGATCTTCTAATATCAATGTGCATTTGGTGGTGTTGTATAAAAAATACAGTGTGCCTGTATCGGCCTTTATTTTGACGATTATCGCCGTATCTGTGTCTTCGATGAAACGAAGAGGAGGTATGGGAATTAACTTAGCTATCGGTATTGCGTTAGCTTTTATCTATGTTTTCTTTGATAAGATTTTTAGTGTGTTAGCAGAAGCTTCTAGTATGTCACCGTTGGTGGCCGTGTGGATTCCTAACGTCACGTTCTCAATTTTAGCTATATTTTTATTACGAAATGCTCGCAGATAATGTAAAGAGTAATTTACTGTTACACCTCATTGTTTTCGTTTGGGGGTTTACAGCTATTTTAGGTAATTTAATTACACTAGATGCTCTACCTTTGGTGTGGTACAGAATTGTTATTGCTGTAATCACCTTACTTTTGTTATTCGCTTTTAAACGACAAACATTAAAAGACAGTAAAAAAAATATTACTCAGTTTTTGGCTGCAGGAATTGTTATTGCCTTGCATTGGCTGACTTTTTTCTGGGCCATCAAGGTTTCTAATGTATCTGTAACCTTGGCTTGTTTGTCAACAGGCGCCTTTTTTACTTCCATTCTAGAACCGATTTTCTATAAACGCAAGATTATTGCCTATGAAGTTTTCTTTGGTTTTATCGTTGTTTGTGCATTAGGCTTGATTTTTAGTGTGAGTACGGAATATGTAGAGGGAATTTTATTAGCCTTAAGTGCTGCTTGTTTATCCGCCGTTTTTTCAATTATCAACGGTAAATTTGCACAGCATTCTTCCGCTTCTATTATTACCTTTTATGAAATGGTCGGCGGATTGTTGATTCTTTCTTTATATCTTTTGTTTAGCGGTGGATTTACGGTAGAATTCTTTACCGTTACAACAACAGATTGGCTGTGGTTGTTGGTTTTAGGTACATTTTGTACCGCTTTTGCCTTTATCGGATCGGTGTATGTTATGAAGTATATAACACCGTTTACCGTGATGCTAACCATCAATCTAGAACCTGTCTATGGGATTCTATTAGCCATTTTAATTTTTAAAGACAGTGAAAAAATGAGCCCCGAATTTTATGTCGGTGCCTTGTTAATATTAAGCACAGTAGTACTAAATGCTATTGTTAAAAACAGGAAAAAGATAAAACTTGCCAAAATATAGTATGTCTATATAGAGGAAAATTTTATCTTTGTGATTAGTAATTGAAACTAAAATTTATTCATAAATGGAATATTTAGATTTTGAGCTTCCTATTAAAGAACTTGAGGAGCAGTTAAAAAAATGTACGTTAATCGGGGAAGAATCTGATGTAGATGTATCGACGACTTGCTCACAAATCGAGAAGAAATTAGAAGAGACAAAGAAAACGATATATAAGAATTTGACTCCTTGGCAACGTGTACAATTGTCAAGACACCCAAACAGACCTTATACTGTTGATTATATTAAAGCACTTTGTGGTGATACATTTTTAGAATTATTTGGTGATAGAAATGTAAAAGACGACAAAGCAATGATCGGTGGTTTAGGAAAAATTGGAGATCAAAGTTTTATGTTCGTAGGACAGCAAAAAGGATTCAACACAAAGACAAGACAGTATAGAAACTTCGGGATGGCAAATCCGGAAGGATACAGAAAAGCTTTGCGTTTGATGCAAATGGCTGAGAAATTTAATATTCCAATCGTTACTTTGATTGATACTCCAGGTGCATACCCAGGATTAGAAGCAGAGGAAAGAGGACAAGGAGAAGCTATTGCACGTAATATTTATGAAATGTTCCGTATTAAAGTGCCTATCATCTGTATTATTATTGGTGAAGGAGCTTCAGGTGGAGCATTGGGTATTGGTGTGGGTGACCGCGTAACCATGTTAGAAAATACATGGTATTCTGTAATTTCACCAGAATCATGTTCTTCGATTTTATGGAGAAGCTGGGAATTTAAAGAACAAGCGGCAGATGCATTAAAATTGACTTCTTATGATATGAAAAAGAATAAGTTAGTTGATGATATTATCGCTGAACCATTAGGAGGAGCACACTCAGATAGAGAAGCTACTTTTAATTCAGTGAGAACGTATATTGAAAAAACATACAAAGAATTGGCTAAAACTCCACTAGACAAGTTACTGAACCAACGCATGGAAAAGTACTTCGAAATGGGAGAGTACAAAAGCTAAATGACAAGATAAGAAAAATTAAAAATCCGAGTTTACACTCGGATTTTTTGTGCTTCAATATTTCTGGAATCAAATGAAAATAGTTTATTTTTATTGATTGTAAAGTGAATACGCGAACAGCATATTAAAAAAAGAGTTATTTTCGCATTATGGAAAAAGCAAAAGATATACGTACCTACGCCAGCTCTTTTACTAAAGATGTTATTGCTTTAGAAAAAGGGAAATTACCACCTCAAGTTACTGATTTTGAGGAGGCTGTGCTGGGTGCAATGATGATTGACAAAAAGGGGATTGACGAAGTAATCGATATACTTCAACCAGAAGCTTTTTATAAGGAAGGACACAAGTATATTTTTGAAGCAATTGATCAATTATTCGTTGGGAACCAACCTATTGACTTGTTAACTGTATCGGCTCAACTCCGCAAAAATGCCAAATTAGATATGGCTGGAGGGGATGCCTACCTAGTTAGTTTAACACAAAAGATCAGTTCTTCTGCGCATATTGAATTCCACTCGCGTGTAATCCTGCAAAAGTTTATTCAACGTAGTTTGAT
Source organism: Myroides sp. TSA_177.3 (assembly GCF_052691955.1). Lineage (NCBI taxonomy): Bacteria > Pseudomonadati > Bacteroidota > Flavobacteriia > Flavobacteriales > Flavobacteriaceae > Myroides > Myroides sp. TSA_177.3. The sequence goes on from NZ_JBQZGD010000001.1 coordinate 342,973, forward strand.
TCGTATTTCCAATGAAATTATCGAAGATGCCTACGATGAAACAACCGATGTTTTCGATTTATTAGATAAAGCGGAGGCTAAATTGTATGAGGTTACACAAGGAAATATTAAAAAGAGTTCGGAGACGGCGCAAAGCTTAGTGGCGCAAGCCAAAAAGCGTATTGAAGAGATTAGTACCAAAGAAGGATTGAGTGGGTTACCTACTGGTTTCCATAAATTGGATGAATTAACTTCAGGATGGCAGCCGAGTGACTTGATTATTATTGCTGCACGTCCCGGGATGGGAAAAACGGCATTTGTATTATCGATGGCACGTAATATTGCTATTGAAGCAGGAGCGGGTGTAGCGTTTTTCTCCTTAGAGATGTCTTCCGTACAGTTAATCACGCGTTTGATTTCGTCAGAAACAGGTTTGTCTTCGGAGAAATTGCGTACAGGTAAACTAGAAAAACACGAATGGGAGCAATTGAACGTAAAAGTAAAAGATTTAGAACGTGCACCGTTGTTTATTGACGATACACCTTCCTTGTCTATTTTCGATTTACGTGCAAAAGCAAGACGTTTGGCCTCTCAATATGGAATTAAACTTATCGTAATTGATTACTTGCAGTTAATGACAGCGGGAGGAAGTCAAAAAGGAGGAGGAAACCGTGAACAAGAGATTTCTACTATTTCTCGTAACTTAAAAGCCTTAGCGAAAGAGTTGGATATACCCGTAATTGCCTTATCTCAGTTATCGCGTGCGGTAGAGACTAGGGGAACGTCTAAAAGGCCTTTATTATCCGATTTAAGGGAGTCTGGAGCTATTGAGCAAGATGCGGATATCGTATCGTTTATTTATCGTCCAGAGTACTATAAAATTGAAGAATGGGATGATGAGTTCCGTTCTCCTACAGCAGGACAAGCGGAATTTATCGTAGCAAAACACAGAAATGGTGGATTGGACAATATCCGTCTGAAGTTCTTAGGAATGTACGGTAAGTTTGACAACTTGGATGAAGATGCCCGCATGGAAGGTTTCGCAGGTGGAGATGGCGTATATTCTTCTGCAATTAACGAAGGAGCAAATATGACCCAACATTTACCACCAGCACGTGATGTGTTTAATGATGATGATGTTCCTTTTTAAGGGGTAAGGAGTTATGAGTTACGGGGTATGGGTTATTGGTGATGGTGTGATAGGTGATGGTGTGATGGGTGATGGTGAAAATCGCGTAGTGGCAAATGGCAATTTGCCATAACAGGATAACCTTTTGATTAAAAATACATCAAAAAAGAGAACTTCTTGAATCAGATCAGAAATTTCTGAATCAAACATATAATACAAAAAAGGCGAAAGAATATTCTTTCGCCTTTTTTGTATATATTATTATTTTATGCTTTACTATCTAATCATTCAATCTCTGATTAGCAAATTCCCAATTCAAATGAGGAAGTAACGCTTTGATGTATTTCTCTTTGTCATTTTTATAGGTAGGCAAGTAAGCATGCTCCCATAAATCAATCACTAATAAAGGTTTTCCTAATCGCATAGAAATTGGATTTCCGTTGTTTTCTGTAGTGACCAATGTCAAATTATTGCGATGATCTACTAATAACCACAACCATCCAGAACCTTCAAATTCAACGGCAATTCTCGTTATCTCAGCTTTTAAATTAGCGTAGGAACCAAAACTAGATGAAATTAAGGCAGATAAGCCTGTATTTGGGCTAGTTGTTGTATTCTTGTTGATAGACTGCCAAAAGAAATTATGGTTGTAATAGGCGCCTGCTAAATTCGTTATTTCAGCCTGTGCTGGGGTAACTTTAGTTAAGATAGCAGTTAAACTATCAGTAACGTATGGTGTACCGTGAATAGCTGTGTTTAAACGATTCGCATAATCCAAATGAATAGTCCCATAGTGGAGTGCTAAATCTTCAGGTTTAAACAAGTTTTCAATCTCTTCGTATTGAAAAGAAAGCGAATGCATCTCAAAAGGACCCTGTTTCGTTTTGACTTTTTCTTGACCAAGAACTGATTTCTTCTCTACAACAAAAGTCTCTCTTTTAGGAATCTCAACTTCAATGAGTTCATTTTTCTTTCTACAAGACGATGTCACAAGGACAAGAAAGAGAAACACGAGGTTTACTAACGTACTGTTTTTCATCCTTCGCTTAAAATAGATTGAGCAAGTTTGATATATTCAGCTTTCGCTTGATCTGTGGATAGGTGACTCACCTGAGTCCAGGCATTGAATTTAAATGCTTTTTTCAAATCATGAGACATGTGTTCAAAGTCTTGATGACTTAAACCATTTGTCGCTTGTTTGTAGTACGCGTAAATCCGCAGCATAACATCTGGAGCCAAATTTCTAGCTTCCTTTGAAATTCGGTTGTAGGCTTCTAAAAAGTCTTTATCTAGTTGTTCGCTCATTATTGTTTTTTTGCAATTACCGTTTTGTTTCCAATAGCTTTTTGGTTTAATACCACATCTACTTTTGTTCCAATCGGTAAATATAAATCCACTCTAGATCCAAATTTAATGAAACCAGCATCCGTTCCTTGAATCGCTTGCATACCCGGTTTAGCATAGTTTATAATACGCTTCGCTAATGCACCTGCAATTTGACGGTACATTACTTCTCCGAAAACCTTATTTTCAATAACAACTGTTGTTCTTTCATTTTCTTCACTTGCCTTAGGATGCCAAGCTACTAGGTATTTTCCTGCGTGATATTGACTGTATTTAATCAATCCACTCAAGCCATAACGCGTAACGTGTACATTAATCGGCGACATAAAGATAGAAACCATTAAACGGTTATCTTTAAAATACTCAGGCTCATAAACTTCTTCTATTACAACTACTTTTCCATCAACAGGCGCTACAATAACGTGGTCGTTAGGGGTAATGCTTCTGTTTGGATTTCTAAAGAATTGCAATACTAAGATTAGCAGTGCTAGAATAATAGATGACAAGGTCATTCTTAACCAATCAATCGTTATAACATAATCTAATACTACAATAAAGATTACAGCTACTACTAACGAGAAAAAAATAATTTTAGTTCCTTCTTTATGAAACATGACTTATAAAATTTGAAAAATGATATACAAAAATGGTGAGATAAATAAGATGCTGTCTAAGCGATCTAAGATACCTCCGTGTCCTGGCATGATTTTGCCACTATCTTTAACACCGGCTTCTCTTTTGAAATGAGATTCAATTAAGTCCCCAAGTGTTCCAAATAATCCTACAAAAATAGCACTTGCAATCCAAATATACACATTTAATGATGTAAAAAAGTGATTTAGTACTAGTGATGCAATAATTGCGAATACAATTCCACCTAGTAAACCTTCGATAGTTTTTTTAGGAGAAATGCGCTCGAATAGCTTGTGTTTACCGAATTTCTTCCCCACAATATAAGCAAAGGTATCGTTGGTCCAGACCAAAATTAAAATACCGATAACAATTTGAGGTTGATATCCTTCGGGAGTATAGGGAAGGTGTAAAAAAGCTAAAAAAGTTCCTAGAATATAACCTAGGAATAGAATAATTTTAATTGGTAAGCTTCGATTGGGTTTACGTGTGGTGAATAATTCTGCCGTAATGGCTAGTAAAATTAAAAATGTGATAATCACCAACGTTTGAACTGGAAGCGCTATACGGTCTTGAAAAATAGCTGCTACAGCAACTAAACTCAAACCCACGCAAAGGTATTTTGATAGCTGAATCAATTTAGCAAATTCATAAGCAGCTACAATCATAAAAAATCCAAATAGTATTTTGAAAGTTAGTGCATCATACAAAGTTGCACTTAGAAGCAGAACAATATAGATTACTCCGGATATTGTTCTTTTAACGGTTTCAGACATAATTATAGATCTTCTAATAAAAGTAAATATAAGTTTTTAGGGGATCTGCCATAACTTAAGAAATCTTGATTGGCAGAAGGCTTAAAGCAATTGATTGCTGTAATATTAGTAGGCAATGAACTGCTGTATTTTCTTTTTATTTCACGAAGCCCATCGCTTTTAGTGCGTGTAATTTGGCTTGTTGCCGCAATGATGATAACATTGTCGGGAATTTCATGTGGTTTAAAATCTTTGAGTTGTCTGTCGCAAAATAAAATAGCACCATCATCAGCGATTAAACTTTCACAAGAAGAAACAAAGAAAACGGGTTGTTTGGAATTGACAAAGCGAATGTTGTTGTCTTTCAATAACGAGTGAAATTGGTTTTCATTCGTTAAAGCTTCTTTTTCAAACCAATCATTTTCTAGTAAAACATTGACGAAAGTTTCTTGTAATTCTGTTTGAGTATCACAGTATAAAAACTTACCGCCGTTATTCTTAAAGTTAACAGTGAATAGGTCATCAACAGGCATAACAGTTTCTGGAAGATATTGGCTTCTTTGATCATCAGCCTCTTCGTTGCTTTGTTTTGACATAAATCCGCTAATTAACTTCTTTAGAAAGCTCATACGCTAAGTGTCGTAATGTATAAATTTTATTATTTTCAAAGATAAAAAAAATCTTAACTTAAATGAGTCTTTAAGTTAAGATTTTTATATTGATTCTCAGCAATGCTTGATTAAGCGATTGTGTTTTCTGTATCCGTTTGAGGTTGAATCGTATTTTCCTCTGTTTCTGACTTGTCAAAAGGACGTTTACCAAAGATATTTTCTAAATCTTGTTGGAAAATCACCTCTTTCTCACAAAGTAAATCAGCCAATTGGATTAACTTATCTTTGTGTTCAGTTAAGATTGCTTGCGCACGCTCATATTGACCTTCGATTAATTTTGAAATTTCTTCATCAATAACCTTCGCTGTATCTTCTGAGTATGGTTTGCTGAAGTTGTATTCATTTTGACCCGATGAATCGTAGTATGTAATGTTTCCTAACTTTTCATTTAAACCATAGATGGTAACCATTGCTCTAGCTTGTTTTGCTACTTTTTCAAGGTCACTTAAAGCACCCGTTGAAATTTTGTCAAAAACAATCTTTTCTGCAGCACGTCCACCCATAGTAGCACACATCTCATCTAACATCTGTTCTGTGCGTACAATTTGGCGTTCTGCTGGTAAGTACCAAGCAGCTCCTAAACTTTGTCCACGAGGAACAATAGTTACTTTTACAAGTGGTGCCGCGTGTTCACACATCCAGCTTACCGTAGCGTGACCAGCTTCGTGAATTGCAATTGCATATTTCTCTTCTACTGTAATGATTTTGTTTTTCTTCTCAAGACCACCAATGATTCGATCTACTGCATCCAAGAAGTCTTGCATATCTACTTCTTTTTTGTCTTTACGAGCTGCTGTTAAAGCGGCTTCGTTACAAACGTTTGCAATATCAGCACCAGAGAATCCCGGTGTTTGTTTTGCTAAGAAATCGATATCTAAGTTGTCTACTCGTTTAATGTTGCGTAAGTGAACATTGAAAATAGCCTCTCTTTCCTTAACGTCTGGAAGATCAACATAAATTTGTCTGTCAAAACGTCCTGCACGTAAAAGCGCTTTATCTAAGATTTCTGCGCGGTTCGTTGCAGCTAATACAATCACATTAGTATGAGAACCAAAACCATCCATTTCAGTCAGTAATTGGTTCAATGTATTTTCTCTCTCATCATTTGATCCAGAGAAATTACTTTTTCCACGGGCTCTACCTACAGCATCAATCTCATCAATGAAAATAATTGCTGGCGATTTCTCTTTTGCTTGTTTGAATAAGTCACGTACACGTGATGCTCCAACTCCAACAAACATCTCTACGAAATCAGAACCTGATAAAGAGAAGAAAGGCACTTTTGCCTCACCCGCAACTGCTTTTGCTAGTAACGTTTTACCTGTTCCTGGAGGTCCTACTAAAAGGGCTCCTTTTGGTATTTTACCTCCAATAGAGGTATATTTTTCTGGGTTCTTTAAGAACTCCACAATTTCTACGATTTCTTCTTTCGCTCCTTCTAATCCAGCTACATCGCTAAAAGTTACTTTGATGTCATTCTTCTCATCAAATAGCTTCGCTTTAGATTTTCCAATAGAGAAAATCTGTCCGCCTCCGCCAGCACCACCGCCACCAGTCATTCTTCTCATCATGAATAACCAGAATCCGATGATAATGATAATCGGAAGGAAACTAATAAAATAATCTCCCCAATTGCTTTCAGCTTCAGATTTGTACTCCACTAGTTTACCTTCTCCAGCAGCCTCATCTAATTTCTTTTGAAAAATTTCTGAGTTACCAATTTCAGTTACAAATTGTGGACCTGTACTTTCTTTGCCTAGGATTGATTTTCGTTGTAATTCTTCAAAATCTTTACTCTGTAAAGCATCTTTCGTTAAATATACCTTAGCAACAGAACGATTAAATTCTACTTTTTCTACTTTACCTTCTTTCAGGTAATCGAAAAATTTAGAAAGACTCAGCTGTTTGGAATCTCCAACACCGCTGCCGTTCGATAAAAAGTTTATAACCAATACGATAACCACAATGCTCGCGTACAAAATCCACGGGCTAAATTTGGGTTTGTTTTGGTTTGGTTTTATGTTTCCCGCCATGAAGAATAAATTTTAAAGTTTAGTATTGGCTGTTGATATTCGTAATCTTTGCGTCTCCCCACAAGCTCTCTAAGTTGTAAAATTCGCGGATAGATTTTTGGAACACGTGTACTACAACGTTGATATAGTCCATTAAAATCCATTCTGCGTTAATCTCACCTTCAACATGCCAAGGTTTGTCGTGTAATTCTTTTGATACAATTTTTTGAACGGAACCTGCAATCGCATTGACTTGCGTATTCGAATTCCCATCGCATATAATGAAATAATCACAAGGTGTGTTATCTATTTCTCTTAAATCTAAAATCGTCGTATTTTCCCCTTTTACAGCTTCAATTCCTTTGATAATATTAGCAATCAATTCGTCGTTGTTGATAGTTTTGTTTGTCATTTATTGATTTTATCTAAATTTCTTCAAGTTAACAAAAATATGTTTCCTAATTTTGGGTTCAAATATAGTGAATCGCTTCTGATTAGACTACAATAATTTTATATGAATATCATCAAACTCGATGCCACTGCATCCACAAACGCCTATTTAAGAGAGATGTTAACAAATTGCGATTTGGAAAACTTCACGACAATTGTCACAGAAAATCAATTTGCTGGCAAAGGACAAAGAGGAACAAGTTGGATTTCGGAAGCGGGTAGTAATCTGACTTTTAGTGTGTTGATGAAGAGTGAACCTGATAGTCTTCAAGGGGTTTTTGATCTGAATGTGATGATTGCATTGAGCGTTGTAAGCACCTTGAAAAAAATAACAAATCTGCCATTTTTTATCAAATGGCCGAATGACATTTTGTCTGTAAATAAGAAAATTAGTGGCATATTAATCGAAAATATCATCAAAGCTAAGGGTGAAATATTTTCAATTGTGGGAATTGGTATTAATGTCAATCAACACTATTTCCCGGAGATGAGTAAGGCTAGTTCTTTAGCATTACTAGCAGGAGAGCAATTTGATAAGGATATAATATTACACGCGTTGCTTTTGGAATTAAAAGAGGGGTATGATGCTTTGCAACAGGGTAATGCAGATGCCTTATGGGAAGCGTATAAAACCCATCTGTTTCGAAAAGATAAGATTTCTGCCTTTGAAACTCCAAATGGAGCGCGTTTCAATGGGATAATTCGAGATGTAACGCCTTATGGGAAATTAGTCGTTGAGACGGAAAATCAAGGAGAATTAGCCTTTGGACTAAAGGAAATTCAATTGTTGTATTAGCTCAGAATCAGATTCATCTTATTCTGAGCCTTTGTTTTTATTTTTGATGCGTAATAGAAACGGAGTTGATACAATAACGATGCCCTGTTGTTTCTTGAGGACCATCAGGAAATACATGCCCTAAATGCCCCTGACAATTTGAACAGACCACTTCTACGCGAACCATTCCGTGCGATAAATCCTTGATATACTCAACACTTCCTTCAATAGCTTGATCAAATGAAGGCCAGCCACAATGAGAATTAAACTTCGTTTGGGCATCAAATAAAAGTTGACCACAACCCGCACATGCATATTGTCCAGCTTCGTAAAAGTCGGTATAAGCTCCAGTAAAAGGACGCTCTGTTCCTTTTTCTCTTAAAACGTAGAATTGCTCCTCTGTCAGGATTTCTTTCCACTCTTGTTCTGTTGTATTTTTGTCTTTGTTCATAAGATTTGAATTGATGGTGTTGTGTTTATTCTTGAGTGAAATCTCGAATGCGCTCGATGACTTTTTTATCTCCTAATACCTTGCGATGCCCTAATCCAGAGGTAACCATTAATTGACTGTTTACCGCGTGTTTCTTGATTTGATAAGCCGCTTTAATTGGAACATCAATATCATCTTCGTCGTGTATAATTAACAAAGGGATGTCAATTTGTTCCGCAGCAGTGTGTACACAATAGCTATCCATGGTACGATTGAATTGTTTTTCAAAACGCATTTTGATGATGTCTGCAATTTGTGGTTTCAGCTGAAGTTGTTTGATAAAATCTTCAATAACATCTTGTACAACATCACCACTGCCAATGATAACAGCTTTCTTTGCTTTGAGTCCATCGCGTAAAGCATTCATCGTGGTCATTCCACCTAAAGAATGTCCGACAACTAAATCAAAAGGACCGAATTGTTTTTCAATCTCAAAAGCAGCAGCAATAAATTCTGTTAGATTCGTTTTTGTTTTAGGAGAAAAGCCATGACCTGGTGCGTCAAAACTTACAATATCATATCCTTGTCGAATTAAAATATTGGCAATTGTTACCAATTGCGTACCACGACCATTCCAACCGTGAATCAACAAAGCCTTTTTGTTTGCTTTTTTATTGATACCATACTCATACATTACAATGTCCTTTTTGATGGCATTGACGTATAATTTACTGCGCTTACTTTTGGTAAGCATCTCTTTCTCTCGTTTAGGTGTTTTGAATTTTATAGGAGTGATAAAGAGATTTTGTGCAAATTTAGCCGCTAAGGGAAGCGAAAAAAACTGTAAGAATTTTCCTGTCCAAATAATGGACTTAGGAACTTCTAAGGAATGTTTTGCTTTTTTAGAATTGTCTTGCATGAGTTAAAAACATTTAAAGCAAAAGTACAAAATATATTGGGAGAGGTCTTTTTGGGGAAGTTTTTTTATCTCACTAGGTTTATATTTTGTTTTGGTGTTCGATGAATCTCCACTTCGTTTCGATTTGTTTTTTTTTGTAGGTTGTATTTTCGTAAGATGTTTCTTTAAATATAAAATTTCTCTTTTGTTGAAAGAAAATTTACCGAAGTAGTATGAAGTTCAACAAAAAGCAACTAGCGAAAAAGCAAAAAAGCTTTCCAACAAAAGCTGCTGCTAATTTGTTAAACATAAAAGAATAGTTTTATTTTTGAAGAAAAAATAGAATGAAAAAACTAGTTTTAACTTTAGGCGTTCTTCTTTTGCTAAGTGGTTGTAAGACAAATCCATTTAGTGGAAAAAGTACCATGGCTTTTGTGTCCGATGCTTCTTTATTCCCATCGTCTTTTCAGCAGTATGGAGAGTTCTTGAAAGAGCACAAAGTAATTAAGGGAACAAAAGATGCGAAGCGTATTGAAGATATTGGGAATAAAATTCGAATAGCAGCTGAAAAATGGTTGACAGCGAATGGATATCCTACCTATTTACAAGATTACCGTTGGGAGTACAATTTAGTAGATGATAAAGAGGTAAACGCTTGGTGTATGCCAGGAGGGAAGATTGTGTTCTTCACGGGGATTTTGCCGATTTGTCAAACAGATGCTGGAATTGCAACCGTTATGGGACATGAGGTATCGCATGCTTTGGCAAACCACGGACAACAGCGAATGAGTGCTGCAATGCTGCAACAAGCTGCTGCTTTAGGATTAGATGCTGCTACAGCAAATAGTAAAGAAGGAACAAAACAAGCATTGGGTATGGCCTTTGGTTTGGGGAGCCAGTATGGTGTTATGCTACCTTTTAGTAGAAGCAACGAAACGGAAGCTGATAAAATTGGATTGACGTTAATGGCAATTGCTGGTTATAATCCAGACGAAGCGGTTTCTTTTTGGAGCCGTATGGCTGCAAATAGCGGTGGAGGCGGAGGATCTTCTTTTACGAGCACGCACCCTTCCAATCAAGAACGTATTGATAATCTGAAGAAATTAATTCCGGAAGCTAAAGCAGAAGCTGCAAAATTTGGAGTTACATTTTAAAATAAAATAGAAAAAGCGACCGACTATAGGTGGCTTTTTCTATTTTAGCGAGCTATTTATATTCAACAAGATGAAAAACTTCCAAAAGGGAGATCCTAAACTATTAAATGCATGGGCCTTTTATGATTGGGCCAATTCGGTTTATGCGTTAGTCATCTCTTCTTCTATTTTTCCCTTATATTATGGGATGCTATTCCGTGCGAGAGCTATTAATAGCTATTCGTTTTTTGGCATAGAGATGAACAGTGAGAGCATCATTAGTTACATCACCGCTTTGGGCTTTCTATTGATTGCTATTATATCTCCTTTGCTTTCGGGGATTGCCGATTACCTCGGTACAAAGAAGTTTTTTATGAAACTCTTTTGTGCTATTGGTGCTACTTCCTGTATGCTTCTCTATTTCTTTAGCTTGGACTATTTTGGTTGGAGTTTGCTGATTTATATGATGGGATTGATTGGCTTCTGGGGAAGTTTAGTTTTTTATAATTCCTATTTACCTGATATTGCTTTTGAAGAACAACAAGATCGAATCAGTGCCAAAGGATATGCGCTTGGTTATATCGGAAGTGTACTTTTATTGGTTATCAACCTTGGTTTGGTGATGAATGCTGAAAAGTTGGGATTTGAAGATGCGACTCAAGCCATGCGAATGTCCTTTATTTTAGTTGGGGTTTGGTGGATTGCTTTTAGCCAGATTACCTTTAGAAAATTACCTGATTTTAAAAACGATAAGAAACTAACTCGAGAGATTTTCTTTAAAGGATTTAGAGAATTAAAGAAAGTATGGGGACTTTTGCAGGAACACACGATACTAAAACGCTATTTAGTTGCGTTCTTTGTATATAGTATGGCGGTACAGACCGTGATGATTATTGCTGCTTTCTTTGGAGAAAAGGAAATTGCATGGGCCGATGATCAACAGCGAAGCATGGGATTAATCGTCAGTATCATGCTGATTCAGATTATTGCTATCCTTGGAGCTTTTGCTACCTCTAGCTTGTCTAAGCGCATTGGCAATATTCGAACATTGTGTGTCTTGAATGTACTTTGGGTTTTTATTTGTATCTATGCTTATACTATTATTACGCCCAATGAATTTTATGTAGCTGCGGCTTTTGTTGGTTTAGTGATGGGCGGGATACAATCGCTTTCACGCTCTACCTATGCTAAGCTTTTACCTGAAACAACGGATACAACTTCTTTTTTTAGTTTTTATGATGTGACAGAAAAAATTGGAATTGTGGTAGGGATGTCTATTTATGGGTTGATCAGTGATTTGACAGGGAAGATGCAAAATGCAATTTTGTTTTTAATTCTGTTTTTTATCGTTGGTTTTTTCCTATTATTGCGTGTAAAAGACAAGAAGAATTAAAAAGAAGATTTTTTGTTAATTTATTTTTGTTAAAAAATATTTAAAATCTATTAAAATATATATATTTGAATCTGTAATTAGAATATTAAATTATGAAGAGAATTTATTCGATATTGTTTGGTGCAAGTTTGTTAGCCTTATGTGGTGTTGGAGTTTCGTCATGTAGTAGTTCAGATGATGATTTTGTTGATCCAGAATTCAGAGTACCAGCCTATTTTACAGTTACACTTCCAGATACAACGTTTGTTAAGAAAGAGAAGTTTAATGCATATGTTGATGAAAATGGTGAATTTCAATTCTATATTGATGATTTGATGCAAGGTCATTTTTTTGATATGAAAATTTTGAAATTCCAAGTAGGGAACTTTCCAACAAACATCAATACCTTAGACTATACCTATAGTATTGGCGATAACGGTTTTGAATTTTTCAATTCTACAGACTTAGCAAATCCAAAACGCAATAACGGAATAATTAAGATTACAAATATCGATCGCAATGATATGTTGGTTAGTGGAAACTTCAGCAGTTTATTATTGCCATCACCATTAAATCAATACTTGAAAGAATCGTTTAGAATTACAGGAAAGTTTGAGAATATCCCATACGAGCGTATTGGAACCAATGAAGCGGGTTATATTTTTACCAACATCAATGGAGAAGATATTAAAGATATGGACGTGTTTTCAAAATTTGAAGGCGATATTCTAAACGGTAAGATTGTAATGAATGCAAGAAGTAAATCGATGCGTAAGCGTATGCTAAAGATTAGCTTCGACAAAACACTTCCTATTGGTAATTACGATTATTCAAAAGTAGGCGTAGAATATACCTCAGAAAATGGAGTGGTTTACGTTTCAGATGAGAAAGATGCAGCGTTAGCAGGAAGTTATTTTAAAATCGATAAGATTGAAAACTTAACGATTGACAACAAAAAAACGTACGCAGGTAAATTTACGTTTAAATTAAAATCAAAAGAAGGACAAGTGATTACATTGAACTTTGGGGATTACAAAGCGAAGTTATCCATGAAAGAAGTAATTATCACTGATCCAGGAACAGGAGGCCCAGGAACAGATCCAGGTATCCCAGAACTATAATATTTGATAAATATATAAACTGACATAAGACCTTGCTTTATGCAAGGTTTTTTTATGGCATAAAGATTGAACTACTAAGGTAGTATAAAACTAATAAGTAGCTGAAATGACTGATAGTAAACGACTTGTGTTTTTTGTTGTTTACAGTAATATAGTGGCTACTGACATAATGACGTGATATTTATAATATGGCAAACCAAAAAATAATAACATTAGATAATTTGATGCTTGATGATTTCTTAGACGGTGATTCTGAGTTCATTCCTCTGTTAAGTCAGGAAGATGAAGAAGAAATGAATAATGAGGAACTACCGGTTGAATTGCCAATTTTGCCTTTGCGTAATATGGTTTTATTTCCTGGAGTGGTGATTCCAATTACCGCAGGAAGAGATAAATCAATTAAATTAATTGAAGCAGCAAATAAAAAGGGAAAAAGCATTGGGGTGGTTGCTCAAGTAAATGAGGATATTGAAGATCCAGGTTTACAAGATATTCACCAACAAGGAACCGTAGCGCGAATTATTAAGGTTTTAAAATTACCTGATGGAAACGTAACCGTAATCTTACAGGGAAAAAAGCGATTTGAAATTGTTGAGCTAGTTTCAGAAAACCCATACTTAACTGCAACAGTAAAAGAATGCGATGAAATACGCCCAGAAGGGGATGATCAAGAGTTTTCAGCAGTTGTAGATTCCATTAAAGAATTAGCGGTTGAGATTATCAAAGAAAACCCAAATATTCCTTCAGAGGCTTCTTTTGCAGTAAAAAACATTGAGAGCAATTCGTTCTTAATCAATTTTGTATCTTCTAACCTCAACTTGACGGTAGAAGATAAACAGCGCTTGTTGCGTATCAACGATTTAAAAGAACGCGCGTATGAAACGTTGCGTTTAATGAATGTTGAATTGCAAAAGTTACAGCTGAAAAATACGATTCAAACTAAAGTGCGCATCGACTTAGATCAGCAGCAAAAAGAGTATTTCTTACACCAACAAATGAAGACCATCCAAGAAGAATTAGGAGGCTTTTCAAATGAGGAGGAATTTGAAGAAATGCGCAAAAAAGGCAAAGAGAAAAAGTGGAATAAAGAGGTACGTGAGCGTTTCGACAAAGAATTGATGAAATGGCAACGCATGAATCCGCAGGTAGCTGAATTTGGTATTCAACGTAACTATTTAGAGCTTTTATTAGAATTACCTTGGAGTAAATACTCGGAAGATAAATTTGATTTAAAACGCTCGCAAAAGATTTTAGATAAAGATCATTACGGAATCGAAGATGTAAAGAAAAGAGTTTTAGAACATATGGCAGTTTTAAAATTGCGCAATGATTTAAAAGCTCCAATTCTATGTTTATATGGACCTCCAGGTGTTGGGAAAACATCGATTGGAAAGTCAATCGCCAAAGCACTAGGTCGTGAATACGTGCGTATTTCACTAGGTGGTTTACGCGATGAGGCTGAAATTAGAGGACACAGAAAAACATATATCGGTGCGATGCCAGGGCGAATTATTCAAAGTTTGAAAAAAGCTGGAACATCAAACCCTGTTTTCTTGTTAGATGAAATTGACAAATTATCTGTAAGTAATAATGGAGACCCTTCTTCAGCTTTATTGGAAGTATTGGATCCAGAACAAAATAGCGATTTCTATGATAACTTCTTAGAAATGGGATATGACTTGTCTAAAGTGATGTTCATTGCTACTTCAAATAGCTTGTCAACGATTCAACCTGCTTTGAGAGATCGTATGGAAATCATTGAAATGACAGGGTATACGATTGAAGAAAAAGTAGAAATCGGAAAACAACATTTGTTGCCAAAACAATTGGAAGAACACGGCTTAACAGCGAAGGATTTAACCATTGGGAAAAAACAAATGGAGTTCATCGTAACGCATTATACACGTGAGTCTGGAGTACGTGGATTGAATAAACAATTGGCCCACGTAGCGAGAGGAATTGCAAAACGCATTGTTTTAGAAGAAGAGTATAATCCAAAGGTAACGGAAGATGATATCCGTAAAATCTTAGGTACGCCTCGTTTTGAAGCTGATAAATATGAGAATAACGACGTAGCTGGTGTAGTTACAGGTTTAGCTTGGACAAGTGTAGGTGGTGATATCTTGTATATTGAATCTATTATTTCAAAAGGAAAAGGAGGATTGAGTATTACTGGAAACTTAGGTACAGTAATGAAAGAATCTGCTACAATTGCTCTAGAATATATTAAAGCACATGCAGATGAGTTAGGGATTGATTCAGATGTATTTGAACAGTATAAGATTCACATTCACGTACCAGAAGGTGCAACACCAAAAGATGGACCAAGTGCCGGAATTACGATGTTGACTTCGATGGTTTCTTCCTTTACTCAACGCAAGGTGAAAAAGAATTTAGCCATGACAGGTGAAATTACCCTAAGAGGAAAAGTATTACCTGTAGGGGGAATCAAAGAAAAAATTCTTGCAGCGAAACGCGCTAATATCAAGGAAATTATCTTGTGTAAAGAAAATAGAAAAGATATTGAAGAAATCAAAGAAGACTATGTAAAAGGGTTAACCTTCCATTATGTCGACCGCATGGAAGAAGTATTGGAGATTGCCTTGTTGGAAGAAAAAGTGAAAAAAGCGAAAGATTTCAGCATAGAAAAAGCGAAGTAAGCAGATAGCTTCTCCTTTTATAAAAAGAATAGAAAAGCAGTAGGACTAGTGACTACTGCTTTTTTTATATCCTTGAATGTCCTTAAGTAAGGTTGACGTTTTAAACTTGACCTAAGAGTAAATCGCCAAACTCCTATAAAAAGCTTAGGCTTCCTTTTTTGCGATTGTTTTTGAAAATGTAATATATTAGCAACATAATACCAATGGCTAAATGAAGCATTCAATCGTATGGATTTGTTTACTTGTCTTCCACTTACTGTCGCTAGAGGCGCATAGTCAAGTAGGAGCAGACTATACCTATCAGTTTTTGAATTTACCCTCTTCCCCTAGACAAGCTGCTTTAGGAGGAAAAAACTATGCCTTTACTGAACAGGTGAGTCAAGCCTTTTGGAATCCAGCCGTGATCAATGAAACGATGGATAATCAGCTTGATTTGAGTTTTAGTAAGGTTTATGGCGTTGCCAATTATGGTTCATTAGGGTATTCCAAAACCTTTCGTTCCAAGCGAAATCTATTTGTTGGAGTAAACTTCATCAACTATGGCGATATGGAAGGATATGATGAGTTTGGAAGTTATACCGGAAGTTTTAAAGGAAATGAAGTGGCTTTGACTGTAGGGTCTTCCTATCAAATCGAACAATCCGATTGGTATGTAGGAGCAAATGTCAAGTTTGTGTTCTCTTCGATGGAATCTTATCAGTCTATTGGAGCAGCTATTGATCTAGGTGTACTCTATAAAGACGAAATTGGGCAATGGGACTTTGCCTTAACTGCCAGAAACTTAGGGGCTCAACTGCAAACGTATGCAGATTATCGAGAAAAATTACCATTAGATGTCGCAATTTCTCTTTCGAAAGAATTAGAAAACGTACCTTTGCGATGGCACATTACAATAGATAATTTACAACAATGGGATTTGTCCTTTTCAAACCCCAATAGGGGAACTACGTCTATAGACGAAGAATTCAAAGAAGAAAAGGTCGGATTTTTTAATAATGCACTACGACATTTCATTGTTGGAGTAGAACTTTTTCCGAGAAAGAAGTTTCAAATCCGATTGGGTTATAACTTCCGTAAAGGAGAGGAATTGCGAATTGTTGACAACAGACATTTCGCAGGGATAACTGCGGGCGTTGGTTTACAACTGAAACGCTTTAAATTCGACTATTCTTATGCACGCCAAACCACAGCAGCAAACACTAGTATGTTTGGTGTTCGTATTGATATGAATTAATTGTAAATTTTTCAAATTTGAAAAAGATAACTATAGCGATTGACGGTTTTTCCTCTACTGGAAAAAGTACGTTAGCAAAAGCATTGGCCAAGTCATTAGGCTACATCTATATCGACACCGGTGCCATGTATCGCGCAGTGACACTTTTTGCCATGCGCAAAGGTTTAATCTCCTCTAAGTCTTTTGACGAAGAACGCTTGATTGAACTACTAGATACCTTTGATGTACACTTTGAATACAATGTGTCCAAAGGATATGCTGATATCTACCTGAATGATGAAAATGTGGAAGAGCTGATTCGCACCTTAGAAGTATCTCGATTTGTGAGTCAGATTGCAGCGGTTTCAGCCGTGCGAAAAAAACTAGTAGAACAACAGCAAATTTTAGGTAAAGCAAAAGGAGTTGTTATGGATGGTAGGGATATTGGAACTGTAGTTTTTCCCGATGCAGAATTGAAAATTTTCATGACTGCTACGCCTGAGATTCGCGCAGAAAGACGCTTCAAAGAATTACAAGAAAAAAACAGCACTGTGGTATATGAAGAAGTATTTCGCAATGTGGTAGAACGTGATCAAATTGATACTTCACGCAAAGATTCGCCTTTAGTAAAAGCGGAAGATGCGGTAGAAATAGACAATTCAAACTTGTCAAGAGAAGAACAATTTGATTTAATCCTGCAATTAGTAAAAGAAAGAATTTAAAATGACCCATGAAAAAACGCGCATGGGGCATACGCATGCGGTTTGTTTCTATACACTACACACGAAATAATTATGAATGTAAAACTTAAACTAACGTTTATGAACTTCCTCGAATTTGCGGTTTGGGGAGCGTATCTAACGTCAATGGGAAACTATTTAGGATCTATAGGATTAGGGCCTAAAATTGGTTCGTTTTATGCCATGCAAGGGATTGTGTCTATATTTATGCCTGCTATTATGGGAATCGTGGCAGATCGATGGATCCCAGTTCAACGTTTATTGGGAATTAACCACCTATTAGCGGCACTCTTTATGTTTGCGACGGGGTATTATGGTTATGTTTCGGGTAGTAACGTAGATTTTACAACGATCTTTACCTTATACAGTATTAGCGTAGCGTTTTTTATGCCTACGATTGCTTTATCCAACTCTACGGCTTATACCGTATTGAAGCAAAATCAGTTGGATGTTATTAAAGCCTTTCCTCCGATACGTACATTCGGAACCATTGGTTTTATCATCGCTATGTTATTTGTGAATTTCTTCGGATATACAGATGGAACTTTAGGATTTAACTTCAGTAGTAGCCCTGATTTTATCAGTTTTCAACAAGACTACCACCAGTTTTATATCTCTGGAATTTTAGGCGTAATCCTGTTTTTATACAGCTTTGCATTACCAAACTGTCCAGTGAATAAATCAGATGAAAAGCGCACCTTGGCAGATGCCTTTGGTTTAAAAGCGTTCGCTTTATTCAAGCAAAAGAAAATGGCTATTTTCTTTATTTTCTCTATGTTATTGGGGGTATCTCTTCAAATCACCAACGGATATGCCAATCCTTTTATTACGACATTTAAGCAAATTCCGGAGTATGCAGGTACTTGGGGAGCTAGTAATGCCAATGCGTTAATCTCGCTTTCTCAAATCTCAGAAACCCTGTGTATTTTGTTGATTCCATTTTTCTTGAAGCGCTTTGGAATTAAAGTGGTGATGTTGATGTCGATGATTGCTTGGGTACTGCGCTTTGGATTGTTTGGATTAGGAGATCCTGGAAATGGCGTATGGATGTTTATCTTATCGATGATTGTATATGGTATCGCTTTTGATTTCTTCAATGTATCTGGATCTTTATATGTCGATAATGAAACAAGTGAAGATATCCGTTCGTCTGCTCAAGGAGTATTCATGATGATGACTAACGGTTTCGGAGCAACCATCGGTATGTTCTTAGCACAAGCGGTAGTGAATCACTATGTATACAGCCAAGAAGATTTGGTACTACAAGTAGAAGGATGGAGGCATTCGTGGATTATTTTCGCATTGTTCTCTTTAGTGGTGACTATTTTATTCGCGATTATTTTTAAATACAAACACAAACCAGAAGATGTGAAAAATATTTCACATTAGAGGGATATAACTCGTAAAAAAAAGGAGGTTTCAGTACACTGAAACCTCCTTTTTTTGTTTCAATAAGTTATTGATTAAAAATTCAAAAAATAAACAGAATACCCGTGATAAATAATGTAAATCAAGAATAGGTGTTGTTGTTTAATCCTTATTACTGTTTGATTTTTGTTGAAAAATAAAATTATGTTATACGAAATTAACACTACGTAAATCAGTAATATTGAGTTAAAACAGAGTTAAATTTTGTTATTTTATTATTTTTTAATTGCGTTTACGGTTTTGTATTTTACTTTTAATTTAATAATATATAAAAAATATATTAAATATTATATGTATTGATTGTTAATTAAGCTTAACTTAAGAGCTGTTTTTTAACTTGTTTGCTTACAGCTTTTTAAGTTAATTTTTATATAAGACATTTGCGGGTAATTTACAATGCTAACATATTGTCTTAAAAATGAATAAATTAAGTATTTGGTTGGTTGCCTTTCTTTTTTTTGTCATGGGCCATCAACGGAGTTTTAGTCAAGACTTGGCTAACCTCAAAGGAAAAGAACAAGTCGATAAACTACTGAATCAGACTTGTCCTGCAGATATTCCTACTGTCCAACAATTGAACAGATTTTTTTTACCCAAGGGAGAATTGTGTTTTGAATATGATGCCTCTGGAAATTATATTGGACTCAAAGAATGTCCTGCTTTAGAAGTAGTAAAACCTCCGATTTTCAAGCCCTCAGCAATGAATATGGAAGAGGAAACACAGGAACTAACGTTAGAAGATATCAAGAGCTTGATTAAGATTTACCCTAACCCCACAGCAGGAGTTTTCCAAGTTGTTTTTGAGGAGGAAATCTACGGTAAGATAGGGCAAGTAGATGTCTTTAGTCCCAATGGAGGTAGAATTAAAAGCAAGACACTTTTACCTGGTGAAAACAGAACGACTTTTGATATTAACGGCTATCCTTCTGGAGTGTATGTCTTAAAGTTTACGCTTCATACACAAGAATTTATACATGCTAATCTGATAAAAAAGTAGGGAGATGATGAAGCAGATAAAAAATTATATCGTATGTAGTCTTGTGGTTCTAATGAGCATGTTGACGCACGCACAAACCCAAGAAATAGAACTTGTTTTTGATACTTCGGGGTATAAAACGACAAATTCAAATGGGATAATAGCTGTGCCAAATAAAGGGAATGATACACTTCCTTCTATCAAAGGAGAAGCAAATGTTTCGGCTATGGGAGGGTTAAATTATACCATTCCGATTGATGTTGTTCCAGGAGTAAATAACTTTTCACCTAATCTAGCTTTAGCGTATAATAGTCAGGCAGGAAATGGTATTGCTGGTTATGGCTGGAACATTAGTGGTTTATCGTCCATAGTTATTGGAGGAAAAAGTAAAGAGATTGATGGAATAACAATTGGTGCACAACATGATGGTACTGATCCCTACTATTTAGATGGAGGGCGATTGTTGTCTACGGATGGTATAAACTTTACAACGTTGCTATTTTCAAAAATAAAAATAGTAAAACAAACGGCGGGAGAATATAGTTTCATTATTCAATATCCTAATGGGAAAATTGCCAAATACAAGGAGATACAGGAAGATGTTCACTTAATTAGTGTGATGATTGATTCTTTTGATAATCAGGTAAACTATTTATATGAGATACTAGATAATGTTAGCTATCTTAAAAGCATCACTTATGGAGGAACATCTGAAGAAGCGCCAAAGTATTTTGTGAATTTTAAGTATAGTAATCGCAAAGTAAATCAAGTACTATATTCCAATGGTAAAGCTGCGAATCACAAAAAAGTATTGCAAGAAATTGTAATAGTTATTCCTTCAAATAATTTAACCCCATATAGAACCTATGATTTATCGTATGATTATATTCAAGGAAATACAGTTGAACGTTTAAGAGAAGTAGAAGTTTATAATGAGGAACAACAAAAACTTCCTTCATTAAAATTTAGCTATAATGATAAGGAAGCTTCTGCTATTGTTGAAAAAACAGAAGAAGCGATTCAAGTACATAGCGATAGTAAAAAGTTTGGATCTGTGGTGATTGGCGACTTTAAAGGTACAGGCAATCCTTACCCTGTTTATGAAATTGTTTTACCTGACGACAAAAATGATACCTATGTGAAGTTTTCAGTGTATCCAGAAGAGAATTATAAATTGTGGAGCTCTGACTTATTGGATTTTGCATCCTATAAAAGAAGCCGTGATTTATTTTCAGGTAAGATACTAGTAGATAAGAAAGTATATGATCGGACAGAAAAAGTTATTTCTCCCAATGATATTTTAATTTCAGTAGCTACTGATTATAAAACAAACAAAGATAAGGATTTTTTAACGTTAGATTTCTTTGACTTATCTGAAGGACGAAATAGGTTATTAATGAAAAGTATAAAATTAGATCTACCTTCAAGTCTAAGGCCACATAATGTATCTGGATATAACGGCTTTTATAAGAATCCAGATGATCGATACATTTATATTGGGGATGTAAATAATGATGGGTTAGCCGATTTATTGATTTTTCAAACTGCAGGCATGGGAACAACATCCAAGTACTATTTTTATGAATTAGGTAAAAAAATTAGTACCCTGGCTGATGGACAAAAAATAACCCTTAGTGAAGTAAAAGGAGACTTTTATAGTAATCTCTTTGCTAGAGATTGTCAAGTGTATCCAATTGAATTTGATGGAGATGGTATCCCTGAGTTTTTAACGGTTAGTAAAGAAGGAAGAATGACTTTGCTAAAGTTTAATCCAGAGACATTAGCATTAAAAGAAGTTAGATTTTTGTCTAATAAATTAAGTGATTTTAAGGAAAAGACACCTTTAATTTTTGGAGATTTTAATGGCGATGGGTTGACAGATTTTATGACGCCGGTTAATTTGTATTCGTTAGAAGATTCTAACATAGAAGAAGTGCAGACTAAAATGAATGGCGAGCAACAACTATGGTGGGTGTATACCTCAACAGGAGAGAACTTTAAGAAGGAACAAAAAGATTTTACAACTCAAAAATTGGCTTATATCATTCCTTCTCAACATCATGTGATTCGTAGATATAATACTTGGGATAAGGTTTGGTCAGGAAAAAAGGATAGATACCGTTATACCGAATATGGTTCTTCCAATATCATAGCAATGGATGTTAATGGGGATGGTAAGACAGACTTAGTTTCTTTTAGAAAGTTTGGTAAAATTGAGTATAAAGGAGATAAGATACTTGAATCGGAACTTGATCCTATGTATAGGGTTACTAATTCTAGATCTACTCCTAAAAATGATGCACTTAAGTTTTATATAATAAAGTCAAAAGCAGATGGAGGATTTGAATTAAATGAAAGTATAAGTCTTGTTGATTTATATGGTGATAAAATTTCACCGTTGTCCTTTCTCTATAGTAAAACAGATTACAATGCATTAAATGCCTATAAAAGTAGTTTGGTTATTTATGATCCGCTAATCCAAAATAAAACAGAATATACCATTACGTTAGATGATTTTGTTGAAAGTCAGTTAAAGAAAATAGACAATGGATCAGGTGTGGTACAAGAAATTGAATATAGCCCAATGACAGAAAATTTTTCTACTCGAGGCTATTATGATAGAGGGGATGAATATCAACCATTCAATAAAAATAGTTATTATTATAATGATATAAAATTGCCCTATCCGTATTATGTCCACAAGACAAATGGATCACATTATTTAGTAAGTAAGGTACATAATGTATTTGATAATAAAGTGTTAACTAAAGAATATCAATATTATAATGCTATTCAACATTTAGAAGGAAAAGGCTTTTTAGGATTTCAAAAAACGAAAACGAGTGAAGTTTATGAGGGGATATTAAATAAATCTAACAGTAGAAATTTAAGAATAAGTAGTTCCTCTGAGATTAGTGATACTTCTTCAAGAAACAATGATTTATCTAATACAGGAGGTAGTTTGTCAAGAGATAATAGCTCTGGTACTTCAGATGGACGTAAAGATGCTGGAAAAGGAATTCTATGGAATACGTATACTTATGATTATAAAATGGATAATGCTCTTCAGAGTGAGCAATTTGGAAGCTTTGATGAAACCAAAAATCTACGTTTTACAGAGTATTGGAATGAAAGAAAAGTAAAACCCAATAAAAGTTATAGTATTTTAAAAACGGGAGAACAAATTCAAGATGAATTAACTGGGTTTATTACTCATAAAGTGTATTATTACAATGATAATTGGCTTTTAGAACGAGTTTTACATCTTGGTGGGGAAAATAATAATCAAAAAGAAGAGAAATTTACGTATCTACCTGAATTTACACAGAATGGACATTTTTTCTACGGAAAAATAGGAAAATCACAAGTCATTTCAAAACGCGAGGGACATACGTTTTCAACGCGAGAGGAGTATACCTATAACCAAAATGGCGCTGTTGAAACACTAAAGAAATATGGAAATGGAACGAACCCTATAACGACAAGTTATACCTATTATCCATTTGGTGGAGTCAAAGAAGAAAAATTGACCTATGTGAAAGGTTCTTATTGGGCAGATGATTTAGTAATTGCAGAACCTGGAATTAATTTAGGTGGAAGCACAGTCGTAGAAGGACCTAAAACAGTTGCAGAAGAACCAATTGGAACGTATCAACCTGGCACCATTCGACCAGAACGCCCTATTTTAGGTGAGGAGAAAGAAGAGCTAATTTCGAAATATGAATATGATGCTTCGAATCGTTTTGTGGTAAAAACAACTGCTCCTGATGGATTAATTACTACGGCAACAGTGGATGCTTATGGTAAGATGTTGACCCAAACAGATGCTTTAGGACGTACAACCACCTTTAAGTACGACAGCTGGGGGAATGCCCATACAGTTACCAATTATTTAGGAAAAAGCGTTAAAACTAAAAAAACAAAGAGTAAAGTAGAAGGGGCACGATATGATGTAACCGTAATAGGAGATGATGGCAGTCAATCCATTACGTCGTATGATTTGTTGGATAGACCCATACAAACGAAAACGAAGTCAATCAGTAAAATAGCAAGAGTTTTGGAGCCTGGTGGTCCCGTTATAGAAAAACCAAGAGACTTAGTTGTACAAGAGTCTTCTTCATCAAATACGACTATTATTGGAGAATTTATTCCGAAAGATTTAAATTAT
Organism: Myroides sp. TSA_177.3; assembly: GCF_052691955.1. Classification (NCBI taxonomy): domain Bacteria; kingdom Pseudomonadati; phylum Bacteroidota; class Flavobacteriia; order Flavobacteriales; family Flavobacteriaceae; genus Myroides; species Myroides sp. TSA_177.3. The sequence goes on from NZ_JBQZGD010000001.1 coordinate 366,857, forward strand.
TGGGTGGTTACGCGTCAAGTCTATGATATTTATGGTAATGTCATTCAAAGTAGCCAACCTTTCTTGGAAGGGGAGACACCAAAATGGAATTATACTACCTACGACCATTTACATCGACCGATTAAACACGTGGATTTCAATGGAAAAATTACCACGACTTGTTACGAAAAAAACAAGGTCTTGGTAGAAGATGGACATAAAAAATCAGCCAAATGGATTGATGATCAAGGATTGGTGATTAAATCACAAGATCAAGGAGGAACGATTCTATATAAGTATTATGCCAATGGAAGTTTGAAAGAAGCGGATTATGAGGGAATAAAAACACAAATCAGTATTGATGGATGGGGAAATAAAACCAAATTAGTAGATCCTTCAGCGGGGACGTATTTATATCGTTATGACAATATCAGTCGATTGATTAAAACGACTAATCCAAAAGGAGGAGTTACTACCTATACCTACAATAAGTTTGGGCAAATGACGGCAGAAAAGACAACAAGTGCTGCAGAAAATACCCAGATTGATATTGCGTATACTTATGACGAACGCAGTAAATTGCCTTTATCAATTAGTGGAACTTACAATGGACAAAGTTTTACCTATTCCACCGTGTATGATGCACAGTATCGCATCAAAGAGAAAAAAGAGGATACGCCTGCCTTTACGTATAGTACCGTATTTACCTACGATGCTTTTGAAAGAGTTGCAAAAACAAAGGCAGAGACAAGGATAAAAAGCTCGGGAATATCCAGTGAAACGGTGGTCCAAAATGCCTATAGTAATGGGGTCCTGTATAAGCAATCGGATGAGGATAACAAAATGATTTGGCAACTCAGTAGTTTGACTAGTTTTGGAGGAACCAAGCAAATCAATTTTGGAAATGGGTATAAACAAGTGAATACTTACAATGACCAAAGTCAATTCTTAGTAAACATCAAGCACAGCAAGGATAATAATAGTGTTGTGGATTTGGATTATAGCTATGATGTATTGAGAGGTACTTTGTCCACGCGTACAAATAAGATATTTACTAAATCAGAGCAATTTGCTTATGACAATTTAGACCGTTTACTAACGGAAACAGTGAATGGCGTAATAGCAGATCAATATACCTACGACAAAAGAGGGAGAACGACATCAAATTTAGAAGTAGGGACATACAGCTATAAGAATACAGATTATCAGTTACAAAACATTGGATTAAATGCCAAAGGAGCTCAAAAAGCGGCGTCTAGAGGGTTTGCAACCGTACAGTATAATGCATTTAAATCGCCCAATGAAATCTATTTAGAAGGAAAAGGAAGAATCAATTATGATTTTTCTATTCTAAAAAACAGATATGTCGCTTATTTTGGCAGCACAGAGACAAAAGAAAATCAGCCGATTAAGAAGTATTATTCAGCCGATAAATCTTTAGAGATTGTCTTAGAAGGTAATAAAACGAAAATCATTACCTATGTAACAGGAGATGCGTATAGTGCAAACTATATGAAGATAGAAGAGTATAAAGGTAATGTCAGACAAAGCAGTAAGAATTACTATTTACATCGCGATAATCAACAATCGATTGTAGCGATTACAGATAGCGAAGGAAACAATATTGAACAGCGCTATTTTGATGCTTGGGGGAATTTAAGAGCGGCTAAAGTTGCAGGAGTAGATCAAACAATAACGGCTATGGGCTGGGCACCGAGTCTGTTGATTGATCGGGGGTATACAGGCCATGAGCACCTCTATACGGTGGGCTTGATTCACATGAATGGTAGAATTTACGATCCACTATTGAGACGTTTCATGTCTCCTGATAATTATATTCAGGAAGTATACAATACTCAAAACTACAATCGCTATGGTTATGTGCTGAATAATCCGTTACTTTATACGGATCCTAGTGGAGAGTCTTTCTTAGCAATAGGTATTGCGATTGTTAGTGCCGTTATTATTAATGGGATTTCCAATTCCTCTAAGAATATTCCTTTCTTTTATGGATCGGGTAAGGCAGGAACGATTGCAGGTATCACGGCTGTGATTTCTATGGGAATTGGTTCTGCTGTTGGAACAATTGGCAATCAGCTTGTTCGTACTACTGTACAAGCAGGAGCCCATGGTATTGTTGGAGGAGCAGTAAGTGAAATCGAGGGCGGAAAATTTATTTCTGGTTTTGCAGCAGGAGTAGCAAGTTCCTTAATTAGTAGTGGTGTTGAAGCATTAGGGCCAGATGGAACAGGGATGCTGAATTCTAGTCAAACTCAAGCAGTTATGATAGCTGGTGGAGGATTATCTGGTGGTATTTCTTCTACCATTGCCGGTGGTGATTTTTGGCAAGGCATGCGACAAGGATTGATTACTAGTGGATTGAATCATGCAATGCATATGGGGTCTGATCAAGAAGGAAATAAAACAAAAGAGAAACCAGCTAGTAATACGACATTAAGTGAAATTGTCATTCCACTTAGTACAGTGACTATGGATGCAGTAGTAACCTTATCAGCTTCCTCTGTTTTTGTACTAGCTATCGTAGGTTCTTTAGTAAAAGGAGATAGTGATCCAGGGATTAGCATGCCAATGTATAGAGCCATGAGTTATGAAGAATACAATACAACTGGAGGTAGATTATTGGATTTAAAAAAGAAAGGTGAAGGACCACATGTTGCGATAGATCCTGCTTATTCTTTGTCATTAGGTAATAGATTAAATAAAAATGCCTTAAGGGACGGAAGAATTAGGCCCTATGATATAATTGTTGAGTACCAGATTTATATTGATGCATACACAGGATTTTTTGCAAGTCCTTATAAATATACAGCAGATGGTGGTATTACACCAGGAGGCCCTGTTTTTGCAGGTGCAAGATTAGCAGGTTTAAATTATGTCAAATATGAGGGGGGATTTACTAATCTTGGTTTTCCTGGAACTTCAGTACATCTTTTTAATAGTAAAATTAGAAAACATAAAATTTGGCATAGATTCTAAAAAATATGAATGATATAAAAAATAAATTACAACTTATGAGTGGGAGAACTAATCCTAAAAGTGCTTTTCAAGATTTGATTATTTCCCCAAATGGACCTCAAAAATATAGTATCCTCCACAAGGAATTATGTAAGTTTTTTATCACATTATACGATAAGGAAATTGATAAATTAGATTGGTTAAAAAGAGAACTGAGTCAATTAGAGAATCTTTCTATAAAAGTATTTCTCAATGAGGATGATGAATTCAATGAATTATATAATAAGTCACGTTTCAAGTTTGATGCGATTCCAGTATATTTTCAATACAAAAAATATAACGATTATTTTGATTTGTCGTTATTTATTAAAACGATGTTTAATAGAGGTGATGATGCGCTCAGAATTGCATTAGTTCATTTTATGTGTCGTTCTAGTGCTGTATTTACTGCGTTAAAAAAGAACCAAGATACACTGGATTTAATTTTATTAGTTGTTGAATATTTTTACAAATTAGATATGGGTGATGGTGATTTTATAATTGAAGTAAATGATTATGTAAGTTCTGAATGTACTCCAAGAGAAATTGAATGGATGAAGAAAGCTTCACCTGTTTATTTTACTAGTTTCTATAATAGACAATGTTTCATAGAAGATTAATATTTTGGTGTATTTGTGAAAATGTCCACAATACATGAATGATAAAAAGCAGTAGAAAACAATCTTCTACTGCTTTTTTTGCATCTCCATATCAGTTTATGGCAGGAAGTGGATTGGGAGGTCCTATATTTTCAGCAGCTAGAAGTGCTGGATTAAACTATATCAAATATGAAGCTGGAGTGACTAATCTTGGTTTTCCTGGTAACTCAGTTATACTTTTTAATAGTAGTATCAGAAAAAAGCGCATTGTGCATAAATTTAATTAAAAGTATGAATGAAATAAAAGAATTACTTATTTTGATGAGTGGTCGAGGAGATAATAAAAGTGAATTTACCAAATTGTTAATCTCAAAGAATGGATCACAAAAATATAATTTATTGTATACAAGATTATGTGTTTTGTTAACATTGATGTATGATAAGGAAAGTGATAAATTAAACTGGTTAAAAAAGGAGTTTAATCAAATGGTAGATATCACCTCAATTGTTTTTGCTGAAGAAGATGAAGAATTTAATAGTTTATATGCTCAATCAGGTTTTAAGTTTGATGCTATACCTTATTATTTTGAAGAAAAAGAGTACAAAGACTGTTTTGATTTAGCTTTATTTATAATTAATCTTTTTCATGAAACAGATACTATACAGGGAAAGGCTAGAATAATTAATTTTATGTGTTGTTCCAGTGCCGTATTTACAGCGTTAAAAAAGAACCAAGACACCCTTAATTTACTTGTGTTAATAGCGGAGTCTTTTTATAAATTTGATGTAGCCAATGGAACTTTTATACATAATGTAAATGATTACATTACGTTTGAATGTACACCAGAAGAAATTGAATGGATGAAGAAAGCTTCACCCGTTTATTTTGGTAGTTTTTATGATGAAAAACGCTCCATTGACGATTAAATCGCGGTAGAAGTAGAAGAATAAAACAAAGAGAAAAAAGCAGTAACATACTATTTGTTACTGCTTTTTTTAGTTAGTAGGTAGTAGATACCTTTGTTTATTTCGTATATCATTAAAAACAAAACCTTGATTATTGATTGATCCGTATTTTGCTGTAACTTAGCAATCAACCCCAAGGAGCTATGATTGCTGGTGGAGGTTTATCTGGTGGTATTTCTTCTGGAGGTGCATTTGATGTTTTTGGATTAAAAGAAGTTTTTTGGAATTTTTTCTCAGGTAATGATAATGTGCCTTATAATTTTAAAATTGGTGTAGCAGCTTTTAAAGGAGGAGGAAAAACAGATTTTAATGTTCCTAAAGGTTTTAAAGAAACAAAGCAATTTGGATATCAACATGGACAAAAAGTCTATCAGGATAAAGGAAAGTATTTTTCATATGATGTTGGAAGTGGAAATGGTTTAGGTTCTCATAATGGAGGGGTTTGGAAAGTATTCGAAACGAGTGGAAATAAATTAAGGCGTATAGGTACAGCAGATGAAAATTTTAAAATTTTAAAAAATAGAATGAAGTACAGTTATCACAGTTTTCTTGAGATTTATTATAATCGAAAAAAATATGAATTAGAGGATAAATTTATTTGGAGCAGATATTATCTAGATGATTATTCTTTTGATAGAAGAGTAGGTTTTGTAACTGAGTTTGTCAAAGATGATTTGAAAGGAGAGTTTTTGTTAGAGATAAAATTTTGGGAAAATACTCAAATGATATTAAATTTTTTAAAAGGAATAAAAGAGGAGAGTTATATTATAGAAGAATATAAAGGAGGAGAAGCTCCTGGTATACTTATTATTCAAGATTGTAATCTAAATAATGTATTTTTTACTCAATTAATGCAGTTTCATTATAATTTTGAATTAGCAGAGTCTCCTAGTTTAAATATTAAGTTATTACTTTTTATTGATACAATATTTTATTTAAAGGTGTATGATTTTTATGATGACAGAGGTTTTCTTGTTAATTTCTATTTCAAATAGAATAGCAAGAATCTAAATTAAATAAAGAGAAAGAGTTTCTAAGGGATATAGAACAAAGATAAAAAGCAGTAACATACTATTTGTTACTGCTTTTTTTAGTTAATTGGTAGTAGATATCATTGTTTATGTTCATGTACTATTAAAAACAAATTCTTTATAATTCAATCGTATTTTGCTGTAAATTAGCAATCAGCCCTAAGCAATATTGATCGTGGGTGGTGGTTTATCTAACAGTATTTCTCCTACCATTGCTGAAGGTGACTTTTGGTAAGGCATGTACCAGTTTATATTATATAAAAATTGAAGCTTGAGTGACTAATCTCGGTTTTCTTGGTAACTCGGTTATACTTTTTAATAGTAGTATCAGAAAACAGCGCATTGCGCATAAATTTAATTAAAAGTATGAATGAAATAAAAGAATTACTTATTTTGATTAGTGGTCGAGGAGATAATAAAAGTGAATTTACCAAATTATTAATTTCAAAGAATGGATCACAAAAATATAATTTATTGTATACAAGATTATGTGTTTTGTTAACATTGATGTATGATAAGGAAAGTGATAAATTAAACTGGTTAAAAAAGGAGTTTAATCAAATGGTAGATATCACCTCAATTGTTTTTGCTGAAGAAGATGAAGAATTTAATAGTTTATATGCTCAATCAGGTTTTAAGTTTGATGCTATACCTTATTATTTTGAAGAAAAACAATACAAAGACTGTTTTGATTTAGCTTTATTTATAATTAATCTTTTTCATGAAACAGATACTATGCTGGGAAAGGCTAGAATAATTAATTTTATGTGTTGTTCTAGTGCCGTATTTACAGCGTTAAAAAAGAACCAAGACACCCTCAATTTACTTGTATTAGTTACGGAGTCCTTTTAAATTAGATATAGCTGATGGAACTTTTATGCATAATGTAAATGATTACATTACGTTTGAATGTACACCAGAAGAAATTGAATGGATGAAGAAAGCTTCCCCCGTTTATTTCGGTAGTTTTTATGATGAAAAACGCTCCATTGACGATTAAATCGCAATAGAAGTAGAAGAATAAAACAAAGAGAAAAAGTAGTAACATACTATTTGTTACTGCTTTTTTTCGTTAGTAGGTAGTAGATACCTTTGTTTATTTCGTATATCATTAAAAACAAAACCTTGATTATTGATTGATCCGTATTTTGCTGTAAATTAGCAATCAACCCTAAGCAATATTGATCGCGGGTGGTGGTTTATCTAGCGGTATTTCTTCTACCATTGCCGGTGGTGACTTTTGGTAAGGCATGTACCAGTTTATATTATATCAAATATGAGACTGGAGTGACTAATCTCGGTTTTCTTGGTAACTCGGTTATACTTTTTAATAGTAGTATCAGAAAACAGCGCATTGCGCATAAATTTAATTAAAGGTATGAATGAAATAAAAGAATTATTGCGTTTGATGAGTGGTCGAGTAGATAATAAAAGTGCTTTTCAAGATTTGATTATTTCCCCAAATGGACCTCAAAAATATAGTATCCTCCACAAGGAATTATGTGAGTTTTTTATCACATTATACGATAAGGAAATTGATAAATTAGATTGGTTAAAAAGAGAACTGAGTCAATTAGAGCATCTTGCTATAAAAGTATTTCTCAATGAGGATGATGAATTTAATGAATTATATAATAAGTCACGTTTCAAGTTTGATGCTATACCTTATTATTTTGAAAAAAAAGAGTACAAAGACTGTTTTGATTTGTCGTTATTTATTAAAACGATGTTTAATAGAGGTGATGATGCGCTCAGAATTGCATTAGTTCATTTTATGTGTCGTTCTACTGCTGTATTTACTGCGTTAAAAAAGAACCAAGATACGCTGGATTTAATTTTATTAGTTGTTGAATATTTTTACAAATTAGATATGGGTGATGGTGATTTTATAATTGAAGTAAATGATTATGTAAGTTCTGAATGTACACCAGAAGAAATTGAATGGATGAAGAAAGCTTCACCCGTTTATTTTGGTAGTTTTTATGATGAAAAACGTTCCATTGACGATTAAATCGCGGTAGAAGTAGAAGAATAAAACAAAGAAAAAAAGCAGTAACATATTAGTTGTTACTGCTTTTTTAGCAAATAGATCAATAAGTAAATGACATTACTTATTCTCATGCACCAGTAACAAAAACAAATCCTTTATTATTCAACCGTATTTTACTGTAACTTAGCAATCAATCCCAAGGAGCTATGATTGCTGGTGGTATTTCTTCTGGAGGCGCATTTGATGTTTTTGGGCTTAAAGAAGCCTTTTGGAATTTTTTATCAGGTAATGATAATGTGCCTTATAATTTTAAACTTGGAGCAGCAGATTTTAAAGGAGGAGGAAAAACAGATTTTAATGTTCCTAAAGGGTTTAAATTAACTAAGGAGTTTGGTAAATCGCATGGGCAGGCTGTTTATAAAAAAGGACAATACTATTATTCAAGAGATATTGATTCTCATAATGGAGGAGTTTGGAAGGTTTTTGAAGCGAAAGGTAAACACTTACATAGCATTGGAGCAGCAGATGAAAATTTAAAAAATTTTAAAGGATGATTTTAAAGGAATATGATAATAAAATAATTAAAACCTTTGGAGTGAAATCGTATTTAACACTTCATAATTTAGCTAATGTAGAACGAATAAGTTTTAAAAGTAATGATATTGAAGAGATTTTAAATGAAGCATTAAAGTTAGTGAACAATCTTTTTGGCGAAAATGAAATTTTGGCACGAATTACTTTTTGGGATAAGAATTATAAATGTCTATTCCCTTTAAATCGTATTCTACTTGATGAAAAAGAAGACTGTCTGATTGGTCTATATAGATTTCAGATTTCAGATTTCAAATTTCAAGAATTAATTAGATCTCATTTGAATTACGAAAAAGGGTTAGATCCTTATTTAAATATCACAGTGTATTTTTTTAATTTGGATTTAAAGATTATTTTAAATATTTATGACGATAGAGGAGCAGATTACTTAAAAATATAACTATAGGAGCAAAAATACTTCTTCAAGAAATATTGAAAAATAAGTATAGGCTATGGCAACTTCAAGAGGAGAATGTGGACAGGTATTGTGAGTCAATGGATTTACAATCATGACGAAAGAATCACAAGGTATAGCAAAAGGATTGACAGATTTTGTATTAGACCTATTCAATGATAGTTGCTGATAAAAAGAATAGTTTTCAACCAGATAAGGAAGTAAATTTCTCAAGGAATATAGTATAAGAATAAAAGCAGTAACCCGCTATGCGTTACTGCTTTTTTAGTTAATTGATAGTAGATATTATTGTTTATCTTCATGTACTATTAAAAACAAATCCTTTATTATTCAACCGTATTTTGCTGTAACTTAGTACTCAAACCCAAGCAACTATGATTGCTGGTGGTGGTTTATCTGGTGGTATTTCTTCTACCATTGCAGACGGTGATTTTTGGCAAGGTATGCAACAAGGATTGATTACTAGTGGTTTGAATCATGCAATGCATATGGTTGTAGAAGGTGATAAAATAAAACATGCTTTAGAAGATGCCGCTTTGGATCCTTTTACTGATTTTACAAAAATACCTTCAGAAGAATGGACTAAAGAATTTGCTGAAAAAGTTTTTCCAGGTTTATCTAAATCATCTGGAAATCCTAATTATTCAATAAAAGGGCAATTGGAAGATGATAAGGGAAGACCAGTCAATGGAAAATCACATTATACTTACTATGAAAAAAATGGTAACTTTACTATTACCTCTAAAAATGCAATTTCATTATCCAAAAATATTTTTTTATCTTATTACACCCTTGCAAGTACTATTGGACATGAATTAGTTTATATGACCCATTATTTTTCTGGGGACTACCAAACATGGGCAAATAAGTATGGTCGTGAGGGAGCAAGAGTAATTAGTGAAATCTTTGCATATGATTTAAATAAAGGAGGATTTCTTTATAATGCACAAGAACATACAAAATATATAAACATGGCAAAAGAGAATAAATGGAGCTATTAATAAATAACAGGATAAAAAAAGTGACACAACTCGTTTTCCTTTTTTTATTTCTTCCGTTTGGATATGGACAAATTGGAGTAAGAGTAGAGATCTTAAATTCAGAAGTAATAGATGGAGATATACTTGAAATAAGAATTAGTAATCAAACAGATCAATCAATTTTTCTTCCATGGGATGTGTCCATACTCTCTTATGAAGTATTAATAGTAGATTTTGAGCGAACATCTGTCTTCGTTCCTAAAATAGTATTAAGAAACTTAAATACAGAAGAACAAATTCCCTTTGTAGGAGAAGGAACTTCAATGCAAGGAGGAAATTTTAATAAGTTTGATACCTGGAAGAAAATAGTAGCAAATAAAAAGGAAGAAGATTTTATTCTGCTCAAGAAAGGAGAAGAAAAGGAAATATCAATCCCATTTAAGTTATTATGGTCTGAAGATGCGGATAACTTTTATAAGTATAAGGTTAGTGAACCTGTCTATAATTTGAGTTTAAGTTATCAATTAAATACAGAAGGGATGAATAAGTTTATAGATAAAAAGGTTTTAAAACAGCTCAGTAAAAAAGGATATGTTCCTTATTTTGAAGAAATCCAATCCAATCAAGTACTTGTACATATCAAGGAAGAAAGTTTTGTCTGTTTATTTAACTAGTTTCTATAATAGACAATGTTTTATAGAAGATTAATATTTTGGTGTTTTTGTGAAAATGCTCACAAGGCAAGAATGATAAAAATTACATAGAACAAGCAAAACTAAACGAATGGGAAAGATAATTTTATTTATGTGTTTGTTTTCGTTTGCTTTTGGAGTAAGCCAAGACAAGAAAACAAAAGTATATTTTGAGATTGAACAAAAAGAAGTACGTGATAGTACGTGGTTGCGTATAAAGTTAGTGAATAATTCTCAGGAGAATATTTGGATCGCGTTGGATACAGTTACTAGCAATCAGACAAAGAATTTTCTTTGTACAAATTCATTTTATAAAGGTTTAGAGATGAAAGAGACTCTAACAAGTCATTTAAAAGGAGAATCGAGTTATGCGACGATGTTAGTCTCTGCTCAAAATTTCGATTGTTTTGATGGTAGAGAAAGTAAAATAACAAGTAAGAAGAACTTAATTTTAGTGAAAAAAGGAAATGAAATTGTTTTTCCTTATTTCTTTACTTTAAAAAAAATGCAAAAAGAGAATCCTGTTTACTATAGAGAGCATACAGTAGAGGATATTGTAAGAAAAGAAGGACATGTTACTTTAGAATTGATATATTCAATGAGTAGTTTATGGCTTGATCAGTATGTTGACAAAGAACTTCTTCAAGAATTGTCAAAGGAGGATTATGTTCCTTTTGTAAATAATATAAAATCCAACAGTATTAAATTTGTTTATTGATAGCAATATCTAAAAGCTTCTTTGGTTGTAGTTACAATCTACGAAACAAAAAATAATAGTTATAAAAAAAGCAGTAGAAAACAATATTTGGAGGTCCTGTTTTTGCTGATGCTAGACAAGTCGGTTTAAATTATATAAAAATTGAAGCAGGAGTTAGAAATCCTGGGTTTCCAGGTAGCTCTACAAAACTTTTTAATCGAAGTATACGTACACATAGAATTAAGCATACTTTTAAGTGAAAAATGAAGAAATAAAAGAACTATTGATGTTAATCACTCGTTTAGAGAATGATTCTACATTTGCTAAAAACCTGCTTATGTCTCCTAATGGAGTTCAAAAAAACAGAATGCTTTATATGAAACTATCAAGTTTATTAAGTAATTTATATGATAAAGAACAAGATAAATCAGATTGGTTAAAACGAGAGTTTAGACAATTGCAGAACAATAATTTAGATATATTTCAAAATGAAGATAGAGAATTCAATAGGTTATATGCAGAATCATATTTTAAATATAATTCCATTCCTTATTATTTTGAACGCAAAAAATACAAGGACTATCTTGACATAGCTTCGTTCATGATCAACCTTTTTCATGAAACAGATCCTATAATTGACCAAGCGCGTATCATTAATTTGATGTGTTGTTCTACCGCTATGTTTACAGCGTTAAAAAAGAACCAAGACACCCTCAATTTACTTGTATTAGTAGCGGAGTCCTTTTATAAATTAGATATAGCTGATGGAACTTTTATGCATAATGTAAATTGTTACCTTACGTTTGAATGTACGCCAGAAGAAATTGAATGGATGAAGAAAGCTTCACCTGTTTATTTCGGTAGTTTTTATGATGAAAAACGTTCCATTGACGATTAAATCGCAATAGAAGTAGAAGAATATAACAAAGAGAAAAAGCAGTAGCGTATGGTATGTTACTGCTTTTTTAAGCTAGTAGGTAGTACATATCATTGTTTATCTCGTAGCCCATTTAAAATAAGTTCTTGATTATTGATTGATTCGTATTTTACTGTAAATTAGCAATGAATCCCAAGCAACGTTGATTGTATGAGAGCTTGAGGCATATCATTCTACTGGTGAACGACCGCGATTAATAGTACATATTAAGGTTTTATAAATGAAGCAAAATTAAACGGATGGGAAAGATAATTTTACTTATTAGTTTGTTTTCACTTACAATAGGATTAAGTCAAAATAAGAAATCGAACGTATATTTTGAGATTGAACAAAAAGAAGTACGCGATAGTACGTGGTTACAAATAAAGTTGGTGAATAATTCTCAGGAGAATATTTGGATTGCGTTGGATACGATATTAGAAAATCAAACTAAGTTACAGTTCTGTAAAACTGAATTATGCAAAGGCATTAAAATACGAGAAAATTTAAAAAGTCAGGAAGAAGATCCCCCAATTTATACTATAGTATCTACATCAGCCCATGATTCCGAATACTACAGTCAAATAAATGAAAGTATACAAGACAAAGATAGAATTGTTTTAATTCCGAAAAATAAGACGCTGATAGTACCCTATTTTTTTACACTAAAAAAAGTACAAGAACCAGATAATCATAGTTTTATTGAGTATGATATAAGTGAGGCAAAAAATAGAAAAAGTAACATTACTTTTAGTATCAGTTATAGTATGCCTAAAAAATGGATGGATAAATATGTGTGGAAAGAGCTTTTACTTGAACTGAAAAACAAAAAATATAGCCCTTATAATGAAGTAATTCAGTCAAATAGGGTGAAGTTAATCTATTGATAGAAAATATAAACTTGTGATATAAAAAACATAAAAGCAAGTTGATGTAATCATAATGAAAAAGCAGTAGAGAACTATTCCCTACTGCTTTTTAAGTTTAAGAAGTTATGGATTACAGCCACTGATTATATCATCGCCTCACCATCTATCTCACCTAGTTTATATTTGTTTTGGTGTTCGATGAATCTACACTTCGTTCCGATTTTCACTTCGTTTCGATTTTCACTTCGTTTCGATTTCACCATCTCACCATCACCATCACCTCACCTCATCATCATCTTACCCTTAATTCCCAATCATCTTCTTCGGATCTACCCAAAGATCAAAATCTTCTGGTGTTACATAGCCCAGACGAACAGCCTCTTCTTTTAAGGTTGTACCATTGGCGTGAGCGGTTTGTGCAATTTCAGCTGCTTTATAGTAACCAATTTTTGTGTTTAGAGCTGTAACTAACATTAAAGAGTTATCTACGAGTTCCTGAATGCGTTTGTGGTTAGGTTCAATTCCTTGTGCACAATGTTCATCAAAAGAAACACAAGCATCACCTAATAATTTAGCTGATTGAATAAAGTTAGCTGCCATCACCGGTTTAAATACATTCAATTCATATTGTCCTTGTGTACCGCTGAATGAAATCGTTACATCATTCCCCAATACCTGAGCAGCTACCATCGTTAATGCTTCACATTGCGTTGGATTTACTTTACCAGGCATAATAGAAGACCCAGGTTCATTGGCTGGAATGATAATCTCTCCGATTCCAGAACGTGGTCCAGAAGCTAGCATGCGAATATCATTGGCTATTTTATAGAGCGATACCGCTAATTGTTTCAGTGCACCATGCGTTTCTACAATCGCGTCATGAGCCGCTAAAGCCTCAAATTTATTTGGAGCCGTAACAAAAGGTAGCTTTGTAAAATCCGCAATGTGTTTAGCCACTACGACATCGTAGTTAACAGGTGTATTTAATCCCGTTCCTACAGCCGTTCCACCCAGAGCCAATTCCGCTAGGTGAGGAAGTGTGTGTTGTAAAGCCTTTAAGCCGTGTTCCAATTGAGCAACATAACCAGAGATTTCTTGCCCTAACGTTAAAGGTGTCGCATCCATTAAATGCGTACGTCCAATTTTTACCACGTCTTTGTATGCTTTTGCCTTAGCAGCTAAGGTGTTTTTTAGTTGAGTAACCCCAGGAATCGTCGATTCAATTACTGCTTTATACGCTGCAATATGCATAGCCGTAGGGTAGGTGTCATTAGAAGATTGTGATTTGTTGACATCGTCATTGGCTTTCAATACCGGTTCTCCTTCTCCAATACCAAATCCAGCTAAAACCTGTGCGCGATTGGCAACCACTTCATTGACATTCATATTGGATTGTGTACCCGATCCCGTTTGCCAAATAACCAAAGGAAACTGATCATCTAATTTTCCGGCAATAATCTCATCACATACCTGAGCAATGGCATCTCTTTTCTCTTGACTCAATACCTGTAAATCAAAATTAGCATAAGCCGCTGCCTTTTTTAAATAAGCAAAAGCTTCGATAATTTCGTGAGGCATGGATGCCTCTGGGCCAATCTTAAAGTTGTTTCTTGAACGTTCCGTTTGGGCACCCCAATATTTGTCTTTTGGTACTTGTACTTCCCCAAGGGTGTCTTTTTCTATTCTATAGTCCATGATGTGATTTGTATTTAAAATTACCTTAAAGGTACTGAATTATTTAGTTTGATTCTAAAGAAGGTATAAAATAAAATAAGAGGTATTGCTAAATCGAGAAAAGGGTGTATATTTGGGACGTATACAAAAAAATCCGGAATAAAATGTTTGAATTTCAACAGTATTTAGGTTTCATCGTTGCCATGACCGTTATTACAATGGCGTTTTGGCTTTTGATATTCTTAATTGGTTTCGCTTGCTACTGGGCAACTGGAGGCGCAATGGAGTTATTAAAAGAGAAGAAAGCTAAAAAACAGCAGTTAGAAGAAAGTCAAATGTAGAATTTGATTTTACGAAATAAAAGAGGTCATGCGATGCATGGCCTCTTTTTTTTATGAGGAAAGAGGAATGGGTTATGAGGTATGGGTTATGAGGAATGGGTTATGAGGTATGAGGTATGGTTATGAGGTATGGGTTATGAGGCTCAACAAACCTCACAAAGAGCAAACCTCACAAAGGGCAAACCTCACAAAGAACAAACCTCACAAAGAGCAAACCTCACAAAGAACAAACCTCACAAAGAGCAAACCTCACAAAGAGCAAACCTCACAAAGAGCAAACCTCACAAAGAGCAAACCTCACCCATAATCTCATAACCCCTTCTTAACACAACAAACAAAACCAAAACACAATCATAATGATATAGAAACACAGTTTCGTAGGGGGAGGACTAAGTTTGCCTAAAACTATTCAATGTTATCATTATGAAAGTAAAGTACTTATTATTCTTTTTTACCCTTTGTTTTGCGTGGACCTTACACGCGCAAAATGCAGATAAAAAACACGGAATTGTATCCGGTAGAGTGATTGACACAACAGATAAAAGTTCACTTCCAGGAGCAGCCGTATTATTAAATAAAGGAAAACAATACACCATCAGTAATAGCAATGGTTATTTTGAGTTTTTAAATATACCTGTAGGTACTTACACCTTATCTGTTAGTTATATCGGATATGCGCCTATTGAACAAGAAGTAGAAGTAACAGCAGGACAGAATACCGTAATTAATTTGAGTTTGTCTACAGATGCACAAACCTTAGAAGGTATTGTGATTGTCGGAGATCGCCTCAAAGGACAAGCCAAGGCATTAAATCAACAGATGAACAATGCCAATGTAACCAATGTCATCTCTGCGGATCAAGTGGGGCGTTTTCCAGATTCAAATATTGGAGATGCCTTAAAACGCGTACCGGGGATTACCATGCAAAATGACCAAGGTGAAGCGCGTAACATCGTAATCCGAGGATTGGCTTCTAGCTTAAACTCCGTAACTTTAAATGGAGATCGCGTTCCTTCCGCTGAAGGAGATAACCGAAATGTACAGATGGATTTAATTCCTTCGGATATGATTTCATCCATTGAAGTAAATAAAACCTTAACCCCAGATATGGATGCTGACGCCATTGGAGGTTCTGTAGATTTGATTACCCGTGCTTCCCCTTATGGAGAACGTATTGCAGCAACACTAGCAGGAGGATATAACCCTATCAGAGAAAAGGGAAATTACATCGGAAGCTTTGTGTATGGAAATCGCTTTTTAGATTCTAAATTAGGAATGATTTTCAGCGGATCGTACAACAGCAATAATTTTGGTTCAGACAACGTAGAAGCCGTTTGGGATCAAGATGAACACGGTAATGTTTACATCAGTGAATACGACATCAGAAAATACGATGTACAACGCGTACGCCGCAGTTTCTCAGGTGCATTTGATTATAAAATCAATGAAAATCACACGATTTATGCCAGTGCGATGTACAATTGGAGAGATGATAGAGAAAATAGATACCGCGTGCGTTACAGAGGGATAACACCAGAATACGATGCGGAGAACAACATCATCGGGTACAAAGGAGATATCCGTAGAGAAACAAAAGGAGGAATCGATACGAATCGCAATAAAAATGCACGTTTAGAAGATCAACGCGTACAAAACTATGCCTTAAGCGGAGAGCATTTATGGTCGAGTAATTTAGATATGGATTGGTCGGTAAACTATGCACGTGCTTCAGAAGACCGTCCAGGGGAGCGCTACTTGGATTTTCAAAATAAGAAAGTAGCCATGGTAGAGAATTTGTCAAATGGAGATTTTCCTTTAATCACTGCAGCAAAAGATACACCCGAAAACTTTAGCTTTAGAAAACTAACAGAAAACCACAACTTTACAAAAGACAGTGAGTTTGGAGCGAAATTGAATTTCAGAATCCCGTTTTCTGTGATTGAAGATCAAAAAGGACGTTTGAGATTTGGAGGACGTTTACGTCTAAAAGACAAAGAACGCGATAATATGTTCTATGAATACACGCCAATTGCACCAAATGCAATCGGAAATTTAGCAGAAGTACCGCATAATTTTTATGATGGAAAAGACTTTCAAGCAGGAAGTAGATATGTTCCAGGTTATTTTGCTGCTAAGCAATATGTAGGTGGTTTAGATTTAAACAATGCAGCTTTGTTTGAAAAAGAAGCAAAACCAGAAGAATACTTAGCTTTAAACTACAAAGCCAAAGAGAAAATTTACGCAGGATATATCCGTTGGGATCAAGATTTTAATGCAAATTTATCCATGATTGTGGGAGCTCGTGTTGAACATACAAGTATTGATTATACCGGAAATCACATTGTAGATGAAAGTGATTTAGTAGGAGAAGTAAACAACACAAACAGCTATACGAATGTGATGCCGAGTTTGACATTTAAATACCAAACAGATACAGATTGGATTTATAGAGCTGCGTTCACTACAGCATTAGCTAGACCCGATTATTACGCCTTGGCTCCTTATATCAGTGTAATTTCTCAAGATAATGCAATTGCTGCTGGAAACCCAGATTTGAAAGCCACCTATGCCTACAATTTTGATTTAATGGCAGAAAAGTATTTCCAATCGGTAGGGATGTTCTCTGCGGGAGTGTTTTACAAAAATTTAAATGACTTTATTTATACCTACCGTTCAGATTCATTCAACCAAGATAATTTCAATGCGGCTTTCCCTGATCAAGTGAATCCAATTCAAGCGGGTGAAAACTGGAAATTTATGCAACAACGCAATGGAGATCAAGTGAATTTATTCGGGGTTGAGGTAGCATTTCAAAGACAGTTAGATTTTATCCCTGGTAAATTCTTTAAAGGATTGGGAATCTATGTGAATTATACCTATACGCACTCAGAAGCAAAAGGAATTACCAATGCAGATGGAGAGGTTAGAAAAAATATGGAGTTACCTGGATCAGCTCCTCACATGTTTAATGGATCGCTTTCATGGGAAAATGAACGCTTTTCTGCTCGTGTTTCCTTAAATTATGCTTCGGATTACTTAGATGCATTAGGAGGAAATAGCTTTGAGGATAGCTACTACGACAAGCAATTGTTTTTAGATGCAAATGCATCCTATAAAATCACGTCGTATTTACGCGTGTTTGCTGAGGCAAATAACTTGACCAATCAACCGTTGAGATATTACCAAGGGGTGAGTAATCGCGTAAAACAAATGGAATACTACCAACCTAAATTTACCTTAGGGGTTAAATTTGATTTATAATATAAACCATACACAAGAAAATTACAGCGAATAGTTTTATTGGCTGTAATTTTTTCATTTACAACACATGAAGAAAATACTTTATACTTTAGTCTTACTTAGTTTCACAGGATTAACTCAAGCACAGACGGCTTTTGAATACGAAAAAAGTACGGGTTATTCCGGACAAGATATTCCGAGTTTAGTACATCAAGAAGATAGTTTTAATTTCCTTGTTCTAGGAGATTTTGGACGCGTAGGGGATTACTATCAAAAAGAAGTAGCTCGAGAAATGGGAAATGCCATGGTGGTGCTGGATGGTGAATTTGTTGTTTCTGTGGGAGATAACTTCTATCCGAATGGCGTAGCGAGTACGCAAGATTATCATTGGACCTCTTCTTTTGAACAGGTATACACTAACCCATCGCTTTATGCGGATTGGTATGTTGCTTTAGGTAATCACGATTATTTAGGGAATGTTCAAGCACAAGTTGATTATACGAAAATCAGTAGACGTTGGAATATGCCTGATCGTTATTACAGCAAAACGTTTAAATTGGAGAATGGAAAAAAACTATTGTTGGTGGTGATGGATACCAATCCATTTATTGAGAATTACCGCAAGAGTTCGAAGTATGGAGATTTAAAGGAACAAGACACGGAAAAACAGATGCAATGGCTAGAGCAAACCTTAGGACAAGCAGATGCAGATGTGCAATGGAAAATTGTGGTAGGACATCATCCCATGTACAGTGGAGGAAAGCGAAAAGTAAATAAAGATACCCAAGGATTCGAACAACAATTCGCTGCGTTTTTTGACCGCCATCAAGTTGATGCTTATATCTGCGGACATGAACATGATTTGCAAATTATTAAACCAAAAAATCGCTATACCACGCAATTCTTATCTGGGGCTGCGAGTGAAGTTCGCCCTTCAGGAACCATGGAACACACTGTTTTTGCAGCCGCTGAACCTGGATTTATGGCTTTTTCTATCTTGAATACTAGTTTGACCGTTCAAGTGGTAAAAGCAAACAAAGAAGATGCAGAAGTAATATATACCCACACCATTCAAAAGAAAAAATAATGAAAAATAAAGCAATATACTTCTTATTTAGCTTGGCATTATTGACCAGCTGTAAAGATAAATTAGCACCTGTTTCACCAGATGCTATTCAACCTGTAGTAGTGACGGAACAAACGGTTTTTGATACTGATGATCCCGCTATTTGGATCAATAAACAAGAGCAAGCAAAAAGTTTAATTATCGGAACAGATAAGGAAAATGGCGGTGGACTCTACGCTTATGATTTACAAGGAAAGATTGTACATCAATACGTCGATATGGCACGTCCAAATAACGTGGATATTGCGTATGATTTTCCGTATCAAAACCAGAAGATTGACGTTGCAGTAGTAACAGAGCGCAACGCCAATGCGATTCGCATTTTTAAATTGCCTGAATTAACTCCTATTGATGGAGGAGGATTAAAGGTGTTTGAAGGGGAAACAACAGAAGAGTATAATGAACCGATGGGGATTGCTTTGTATGAAGGAAAAGAAGGAGGAACAACGGTATTTTACGCGATTGTAGGCCGTAAAAACGGACCTGCTGAAGGGTATTTATGGCAATACCGTTATCAAACCAATGCAGCAGGAAAGGTAGAATTGCAATTGGCACGCAAATTCGGTGCTTATAGTGGAAAAAAAGAAATTGAAGCCATAGCGGTAGATCAAGAGTTGGGCTATGTGTATTATTCCGATGAAGGAGCAGGAGTACGCAAGTATTATGCTGATCCAGCAAAGGGAAATCAAGAACTTGCCTTCTTTGCACAAACCGATGCCAAACGCGACCATGAAGGTATTGCGATTTATAAAAAAGAAGCAACAACAGGATATATCGTGGTGTCCAATCAACAAGATAATTCCATCTTAATTTACCCAAGAGAAGGAGCCTCCGATAATCCACACGAACATCAATTGATAACTACAATCCCAGTTGCAGCAATTGAATGTGATGGATTGGAAATTACAGCTCAAGGACTCGATCCTAAATTTCCGAAAGGAATGTTGGTAATGATGAGTAATGGAAAAGTATTCCATTATTACGATTGGGTGATGATTCAAGAAAAAATTGAAGAAGCAAAAAAATAGAGCTAAATAAAAAAAGACATCCCTCCAGATGTCTTTTTTTATTTAGGGGAGAAGGTGAGATTGGTGAGGGGGTGTGAATGTGAGGCGATGAGAGGATGTGAAAAAACTGTAGTGGCAAATGGCAATTTGCCAAGTAACAAGATAAATTACGGAAACAAAGGATCTATTTCCGGATGAGTTTTTCAAACAGTTTACAATTAAAATAAAAACCACTTTGCTTTAATAAGGCTATTGCGTACCGTTCCTTTGATTTTTCTTGGAGTATCCTTGGAGTATCCTTCGACTTTCCTTGGAGTATCCTAGGAAAAAAGGGGGTTTTGTCGAAGGAATGTCCTAGGAAAGTCGAGGCAATCTCCTAGGAAAGTGGAAGCAATCTCCTAGGAAGACTTATGAAAGGTAAAAGAAGAAAGAGGAAAGGGCACAATCTTCTCATCACCTCACCATCTATCTCACCTAGTTTATATTGGTTTTGGTGTTTGATGAATATATCTCACAGATTTTATATTGGTTTTGGTGTTCGATGAATCTACACTGCGTTTCGATTTCACTTTCTCACTTTCTCATCACCTCACCAATCTCACCGCCTCACCATCTATCTCATGGGTTTATATTTATTTTTGTATTCGATGAATCTACACTGCGTTCCGATTTCACCACTCTCACCACTCTCATCGCCTCACCAATCTCACCAATCTCCCCCCTCAAATAAAGTTTTTCAACCGCGATAAAAGAAAATCAACTTCCTTTTTTGTATCTTTAGAAGATATCAAAAAGAAAACAAGTTATGAATTATACAGAAAAAATGTTGCCACCAACGACATTGAAAGATAAAGTAGTGATTGTTACTGGAGGAGGAAGCGGATTAGGAAGATCCATGTCGGCTTACTTTATGGAAATTGGTGCGAAAGTCGTGATTACTTCCCGTGATTTGGACAAATTAAAACAAACAGCCAAAGAACTAGAAGAACAAACAGGAGGGGAGTGTTTCCCTGTAAGCTGTGATGTGCGACACTATGACCAAGTTGAACAGATGCTACAAGCAGTATTAGATAAATGGGGAAAAGTAGATGTGTTACTCAACAATGCAGCGGGTAATTTCATTTCACCAACAGAGCGCTTATCTTCCAATGCTTTTGATACCATTGTAGATATCGTATTAAAAGGGACAAAAAACTGTACGTTGGTTTTAGGAAAACATTGGATTGAACAAAAACAACGCAATACAGTCGTTTTAAATATTACGACAACTTATGCTTGGACCGGATCAGCCTATGTGGTGCCTTCTTCTGTTGCAAAAGCAGGGGTTTTGGCGATGACGAGAAGTTTGGCTGTAGAATGGGCTAAATACGGGATGCGTTTCAATGCAATTGCGCCAGGGCCTTTCCCTACAAAAGGAGCTTGGGATCGCCTATTACCAGGTGATTTGAAAGAAAAATTCGACCTGACGAAAAAGATTCCACTGCGAAGAGTTGGGGAACACCAAGAGTTAGCTAATCTAGCAGCTTATCTGATTTCAGACTTTTCAAGTTACATCAATGGAGAGGTAATTACCATTGACGGAGGGGAATGGCTACAGGGAGCAGGAGAGTTTAATATGTTAGATCAAGTTCCTGAAGCAATGTGGGATATGTTAGAAGCCAATGCACGCAAGAAATAAAGCAAGGTGTAAAGGACAAGATAAACGAAGTTAAATTAAGGGTATTCTTTTGGATAATAAGAGATTACCCTTTTTTTAGGTCAAAGTTGTCAATTGAGAATGTTAATAAAATAGATTTTATATACAGATAATTAATTGTATTTTTACCACTCAAAAATTTTTGATATTAAGAAAATGGGGAAAATTATAGCTGTTGCAAATCAGAAGGGTGGCGTAGGTAAAACGACTACTTCTGTTAACTTAGCTGCTTCTTTAGGAGCGCTAGAGAAAAAGGTGTTGCTCATTGATGCCGATCCTCAGGCTAATGCTACTTCTGGTTTAGGAGTAGATGTGGAAGCTGTGGAGGTAGGAACCTATGAAGTTCTTGAGCATAGTTGTACGCCTGCTGAAGCTGTTGTGGATTGTACAGCCCCCAATGTATACTTGATTCCTGCTCATATTGACTTAGTTGCGATTGAAATCGAACTAGTTGATAAAAAGAATAGAGAATATATGCTGAAAGAAGCATTACAATCAATTAAAGATAAGTATGATTACATCATTATTGATTGTGCGCCTTCTTTAGGATTATTGACATTAAATGCACTTACTGCTGCGGATTCTGTCATTATTCCAATTCAGTGTGAATACTTTGCATTAGAGGGATTAGGTAAGTTGTTGAATACCATTAAAAGCGTACAGCGCATTCACAATCCTAAATTGGATATTGAAGGGTTGTTGTTGACCATGTATGACTCGCGTTTACGCCTGTCAAATCAAGTGGTAGAAGAAGTACAAAAACACTTCAATGACATGGTTTTTGACACCATTATTCAACGTAACGTAAAATTAAGTGAAGCACCTAGCTTTGGTGAAAGTATCATAAATTACGATGCAACAAGTAAAGGTGCTACAAATTATATTAATTTAGCGGAGGAAATAGTAAAAAAGAATCACTAAAAAATAGGAGAGGAAAGATAAACTATGGCAAAAGCAATAAAAAAACAAGCTTTAGGGAGAGGATTGTCAGCGCTGTTAAAAGATCCTGAGAATGACATTAAGTCAATTGACGATACAAACGCAGACAAAGTTGTGGGTAATATCATTGAATTGGATTTAGAAGCAATTGAAATTAATCCTTTTCAGCCTCGTACAAATTTTAATGAAGAATCACTACAAGAGTTAGCGAGTAGTATTCGGGAGTTAGGTGTGATTCAACCTATTACGGTTCGAAAAATTGACTTTAATAAATATCAGTTAATTTCGGGGGAAAGAAGGTTAAGAGCTTCTAAAATTGCTGGCTTATCCACGATTCCTGCTTATATTCGCATCGCAAATGACAATGATTCGCTTGTTATGGCTTTGGTTGAAAATATCCAACGCCACGATTTAGATCCAATCGAAATCGCCATGTCGTATCAACGTTTGATGGAAGAAATTAGCTTGACACAAGAACAAGTAAGTGATCGCGTAGGAAAAAAGAGATCTACGATTGCTAACTATTTGCGTTTGTTGAGGTTAGATCCTATTATTCAAACGGGGATTCGAGATGGTTTTATTACGATGGGACACGGACGAGCAATCATTAACATCGATGACTTAGACGTACAAACGGATATTTACCATAAAATTATTGCCGAGAATTTATCTGTTCGCGAAACAGAGGCTTTGGTGAAAAGATATCAGGAAGGGGATACAGTACCAGCAACTGTAAAAGCTCAACCGAAGGCTCAACCAGTGGTGCCAGAGACGTATAGACAGTCATTTGGTCGATTTTTTGGTGCAAAGGTCGATATTAAAGCAAGCCATAGTGGAAAAGGAAAAATTACGATTCCTTTTTACTCGGAAGAAGATTTAGAGCGTATTATCAAACTTTTAGAAAAGTAGTGAGAAGTAGATTTTTATTGATAATGATTTTCAGCCTGCTTTTTCAAGTAGCAAGTTTTGCACAAGAAGAAGAAGGAATTGAAAAAGAGAGTAAAAAAGAAAAAAGAAAAAGAGAGGCCGCTTATAAGCCTCTTGATCCTGTTGCACCCTCTCGTGCGGCATTCTATACTACAATTGTTCCTGGTTTAGGACAGATTTACAACAAAAAATACTGGAAAGTTCCACTCGTATACGCTGGAATTGGAATTCCTGTTTACTTTTGGGCTGATAACCAACGCAATTACAATCGTTACCGCAACGAATATAAAAATAGACTTCAAGGGAAAATTGATCAAACAGATGAAACCCTTGCGGGATTGGATGATCAACGATTACTGGATGGACAGAATTTTTATCGTAAAAACAGAGATTTATCTGTTGTTATTGCTGTAGGATTCTATGTATTGAGCATTGTAGACGCTAACGTAGATGCGCATTTGATGCAATTCAACGTCAACGAAAACTTGACCATCAAACCCGTAATTGAATTAGACCAAAAAGGACTGATTCAACAGCAACAGTACCAATACGCGATTAATGTACAATATCGCTTTTAATCTGTACAGAACTTATGAATATTGCATTACTAGGCTACGGTAAAATGGGTAAAATCATTGAGCGAATAGCCATTGAAAGAGGACATTCAATTGTCTATATCAAACAAAGAGAACAGTCAACTGGAAATCTAGAACAAGCAGACGTGGCCATTGATTTTAGTGTGCCTTCTATTGCTGTTTCGAACATAAAAGAAGCGCTAACAGCTCAAGTTCCCGTGGTATGTGGAACGACAGGTTGGTTAGAACATTATAGTGAAATCGCTGATTTTTGTAAAGAGAAAGATAGTGCTTTCTTGTATGGATCTAATTTTAGCTTAGGGGTGAATATCTTCTTTGAATTGAATGACTACCTAGCTAAAATAATGAAGAATTTTGAGCAATATGGTGTTTCCATGCAAGAAATTCATCATACCCAAAAGTTAGATGCGCCTAGTGGAACGGCGATCACCTTAGCAGAAGGGATTTTAGCAAACTCTAGCTATGAAAGCTGGACGTTAGATCCTCAAGCAACGGAAAAGCAAATACACATTGATGCAGTAAGAGAAGATCAAGTGCCAGGTACACATACCGTGCGTTATGATTCTAGTATTGATCA
Organism: Myroides sp. TSA_177.3; assembly: GCF_052691955.1. Taxonomy (NCBI): domain Bacteria; kingdom Pseudomonadati; phylum Bacteroidota; class Flavobacteriia; order Flavobacteriales; family Flavobacteriaceae; genus Myroides; species Myroides sp. TSA_177.3. The sequence goes on from NZ_JBQZGD010000001.1 coordinate 391,720, forward strand.
AATAGAAATTAAACACACCGCTCATAATCGCGAAGGATTTGCTCTAGGAGCTGTTGTCGCAGCGGAGTGGTTAAAAGATAAAAAAGGTATTTTCTCCATGAAAGATGTGCTTAATTTGAAAAAATAAGTAAATTGGGATTTAAAATAAAAAGAGTATGACGATAGCACAATGGTTAATTTTCATCTTGCTTATTCAAGTTGTTCATTTTATAGGAACTTGGAAGCTATATGTAAAAGCAGGAAGAAAAGCTTGGGAAGCAGCTGTTCCAGTATATAATGGAGTAGTATTAATGAAAATTATCAATCGCCCTTGGTGGTGGGTAATCTTGTTGTTTATTCCAATTGTAAACTTGATTATGTTCCCTGTAGTTTGGGTTGAAATATTGAGAAGCTTTGGTAAGAAATCAACATTAGACACGATTTTAGGGGTGGTAACCTTGGGATTATACGTAGCTTTCATTAATTATGTAGGCGATGTACAGTACCGTGAAAATCGATCACTAAAACCGGAAACAGAATCAGGAGAGTTTGTAAGCTCGATTTTATTCGCTGTAGTTGTGGCAACCGTAATTCACACGTATGCTATTCAACCCTATACCATTCCAACCTCATCTTTAGAGAAAACCTTGTTGGTGGGAGACTTTTTATTTGTGAGCAAGTTCCACTATGGAGCAAGAACACCAATGACAACAGTTGCCTTGCCGATGGTACACGATACGATTCCATTTACATCCAAAAAATCGTATTTAAATAAGCCACATTTGCCTTATTTTAGATTGCCAGGTTTCCAAAAAGTACAACACAACGATATTGTTGTGTTCAACTGGCCTGTCGATACCATTTATAAATTTAATGACCCAGTGAGACGCCCTGGAGTTATTAAACCCATCGACAAAAAAACCAACTATGTAAAACGCGCTGTTGGTTTACCTGGAGAGAATTTATCGGTTAAAGAGGGTGTTGTTTTTATCAATGACAAAGAATTACAACTCAACGATAGAGCAAAAATCCAATATAGTTATTTAGTAGAAACTGATGGTACACTTGATTTAAGAGCAATTATTAAAGATAGAAAAATAAGTGATTTCGCAACTTATGTTGAGCGTCCACAATATGGCGTTTACTTTCGATCTTTAACGGATGCAGATATTGAATACCTAAAAACTTTTAGTGGAGTAAAAGCGATACATAAAAGCCCAGGAGAGAAGGAACTTCCTGGTTTAAGATCAGCGAAAAATTTTATTTTTCCTCACAACCAACCAATGTGGACTGAAAATAACCTAGGACCTATTCACATTCCTGCAAAAGGGGAAACCATCGCCTTGACGGAAGAGAATTTACCGATGTATAAACGTGCAATTCGCGTGTACGAAAACAACGATTTACAAGTCAAAGACGGACAGATCTACATCAACGGACAAGCTACGGATCAATATACCTTCAAACAAGATTATTACTTTATGATGGGGGATAATCGTGACAATTCTGAAGATAGTAGAATGTGGGGATTTGTACCCGAAGATCATATTGTAGGTAAACCTGTATTTGTGTGGATGAGTTTGGATCAAAATATACCATGGTCTAAAGCTTTTGATAAAATCCGTTGGGAACGCATGTTTATTACAGTAAATGGCAATGGAACACAAGTATCTTATTTCCCTTATTTCATTGTTATATTAGTAGGATGGGGCGGATACAGTTTATACAAAAGAAGAAAAGAAAAAAAGAATTCTAAGTTTTAATAATGTCGAATACAATTATACTACATCCGACTTATTTTCCTTCTATAAGTCACTATGTAGCGATGGCGCAAGCAGAAGAGCTTGTTTTTGAAGTAGAAGATAATTTTCAAAAGCAAACCAATAGAAACAGAATGTATATTCACAGTGCAAATGGAATGCAAATGCTGAATATACCCATCAAGCACAACAAAGAAGGAATACACCAAAAGTTTAAGGAGGTTGAAATTGAATATGCCTTTGGATGGCAAAAGCAACACTTTAAGAGCTTAGAAGCCGCTTATCGTACTTCTCCTTATTTTGAGTATTTTGAAGATGATATTCGTTCTCTTTTTGAGAAGCAACACAAGTATATGTTGGATCTAAATTTAGAGATTCACGAAATTGTAACTGAATGTTTAGGTGTAGATTGGAAATACCGCAAGACAGAAGAGTATCTAAAAGAAGTTTCAGCCGATGTAATTGATTTTAGAACGTTAGCCAACGGCAAGAAAGATGAAAATCAATTCGAACCTTATATCCAAGTCTTTGATGATAAGAATGGATTTTTAAACAACTTAAGCATATTGGATTTGTTGTTTAATGAAGGAAGAAGCGCAGTTGCTTATTTACAACGTCAACACATAAAATAAAAAAAATCCTCCGTTAAAGCGGAGGATTTTTTTATTTTAAGAGTGATGGGTTAAGGGTTAAGGGTTGTTGTGTCATAACCATAATCTCATAACTATAATCTCATAACCATAATCTCATAACTCATAACCATCACATATCACTATTTTCTATCAGCAGTTTCATATAATTTCATCTGAAACACTAAGTCTGTATTAGGAGGGATAGGACCAGCTCCACGCTCGCCATAAGCCATATGAGCAGGAATGAAGATAATAGCAGTATCTCCAAAATTCATTTGCTCAATACCTTCGATAAAACCTGGGATTAAGCCTGTTTTAGCTCCAAAGGTAAAAGGAATTGGGCTATATCCATTCATGTCTGCTCTGCGTTGATCAAATGCATCAAATTCCTGCGTTAAAGAAACAATGCTAGAATCAAATAAAAGTCCATTTTCAAAGAACCCTGCATAGTCAACAAATACTTCTTGACTGATTGCTGGTTTTTTACCTGCACCTTTTTCAACAATTACATAAGACAAACCTGAATCAAGTTTTGTTGCTTTGCTTTTTAAATCAGCAAATTGGCTTGCATATTTTTGTTGCGCACCTGCTAATTTATCTTCTTTTTCTTTTTTCTCTTTAGCTGCTTCTTCGAAGTAGTTTTTGAACACTTTTACAGCATCAAATTTTTTCGCTTCTTTTCCTTGACGGATAATTTTCACACTTTCGATTACGTCATCTTTTACAATGCTGTTTACTACATCCATTCCTTTTACTGTGTAACCGAAAACAGAGTGTCTGTTATCTAAAAACTGAGTAGGTTTGTGTGTAATAAAGAATTGACTTCCATTCGTAAAAGGACCACTGTTAGCCATAGATAAAGTTCCTGGTTTATCGTGAGTTAATTCTGGTGAAAACTCATCTTTAAACACATAACCTGGACCACCAGCACCTGTTCCGGTTGGATCTCCACCTTGGATTACGAAATCGTTCTCTACACGGTGAAATTTAATTCCATCATAATATTGTTTGCCTTTGTATTGTTCATCGACAAAAGGGTTTTTTCCTTCAGCTAAGCTCACAAAGTTTGCCACAGTTACAGGCGCCTTTTGATACGCTAACTCAACGATGATATGACCTTTGTTTGTTTGAATGTCTGCGTACAAACCATCAGGTAAATCTGATTTTTGCGTAGTACAAGACGACACTAAAGCGACTAAACTTAAAATTAGACTCGTCATTTTTTTCATTTTTATTAATTAGATTTTTTGATTGATTCCAGTGAAATAATGAAAATTAAAGGTTGGTTTTTTGCAATAGCCTTTTGATCCCCTAAATAGCTATACGCTAAACTAGAGGGACTTAATACCTTGATGCTTTCAGTCGGTTTTAAAATTTTTAAGCTATGGCGCAAAACCGGTAAGATATCCTCTTCATCAACTTTATAGGTCAATGTGCCGATTTCTTTTTGCGTATAGATAACGCTGTCATTCGCTTGACGTATTTCATACGTATATTGAACGATATCGCTCTTCTGAGGAAGGACAGAATCCTTAACCGCTCTTTTTAAGTAAGTAAACCAAAATCCTGAATTCGAGTGAATATAGGTATTGGCTTCGTCCTTTGTTCTGTATTTGGTAAAGATATCTTCTTCGCTTTCTCTCAATTCAATATTGCGATCAATCGAAAGCTTTGTTTCTACTGAACGCGAATTAGAAATAGGTTTTCGAGCATCTTGTTTCTCTTGACAACTCGTCATAAGAAAAACGCTAGCAAGAAGAGTGAAGCAAAGCGTATACTTAAACATAAAAATCTTGTTTGTGTTGTTTTACAATGTCGATATAGCGTTGAATTGTTTCATCCAGTGAAAGGGTAGATTTACCTCCTGCTGCATTGATATGTCCCCCCCCTTCAAAATAGGTACGAGCGAATAAATTCACATCTAAATTACCTGAAGAGCGGAACGAAATCTTAATAATTCCTTCTTCTTTGCGTTCAATGAAAAAAGCAGTTAAATCAATTCCACTAATAGAAAGTCCGTAATTAACTAACCCTTCCGTATCTCCTTTTTGATGAGAAAATTCATGAAGATCGTCCTCATTTAAATAAAGATAAGAAGCTTGCGTATCGGGAATCAAATGCAGATGCTGTAATGCTCGTCCCATTAACTGTAAACGGTTGAATGAACTATTGTCAAACAGCGCATGGTGAATCTTTGGGTTGTCAATTCCTTTCTCAATTAAGGCAGCCACTACTTGGTGTGTTTTCGCTGTTGTTTTCGGGAATCGGAAAGAACCAGAATCAGTAACAATTCCAGTGTAAATACAAGTTGCTGCCTCTTGGTGAACCAAATCAGTCAAATCCATTTGTTCTAAAAGCGAATACAACAATTCACAGGTTGATCCAAAAGACGTATCAGAAAAGGTTAATTTGGCGTAATCTCCAGGCATTTGATGATGGTCAATCATGACAAAATCATTGGGTAAGCTTGCTAAAAAAGCGCCCATTTCATCTCCTGTACGAGATAAGATATTGAAATCTAGCGTAAAAATACAATCGCTATTTTTTAGTATATGTTGACCTGCAGGTTTATTAAAATCATAGATTTTGATTGCTGCAGTACCAGGCATCCAAGCCAAAAAGTTTGGATACTCGTTGGGAGAGATAATTTCTACCTTATGTCCCAATTGTTTTAATACGTGATATAGACCTAAAGAAGAACCAATAGCATCACCATCGGGGTTGCGATGTGGGATGATTGCAAAGGTCTTTGCCGGTAAACTAATAAGTTGTTTTAACGTATCTATTGATGTATGCTTCATAATGCGAAAATAAGTTATTTTGCATCATTTGCATAAAAATATAGATGAATTTAATAAAATTAAAATAACAGTTCGCATTTATTCCGCCAATGCACGGAGCTCTCTCTTATCTAAAAGAATAATGTCTTTTCCTTTCAGTTGAATAATGCCATCTTTTTTCAATTCCGATAATAAACGAATACAACTTTCTGTAGCCGTTCCGACCATATTCGCTAAATCTTCACGGGATAATTTGATGTTTAAAGCTTGAGTCTCTGAAGAAGATCCTCCTAAGTCTTCCAATTTCAACAGCATAATCGCTAAGCGCTCTTTTACCGTTTTATGGGTTTGATTCGCTAAGTCTTGATCGGCATCTTTTAAGTGTGTGCAGATATCTCGCGTAACCAACAAAGAAAATTTGTTGTTCTCCGTAAAATTGTCCAACATTTCTTTTTTAGGTATAAAACACACCTGCATATCTTCTAAGGCAGTAGCAGAAAGATTAGAAGCCTCCTCATTAATAATCGAACGTTGCCCCAATAGGTCTCCTCTTTTTGCCAATTTGACAATCGAGTCTTTTCCGTTTGAATTTAATTTTGTTAATTTACAGAATCCCTCTTTGATACAATAAACCCCATTTAAACTTTCGCCTTCCGAAAATAGATTCTCTCCTTTTTTAATAATAAAGTGGGTTTTTGTTTCTGAAATAGCTAGTAACTCCTCTCTAGTTAAAGCTTTTAGAGAACTGAATTCTCTAATCATACATTGCTCACATCTTCCCATACCTATATAAACTATTTTTTCATGCAGTTGGTAAAATACCTCTGCAAAGATAGTGCTATTTACTGATAAATGTCATAATTTTTAGGAGAATTAACTAAGACCTTTGTACAAGGTAAATGAGCAAATTTTATGGATAAAAAAGCGTGTTTTCATTGTGGTAACAGTGTTACTGCCTTTAATCGTATAGACTACGATGAGAAAATGTTTTGTTGTAACGGTTGTAAAACTGTCTACGAAATCTTTAATGAAAACGATTTAACCTGTTATTATGACCTGGAATCTACACCAGGAGCTACCCCCGAAGAGATAAATGGAAAGTACGATTTCTTGAGTAATCCAGACATCGTATCGAAATTGTTGGAGTTCAATGAAGGTGATACTGCTATTGTATCGCTGTATATTCCGCATATTCACTGTAGCTCTTGTATTTGGATTTTAGAAAATCTACATAAATTAAATCCTGGAGTATACCGTGTTTTGGTCAACTTCCCGGAGAAGAAAGCTACAATTACCTTCAATACGGAAGCTATCGATTTAAAAGAAATCGTTCTCTTGCTTTGCCGTATAGGCTATGAACCTTATATCAGTTTAAAGAATTACGAAGAAAAACCCAATAGTATTGATCGCAGCTTGATCTATAAAATTGGAGTTGCCTTTTTCTGTTATGGAAATGTCATGATGTTGTCTTTTCCAGAGTACTTTAATATTGATGATATCTGGATGGATCAATACAAGAATTTCTTCCGTTGGTTGATTTTATTCTTGTCGTTGCCTGTGTTTTTCTATTCGGCATCACCTTATCACAAAGCCGCTTGGACGGGAATCAAAACAAAAAACTACACCATTGATATTCCGATGTCCTTGGGAATCATCGTCATGTTTATTCGAAGTACGGTTGATATTGTTTTTGATCTAGGTCCGGGGTTCTTTGATAGTATGACGATGCTGGTTTTCTTTATGTTGTTAGGAAAGTTATTTCAACAACGTACCTATAACTTCTTGTCTTTTGAACGCGATTACAAATCATACTTTCCAATTGCTATTACCAAATTGACAAAACAAGGAACAGAAGAACCGATTCAAGTATATGATGTGGAACAAGGTGATCGCTTGTTAATTCGCAATCAAGAGCTTTTGCCAGTGGATTCTATCTTATTGTCAGAACGCGCTTTTATCGATTACAGTTTTGTAACGGGAGAAGCTATTCCGGTAGAAAAGAAATCAGGAGATAAGCTTTTTGCAGGAGGGAAACAAATGGGAGAAGCCGTGGAAGTAGAGGCGATTAATAAGGTCTCTCAAAGTTATTTGACCCAATTATGGAGCAATGAGGTATTTCAAAAACGAGTGGATTTGAAATACAAAACGATTACCGATACAGTAAGTCACTATTTTACTCCAGCCTTATTGACAATTGCCGTGTTGGCATTTACAGGATGGGCTTTTGTGGATTTAAATAGTGCTTTTAATGTGGTAACAGCTATTTTAATTGTGGCATGTCCATGTGCCTTAGCATTAACTGCACCATTTACGTTGGGAAATGCCATTCGTATTTTGGGGCGTAAAAAGTTCTTTTTGAAAAATGTAACGGTTGTAGAGCAAATGGCAAAAGTGGATACACTCGTTTTTGATAAAACAGGAACCATTACCACCAATGCACAATCGACAATTCAATATGAAGGAGTAGAATTAGATAAAGAACAACAAGCGGATATCAAAAATATGGTTCGCGCATCGAATCACCCTTTGAGCCGAAAGCTCTATGCTTTTTTACAGGCAAAAGTCGTAATCAAGCCCACGCAGTTTGAAGAAATTGCTGGAAAGGGAATTGTTGGAGAAATCAATGGGAAAGACTATAAGATTGGTTCTGCAGCCTTAGTGGGAGCAAAGGTAACAGAACGCTTAAATGAAACAGCAGTATACATTGCAATCGATGGACAGTATGTAGGAAAATTCATTTTTGAAAATCACTACCGACCAGGGTTGGAAGAGTTGTTTAAAGGCTTGAGTCAACACCAATATAAATTGAGTATCCTTTCTGGGGATAATGAAGGAGAAAAAGCCTACTTGGAATCTGTTTTACCTCTAGGAACTGCTTTGGCCTTTAATCAAAAACCAGAAGAGAAATTGGAGTATGTCAAAGCATTGCAAGACAAAGGAGGGAATGTAATGATGATTGGCGATGGATTAAATGACGCTGGAGCTTTAGCGCAAAGTAATGTAGGAGTATCCGTGTCAGAGAATGTAAATGTCTTTACACCGGCCAGTGATGCAATCCTAGATGCTAGTGTCTTTGATCAGTTGTTGGGGTACCTTCAATTTTCTAAACAATCTGTTAAAGTTATCAAAATCAGCTATGTACTTGCTTTAACGTATAATGTGATTGGTATTACGGTGTCCATTATGAATATGATGTCACCTTTGTTAGCAGCAATTTTGATGCCAATTAGCACGTTTACAATCATTAGCTTTGTTACTTTATTGACAAATTATTATGGAAAAAAGATAAAATAAAAAAACTAATTATTAGGTTTTTGGTGATATTTATCATAGTTTTAGGTAAAATATATTGTTAACTTTGTTTTAATAATTATCAGGTATGAGTGTTATATATTTCTTAATTAGTATCAGTGTTTTCGTAGCAGGGATCTTTCTCTACATTTTCATTCGATCCGTGAAAAGTGGTCAGTTTGACGACGCTTATACGCCTTCTGTTCGTATGTTGTTTGATGATGAGCTGAAAAAAACGAAACCTAAAGAGGAGGAAAAAGACAAAAAAATTAATCAAAAAGAAAATCAAATATAAACAACTATGGAAGTGCAACAATTTTATTATGACAACAAAATTGTAAAGAAATTCCTTTACGCGTCGATCTTTTTCGGGGCTATTGGTATGCTTGTAGGATTACTATTAGCGGTGATGTTTATATTTCCTAACTTAACGGATGGAATTCCTTGGTTAAGTTACGGAAGACTACGTCCGCTACATACGAATGCAGTTATTTTTGCTTTCGTTGGAAATGCAATCTTTGCAGGGGTTTACTATTCTTTACAGCGTTTGTGTAAGTCAAGAATGTACAGTGATGTTTTGAGTAACATTCACTTTTATGGATGGCAAGCCATTATTGCTGCTGCAGCAATTACTTTGCCTTTAGGTTTTACTACTTCAAAAGAGTATGCTGAATTAGAGTGGCCAATTGATATCGCAATTGCGGTTATTTGGGTTACCTTCGGTATCAACATGATTATGACAATCATCAATCGTAGAGAACGTCATATTTATGTTGCTATCTGGTTCTACTTAGCAACTTTCGTTACAGTAGCAGTATTACACATCTTTAACTCATTAGAGTTACCGGTACACGGATTAAAATCATACTCTGTGTATGCTGGGGTTCAAGATGCACTGGTGCAGTGGTGGTACGGACACAATGCCGTGGCCTTCTTCTTGACAACACCATTCTTAGGATTGATGTATTACTTCTTGCCAAAAGCGGCGAATAGACCAGTATATTCATACCGTCTATCTATTATCCACTTCTGGTCTTTAATTTTCTTGTATATCTGGGCTGGACCTCACCACTTATTATACTCAGCTTTACCAGAATGGGCACAAAACTTAGGAGTAGTTTTCTCTGTGATGTTAATTGCACCATCTTGGGGAGGTATGATCAACGGATTACTAACGTTACGTGGAGTTTGGGATAAAGTGAGAGTAGATCCTGTATTGAAATTCTTCGTAGTAGGTATTACGGGATACGGGATGGCAACATTTGAAGGGCCAATGTTATCGTTGAAAAACGTAAACGCGATTGCACACTATACGGACTGGATCGTAGCTCACGTACACGTTGGAGCCTTAGCATGGAATGGTTTCATGACTTTTGGTATGGTGTACTGGTTAATCCCAAGAATGACAAAAACAGAATTATACTCTAAAACATTAGCGAATTTCCACTTCTGGATCGGAACATTAGGTATTATTCTTTATACGATTCCTTTATATGTAGCAGGGTTCTCTCAACACTTAATGTGGAAAGACTTTGATCCATCAGGAACATTAAAATACGGAAACTTCCTTGAAACAGTAACGGCTATTATGCCAATGTACGTGATGCGTGCAATTGGAGGTTCGTTCTACTTAATCGGATTATTCGTGTTAATTTACTTAGTGTATAAAACAGTAAGAGCTGGTAAACCAGTTGAAGACGAATTAGCTGAAGCACCAGCATTAAAAAGAATTTCTGCTTCTCGTTTAAAAGGAGAAGCTTGGCATACTTGGTTAGAAAGAAGACCAATCCAATTTACAATCTTAACAACAGTTGCGATTTTAATTGGGGGTATCGTGCAGATTGTTCCTACAATCTTCGTGAAATCTAATATTCCAACAATTTCAAGTGTGAAACCATATACTCCACTAGAGTTAGAAGGTAGAGACTTGTATATCCGTGAAGGATGTGTGGGATGTCACTCGCAAATGATTCGCCCATTCCGTTCGGAAGTAGAACGTTACGGTGAGTATTCAAAATCTGGAGAATATGTATATGACCATCCATTCTTATGGGGTTCTAAACGTACAGGACCAGACGTAATGCGTGTAGGACAGAAATATTCAGATATCTGGCATTTCAACCACATGTATAATCCACAATCAACATCTCCAGGATCGATTATGCCAGGATATAAATGGTTGTTCGATAACAAACAAGCGGATTTCTCTCGCATTGAGAAGAAAATGAGCGTAATGAGAACGTTAGGTGTTCCTTATACAGATGAAGATATTGCAAATGCAAGACAATCAATGAAGGAACAAGGAGAACAAATTGCGTTAAATTTCCAAACAGATCCGGATTATAAAGATTCATATTTAGCTAGTGAAAAAGCAGCTAAAGAAAATGGACAAGAGTTCGTTCCGATGAGCGAGCGTGAAATTGTAGCTATGGTTGCTTACCTACAACGTTTAGGTACAGACATCAAAAATAGAGTTGAGGAATAATAAAAAAGGAGCATTATGTTGAAATTTATTAAACATACAATGGAAACTATAGGCGGGATTGAGATTTACCCGATTATCTCCCTGCTGATTTTCTTTACCTTTTTTGTAGGCTTGTTTGTATGGGTATTTACCTATAAAAAAGAGACGATTGAGGAATTGAGCAATATGCCGTTTCTAGATGATGAAAAGCACAATGTTGATCCTAATTCAAAAAAATTATGAAAAAGTATTTTCCAGTATATGTAAGAGTTCCATTACTATTCTTGCTATTTTATGTATTAGTAGAATGGGTAGCAGGCGGAACAGCACAAAGACCTGCTTTCGTAGATCACCCTGCAGTGCTTATTTTGTTGGGATTGTTTTTATTCGCTTTAATAGCAGTAGAAATAGTTGCATTAGCAACCAATAGAGTACTAAGACGATTGATGACGCCTGAAGAAATCGCAGAGAAAGAAAGAGAAGACAACCTTTCATTTGCGGATAGACCTTGGGTGAAGAGATTAATGCAGAAAATGACTCGTACTAAAGGTATTAGTGATGAAAATGAGTTATTACTAGAGCATGACTACGATGGTATTAAAGAGTTAGATAACGAATTACCACCATGGTGGGTAGGTTTATTCTATATTACTGTAATATTCTCTGTTGTTTACTTATTGAGATTCCACGTATTTGGAGGCGACAACCAAATTGTAGAATACGAAAAGTCAGTGGCAATTGCTAAAGAACAAATTGAAGAATACAGAAAGACTGCCGCAGATTTAATCTCAGCAGACGAGGCACAATACTTAACGGATGAAAGCTCGTTAGCAGCAGGTAAAAAGATTTTCGAAATGAACTGTGTGGCTTGTCACCAAGCTGACGGTGGTGGAGGAATCGGACCGAACCTAACGGATGATCATTGGATTTTAGGTGGAGGTGTTAAAAATATTTTCCACACGATTGCTAAAGGAGGAAGACCTGGTAAAGGAATGGTGGATTGGGAAAAAACATTAAAACCATCTGAAATTGAAAAAGTAACATCCTATGTTATTTCATTAAATGGAACAACTCCGGCAAGCCCGAAAGAGGCAGAAGGAGATATCATTTGGTCTAAAGCTGAAATAGATGGAGCAAGCGGAGACGCTGCCGAAGCGACAGAACCAGCAACGGAAACAAATGATGATGCTTCAACTGCTGATGCAGCTGAAGTAAGTCAAGAGTAATCCCTTGACAAAACAAAAAAAACTAATAAACATATAAGAAAAAAGGAGTTGAGTGAGTATTTTACATGCTCAGCTCCTTTTTATAAAACACACACAAGGCTATGGAAAATGGAAATAATGAGAGTTTTAGAGACTCGATAAGTACCATTGACAAAGATGGTAAAAGAGCTTGGATTTATCCGAAAAAGCCATCCGGTCCATTCTACAACAAAAGAAAAATAGTTAGTTATTTACTGCTAATTTTTTTAATAGCTGCACCCTTCATAAAGATTAACGGAAATCAATTGTTGTTATTTAATGTTATTGACAGAAAATTCAACATTTTTGGCTTCCCATTTTGGCCACAAGATTTTTATTTGGTCGTAATTTCAATGATTATCGGTGTTGTTTTTGTAACCTTATTTACGGTTTCATTCGGTCGTATTTTCTGCGGTTGGATATGTCCGCAAACTATTTTTATGGAAATGGTTTTCAGGCGTATCGAATATTGGATTGACGGGGATAGAGGGGCGCAAATGAGATTAGACAAACAACCTTGGAATGCGGAGAAAATACGCAAGAGACTCTTGAAGTGGTTCATTTTCTTTGTGATTTCTTTTATCATTGCCAACGTTTTCTTATCCTATATTATCGGAAGTGACGCTGTGCTGTTAATGGTAGAAGATGGGCCATTTGTGCACATGGGGAATTTTATCGGTTTGATCATTTTTACCTGTGCTTTCTATTTTGTCTTTACTTGGTTCAGAGAGCAAGTATGTGTGATTGCCTGTCCTTATGGACGTTTACAAGGGGTTTTACTCGATAATAAGTCCATTATTGTTGCTTATGATCACGTAAGAGGAGAAAGCACAAACGGAAGAGCAAAACTGAAAAAAAATATTGACAGAAAAGCAGAAGGTTTTGGTGATTGTATCGACTGTAAACAATGTGTGAACGTTTGTCCAACAGGAATTGATATTCGAAACGGAACGCAATTAGAATGTGTGAATTGTACAGCTTGTATTGACGAATGTGATTTCGTAATGGAAAAAGCAGGCTTCCCTAAAGGGTTAATTCGCTATGCGTCTGAAGAAGAAATTGTAGAGAATAAAAAATATCAGTTTACACCGAGACAAAAAGGATATACTGTGGTATTGTCTGTTTTAGTTGTCATCTTAATTGGACTGATATTCTTGAGAACGGATGTTGAAGCAAGAGTGTTGCGTGTTGCAGGAAAAACGTTTGAACACAAAGGTGCGAATATCTCTAACGTATATACGTTTAAGATTATGAACAAAACGATGAATGACTACGATAATTTGACTTTTAAAGTGAAAAATCCAGAAAGTGCAGAAGTGAAAGTAGTTGGTAAGGATATCATCGAAGTTAAAAAAGAAAATTATAGCGAAGGGGTGTTGTTTATTGAAATTCCTCAAAAGGATCTCGATGGATATAGTACGAAAGTGACCATTGAGGTGTATGATGGAGATCGTTTGATTCAAACAACGAAAACCAACTTCTTAGGCCCGCGCTTATTGAATTAAAAATTAAAAAATAGTTAGGTATGAAATTTAATTTTGGAACAGGAATCGTAATAGCTATAGGCTTATTTATGATATTCATTTTACAATATGTCATTCGCGTTCAAGTTGATGCGAAATACGATAATCAATTGGTAACGGAAAATTATTACCAGCAAGAAGTTGAGGTGGATTCACGTCGTGAGAGAGAAATGGAAGCACTAAAACTCGAAGAACAAGTTACAATATACAGTACAAGTGAAGGAATTAAATTTACGTTTCCTTCTAGCTTTGACTATAACAAAATACATGGAAAAATATTCCTATACAGACCGTCTAACCAGCAATTAGACTTTGATACTCTCATATCATTGTCTTCTTCCAATTTGCTCATACCTAACACAAATCTGGTAGACGGTCGTTGGGATATTGTGGTTGAATGGAACTATAATGATGTATCTTATCGAAATGTAAAACAACTAACGATAAAGTAGAAAAAATTTGATTTCGGCACTTATTTTTGGCTTAGTAAGTAGTCTGCATTGCATCGGTATGTGTGGACCCATTGCTTTAATGTTGCCAATTAGCCAACATAATCCAGTTTTAAAAATTAGGCAGATGTTCACCTATCACATAGGAAGAATAGCTGCCTATTCTTTATTAGGTGTTGTTTTTGGTTTGTTTGGTAAAGGTTTGTTTTTGGCAGGATTTCAACAACAGTTATCCATTGTTGTTGGGATTATCATGATTGTGTTGGCACTTGTTCCATCCAATCGAATTGGTAATTTCAACGTGTTGAAACCGCTGTATCGATTTGTAAACTGGATCAAATCTTCGCTGGGAAAACAGTTTAAAAAGAAGTCACCCAAAGCGTTATTTCTCATTGGTTTTTTTAATGGATTCTTACCTTGTGGAATGGTGTATGTTGCCCTATTTGGCGCTTTAGCAACCCAAGATGTAGTAATGGGAATGGCTTATATGGCCTTATTTGGGGTAGGAACAATTCCCTTGATGAGTTTGGTGATTTATTTTAAAAATTTGTTCTCTGATGGATTCAGAAGAGGGATAATGAAATACTATCCCGTTGTTATTGTGATTATTGGAATGTTATTCATTATAAGAGGTTTGGGGTTAAACATCCCTTATTTATCCCCAGATACCTTGAATTTATTCGTGCGAGGGGAGGCGATGTGTTAAATAAAACTTAATTATGTGACTTTTGCCTCAATCGCTTGTCTTAAGTATAGAACAACAGGAAATACGAAAGTTTATTAGCTATGAAAAAGAGTGTCAACTGTTGTTCAAATTGCTATAGAAAAAGTCAAAAAAAAGGAAAGCACATGCTTTCCTTTTTTTTATATATACTGGTTCGTTCGAATTCTTGTATGAATGGTGTAAGTGTTGGTTAACAAAGGAGCCTTTGGTAGGGTTTTATTTCTTTTTGAAGAGATAAAAATGAATACTATATGTTCATAAATTTCTATTTATAGGTGATTATCATAAAATTTTGAATTATTTGTTTGGTTTATTACTTTTTTTGGTGTTAATTTTTTAGTTTTATAATTGATTATTCATTCTATTTTTAGTGTATTTTTTATTATTTAATACAAAATATGGATAAATAAATGTTTGAATGGTATAATATTAATGGATTGCTAAAAATAAGAGGCTGTTTTTTAGCTTGCGTAATAATGCTTAAATTCACATAGGAAAAAATTAAAATTTGTTGTTTATGAAAGCAAAAGTACAGTATAACGATTTCAAAGGTACTGTAGCTGCAGACATATCAGATATGATTGCAGTTAACAAAGGAAATTACATCAGCAGTATTGGGGAGTACTTCGGTGTAGATCAGGAGCGTTTTAGAGTTGTAGGGGTATCACTACAAGGAATTCAAGATTTTGAATTAACGATGCTTTGTGTTGACAAAGAAAAAAGCACTCCATTCAAAGATCATTTAGTGAAAATGCAATTTGATCTTGATGCAGAAGGCCAAAAACAAATGTTAGGTTTGTTATTTAAAAGATTGAATGTCGTTCTTTTCGATTCAGGAGAAGAAGATTTTAACAGCGACAATTATGATGAGATTGTAAATTATGCAGATCATCACCAAAAAGAATATTTGGATTAATAAGTGAATTAATTGTATCAAATAAAAAGGTTCTTGTTTTACAAGAACCTTTTTTTATTTGTAGTAAATCCTTTGTCACATCCTGTTTCGTTCAGTAAGCAAAGGAACTTTTGTTTTTTTTAGTTGAGATTAGTAATTGTCTTTACGCCAGATAGCTACGTCCGCTAGAATTTTATCTGTATCAGAATGAACGCTTTCTAAGTAATTTTCTGTATATAGGGTGTAAGTAACTTTATCTAAACGCAATTTTACTTTTGCGTTATTGATTACTTTCACTGAAATCTGTCTTGATGAATCAACAAATAATTGGTGACGCTTCGAGGTTTGATCTTCTTCTAAAGTTAGAAAAATCGGTGCTTGTACTCCATTTAGCTTCATGTCTTGCTGATAAACTAACGTTGCTTTACCGTCTTTGTAAGTAAAGTAGTAGTTCTTAAACATAAACGTTTTTGCAGTAAATACTTTTGTTTTGCTTTTATCTAAAGTGTAAGGCGAAGAAACTATAGTTTCAGTAGTTTGACAGCTCTGTACAAGAGGCGCCAAGGCTAATAGGGTAAGAAGAAATAGTTTTTTCATAAGCTTATTGGTGTAATTCTATAAGACCAAAATAGTATAATAATTCAATAAAACAAAATAATTTTTAAATAATATTAGTTTTTAAGCTGTTTTTAGTCCGAAAGTAAAGGTGTTTTAATCGGAAAAGGTGATGAATTGGTAAAAACTGCTTTTTAACTAGAAGTGATATATATCAGCCTTTATCAAAAAAATGAGGCGTAATTTAATACTACAAATTAAAGTAGTGTGAATTATGAGTAAAAAAGTTATTTTATTTGCTGTTTTATCAATGATTATCGGCTGTAAAAAGGATAAATCAAATGCGTTTGAATTTGTTCAAAAAGGTAATTCTGAATTGTTTACGCAAGCGCAAACGTTTTTTCAGCCCATTTCATCGGTAGAAGTACCTGCCTTAGATTCTGCAAAAGTAGCCTTAGGGAAGCATTTGTATTTTGATACCCGTTTATCCAAAGAGGGCAATATCAGCTGCAATTCTTGCCATAACTTGAATACATACGGAGTAGATAATCTTGCTTTTTCTCCTGGGGATGATGGTTCTTTAGGTGGACGTAATTCTCCAACCGTTTTTCACGCAGCACTTCATAGCATGCAATTTTGGGATGGTCGTGCGAAAGATGTAGAAGAACAAGCAGGAGGACCGATTTTAAATCCAGTAGAACACAATATTAAAGATGAAAAGGAATTAGAAGAACGCTTGCGTAAAGTGGACTTATACAAAGAAATGTTTGCCGCAGTATATCAAACGGATCAACAACCGATCACCTTTAAAAATATAACCAATGCTATCGGTGCTTTTGAGCGTACATTGATGCCTGCAAGCCGATTTGATGCCTATTTAGAAGGAGATCGTGATGCCTTAACAGCACAAGAGCAAAAAGGACTAGAAGCATTTATGACAGTGGGTTGTACCACTTGTCACAGCGGTGTGGCTTTAGGTGGTCAAATGTTTCAAAAGTTCGGACTTTATGGTGATTATTGGGTAGAAACAAAATCAGATAAAGTGGACAAAGGATTGGCCGATTTAAGTAAAAAAGAAACTGAAAATTATTTCTTTAAAGTGCCTGGGTTGAGAAATATCGCCCATACAGGACCTTATTTCCACGATGGATCGGTACAAGATTTGAAAGAAGCAGTTCGCATTATGGCGAGTTTACAAACGAATATTACCTTGACGCAAGAACAAATAGAGGATATCACTGTGTTTTTAGGTAGTTTGTCTAGTGATATCCCAGAGGAGGTGAAAAAATCACCGTTTTAGGTAGTAGTGCACGTTTCGTGTTTTGGTTAAAGTAGGTTGCAAAAGCTGTTCTATTCTGGAACAGCTTTTGCTTTTTTAGGCGTTTTTAGCCTCTTTATCTGCGCGTTAGGTTATTCTCATATAAGGAAACTAAAACTAAACCCTTGGATTTGTATTGGCTAAACTTTTACATTTGTTATATTTGTAGATAAATAAACCAAGAAATATGGAGTTGAAATTACATAGACCTATTTGTTTTTTTGATTTAGAAACAACGGGAGTAGATGTTGCAAGGGATAGAATTGTAGAAATAGCTATTTTGAAAGTCTTTCCTAATGGAAATAAAGAAAGTAAAACCTGGTTGGTCAATCCAGAACGACCAATTCCAGAAGCATCTTCTAAAATCCATGGAATTACGGATGAGAAAGTAGCAAATGAACCTACATTCAAAGAATTAGCACCCTTGGTTTATCAGATGATTAAAGATTCAGATCTAGCTGGATTTAATTCCGATCGATTTGATATTCCTTTACTAGCGGAAGAACTACTACGTGCGGGCGTGGATTTTGATTTAGGTAATCGCGTGACAGTAGATATTCAAACCATATTCCACAAAAAAGAAGAACGCACTCTAAGTGCTGCATATAAATTTTACTGCAACGAAAGCTTGGAAAATGCACATTCAGCAGCAGCAGATACAAATGCAACCTATGAAATCTTAAAAGCACAATTGGATCGTTATGACGATTTAGAAAATGATATGCGTGCGTTGTCTGAATTTACAACAAGAAAGAAAAGCGTTGATTTTGCTGGCTTTATTGCTTTGAATGAAGACGGTCAGGAGGTTTTTACTTTTGGAAAACACAAAGGAGTCTTAGTAGACGAAGTGCTTGAAAATGAACCAGGATATTATGGATGGATTCAAAATGCAGATTTTCCACTGTATACCAAAAAGGTTTTAACTGCTCTTAAGTTGAGAAAACTCAATAATAAACTATAATTAAAGAAAAGGAAGATGAAAATTATCTGTGTAGGAAGAAATTATGTCGAGCATATCGCAGAATTAAACAACGAAAGACCAGATGAACCCGTACTGTTTATTAAGCCAGATTCAGCGCTGTTAGCGAAAGATTTTCCGTTTGTTATTCCAGATTTTTCTCAAGATATTCATTACGAAGCTGAAGTAGTGGTGAAAATTACGAAAGTAGGGAAGTACATTGAGCCTAAATTTGCGCATAAATACTATGATGAAGTTTCGCTTGGAATTGACTTTACTGCTCGTGATATTCAAACGAAATTAAAAGAAAAAGGACTACCTTGGGAAAAAGCAAAAGCTTTTGATAATTCTGCTGTGGTAGGAACTTTTATTGCTAAAACGGAATTTGAATCTCTGGTGGATTTACCCTTTTCGTTTCAACAAAATGGACAAGTTGTACAGCAAGCAACTACGGCACAAATGATTTGGAACATCGATGAATTAATCGCAGAAGTGTCTAAGTATTTTATGCTGAAAAAAGGAGATTTGATTTTTACAGGTACGCCTGCCGGTGTGGGCAAAGTAAATCCTGGAGATATATTAGAAGGATTTTTAGTAGATAGGAAAGTTTTTCATTTAACTGTAAAATAATTAGTTATGGCCCTTTTTTATGATGTAAGATCGCTATACATGAAGCATAATAACGCAGAGGAACTCGTTGCGGAAGAGCTTGTTTTCTATGTAGAACAAATGACAAAGCGATTAGAAAAGATGAAAAAGCACATAGATGCGAAAAACTATGAAAAGCTTCAAAAACATGTGAAAGTGCTGCAACCTATGGTAGAAACACTGGGAATGGATCAAGCATTTGAAGAATTCAACAGTATTCAGGAATGGATCGAGCAAAAAGGGAAGACTAAAGAGATTAAAGAAGTGTATAAATTACTGCGCAAACACATTCGTTCAGCAGTAAAAGAGATTAAAAAAGACTATCATATCGTGGTGCAATGAGAGCAAGTATCATAACCATTGGCGATGAAATATTGATTGGGCAAATCATCGATACAAATTCTAATTATTTAGCCAATTATTTGGATAAGCTGGGATTTGAAATTGTTGAAATGCTGTCAATTGCTGATTCGGAAGAAGCAATCAAAGAAGCGATGAACAGACAGTTGAATCGCGTCGATGTTGTGGTGATTACCGGAGGACTTGGTCCAACGAAAGACGATTTGACGAAACAGGTTTTTTGCGACTTTTTCGACGATGTTTTAGTTGAAAATGAAGTTGTATTTGCCCATGTTAAAGCGTTGATAGAAGACTATTTTAAGCGCCCTATATCGGAGCTGAACCGCAAGCAAGCCTTAGTGCCATCAAAGGCTACAGTCCTATTTAATGCATTGGGAACTGCACCTGGGATGATGCTACAACGCGATCAAACCTATTTCATTTCATTGCCAGGCGTGCCTTTTGAAATGAAAGGGATTGTGGAGAAAGAATTAACTCCGTTGTTAAAAGAGCGATTTACCTTGCGATTTAACGTACACAAAACAATTGTCGTTTACGGTATTGGAGAGAGTTTATTAGCCGAATATCTTTCGGAATGGGAAGATAATCTACCTGCAGCGATACAATTGGCTTATTTGCCAAGTAGAGGAAGAGTACGGCTGCGTTTATCTTCTACAGGAACGGACAAATTGGCGATTGAACAATTGCTAAACGAACAGATTGAAATGATCCCTTCGTTAGTGAAAGAAAACATTCGCGCTTATGAAGATTTAAGTCGCTCGGATGTAGTGATTGAAAAATTAAAAGCAGAAGGGCTGACCATTGCTTGTGCAGAGAGTTGTACAGGTGGACGTTTAGCCGTGTTATTTAGTGAAAAAGAAGGCGCTTCGGCGTTTTTTAAAGGCGGTATGGTAACGTATGCTACAACGTCTAAAATAGATGTATTAGGCGTTAAAAAAGAAACGATAGAAACGCATAGTGTCGTAAGTGAGCAAGTTGCTTGCGAAATGGCTGAACAAGCCCGCCAAAAGTTTCAGTCGGATATTGCTGTTGCTACCACAGGAAATGCTGGGCCTTCGAAAGGGGATTCTGCAGCAGCTGTAGGTACTGTATACGTAGGAATTGCCTCTGAAAAAGGCACCTACGCCGTAAAGTATGAATTAGGTCAACCTAGAGAACAAGTGATTGAACGTACAATTAGTAGGGCTTTAGAGTTGGTTTATAAGGAAATATTAAAAAAATAGTCAAAACATTTTGTTTAATAAATTTCTTTTTCTTTACTTTGCACCCTGATTTTGAATATTGAAATAAAAGATTAGATATAATGTCAAGAGTTTGTGAAATTACCGGAAAGAGAGCGATGGTTGGAAACAACGTCTCTCACGCGATGAATAAAACTAAAAGAAAGTTTTCTGTAAACTTAATTAAAAAACGTTTTTACATTGCTGAAGAAGACAGATGGGTAACATTAAAATTGTCTACCACTGCATTAAAAACAATTAATAAGAAAGGTATTACTGCTGTTTTGAAAGAAGCAAGAGTAAAAGGATTAGTAAAATAATTCGGACCATAAAAAACAAGGAAAACGATGGCAAAGAAAGGTAATAGAATCCAAGTAATCTTAGAGTGTACTGAACATAAAGCATCTGGTTTACCAGGTACTTCAAGATATATCACAACTAAGAACAAGAAAAACACACCTGATAGATTGGAAATTAAAAAATTCAACCCTATCATGAAAAAAGTAACAATTCATAAAGAAATTAAATAATTAAGTCATGGCAAAGAAAACCGTAGCTACTTTAAGAACATCTTCTAAGAAGTTGACTAAAGCAATTAAAATGGTTAGATCTCCAAAGACAGGTGCTTACACATTTGTTGAGTCTGTTATGGCTCCTGATTTTGTAGATGAATTCTTGAGTAAAAAGTAATTTACCATTAAATATCTTGAAAAAAAGCTGCCTGATACAGGTAGCTTTTTTCATTTTTATATAGTTTAGTTATAGCAACTGCTATAAGATGATATACTTTTATTCTTTATATTTGTACAAACTAATAGGAACGTTATGAGTTTTTTTAAAAGAATATTTTCTTCAGAAAAAAAGGAAACTTTAGATAAGGGATTAGAGAAATCTAAAACGTCTTTCTTCTCTAAATTAACCAAAGCAGTAGCTGGGAAATCTAAGGTAGACGACGATGTTTTAGATAATCTAGAAGAGGTATTAGTTACTTCTGATGTTGGAGTAAATACAACATTAAAGATTATTGAGCGCATTGAAGCAAGAGTTACCCGTGATAAATACGTTGGAACAGAGGAATTAAATCAAATCTTAAGAGAAGAAATCGCAAGTTTGTTGTCTGAAACGGCTTTGGGTGAATCGACAGAATTTGAAATTCCAAAAGATAAAAAACCATATGTTATTATGGTTGTTGGAGTAAATGGTGCTGGAAAGACGACGACCATCGGAAAATTAGCTTATCAATTTAAAAAAGCGGGATTGAATGTGGTTTTAGGTGCAGCAGATACGTTTAGAGCAGCTGCTATTGACCAATTACAAGTTTGGGCTGATCGCGTAGGTGTGCCTATCGTTCGCCAACAAATGGGAAGTGATCCTGCATCGGTAGCATTTGATACGTTACAATCAGCTGTAACGCAAGGAGCCGATGTTGTAATTATTGATACAGCAGGACGTTTACACAATAAAGTGAATTTAATGAATGAGCTTTCTAAAGTGAAACGCGTAATGCAAAAAGTAATTCCAGATGCCCCTCATGATGTAATGTTGGTTTTAGATGGTTCTACTGGACAAAATGCGTTTGAGCAAGCAAAACAGTTTACCGCTGCAACAGAAGTTACTTCATTAGCTGTTACTAAATTAGACGGTACAGCAAAAGGAGGAGTGGTGATTGGTATTTCAGACGAATTTAGAATCCCTGTTCGCTACATTGGAGTAGGGGAAGGAATTGAAGATTTACAAGTGTTCAACAAATACGAATTCGTCGATTCGTTTTTTAAATAAAATAAAGGATGCGCAGTTTACACGTTTTTTTTAGCTTATGCCTTATTGTCGTTTTACAAGCTTGTCAATCTAAAGCAGATACTGAAGCAGTAAAACAACACATCTCAGGTTATTGGGAAATTGAAAAAGCTCAACTACCAGATGGGACAGAAAAAGATTATACCATTAACTCGACCATTGATTATTTTGAATGGAAAGAAGATCAAACAGGGGTTCGCTTTAAAGTTGTTCCTCAATTTAATGGAGAGTATTTGACCAACGATATGCCAGAAGCATTTGTAATGCAAGAGAAAGACGGTGCAGTTTGGTTGCAGTACAAGACTGATTTTGCTACGTGGGAAGAACGCGTAATCAAAGTGAGTGAGGAAAAGATGGTGATGGAAAACGAAAACAAAATCAAGTATTTTTATAAAAGAGCACATCCGATTCAAATTAAAGAATAACCGTGAATAAAAACAATCCTTATAACCGCAATAAAATTAGTCCTCGTGTTCGAGAAGGCAAGGGGATATCTGAATTGTTACAGCTGTTTAGAACAGAGAACAACTTGGATCAAGGATTGAATGAGTTTGACGTATACGAAGCTTGGAAAGCAGTACTAGGGCCTGGTATTATTTCATACACCCAAGATGTGGCTTTTAAACGTGGAACGTTGTATGTCAAATTATCGTCTTCTATTGTTCGGGATGAATTGAGTTACGGAAAAGATAAAATTGTGAAGATGTTAAACGAAGAATTAAAACGAGAGCTTATCACAGCTATCGTTTTGAGATAAAAATAACAAAGCGACAAAGATGAAAATTTCTTGTCGCTTTTTTTAAATTTAAATAAAAGACTTTTTTGTCTTCTATTAGAAAAAATAGTTTATCTTTGTAGAGTAAAATTGAAGGTATGTTTTCAAAAGCTTGTGAATACGCGATTCGTTCGGTTGTTTTTATTGCAGTATCATCACTGGAAGAAACGCGTGTAGGGTTTAAAGAAATTGCAAAAGAAATAGATGCTCCAGAAGCATTTGTTGCTAAGATTTTACAGAAGTTAGTCAAAGGCGGGATCATTGAATCAATCAAAGGAGCAGGAGGGGGATTTGAAATACCCGTGCAGGAACTGGAGCATATTAAACTGTGTGAAGTCGTCAATGTTATAGATGGTGATTCGATTTATAAAGGCTGTGGATTAGGCTTAGCACAATGTTCCGAGACGCATCCTTGCCCGGTGCACTTTAAATTCAAATCGATTCGCAATGAACTAAAGCAAATGTTAGAAACAACGTCCTTGAAAGAGTTAGCCAATGGTACCAAGTCTGGTGATACTTTTTTAAAGATATAAGTGTAGGAGGGAACGGGATTCCCTTTTTTTAGAATTAGATAAAGGATAAAAAAGTCTTCTATTTTAATGGTATGAATATAAGTCAAAGAAAATTATGGATAGCCTTTACGGTAGTAATGGTATTCTCCTTCGGGGTACTCGGTTATTTTGGTATAGAAATTTATCAAGAAGCACCTCCGGTGCCTACAGAAGTTAGAACGAATGACGGACAAGTAGTGCTTGTTGCAAGTGATATTAAAGATGGCCAGAATGTTTGGCAAAGTATTGGAGGGCAAGAAGTAGGTTCTATTTGGGGACATGGAGCTTACGTTGCCCCTGATTGGACCGCCGATTATTTGCATAGAGAAGCGCTGTTTTTGTTGGATTATTATGCACAAGAGGAATACGGCAAAACATACGAAGCAGCAAGCAAAGAGGAACAGGCATTCTTGCAAGCGCGTTTACAAGGGATGATTCGCTCGAATACCTATGATAAAGCAACAGGTGTTTTAACGATTACGCCAGAAAGAAATCAAGCGCGTTTATATCTTGAAGAGTACTATAGCAAGTTATTTACCGATGATCCTGCTTTTGATCAGTTGCGCAAAGATTATGCAATTCCCAATAATTCCATTAAAGATGTCGCTCGAATGAAGCAGATGAATGCTTTCTTCTTTTGGGCAACATGGGCAACAGTAACGAATAGACCTGATAGCGAGGTAAGTTATACGCATAACTGGCCCGCAGATGATCTAGTGGGAAATAAAGCGACAACGCCTTTATTAGCTTGGTCAGGGGTGAGTATTATTCTGCTGATTTTCGCTGTAGGTGTTCTGGTGTACTATCACGTAGCCTCAAAGAGAGAAGAGGAAGAATTAGTCCCTGTAGATGATCCTGTTTCTAATGGGGTAACCACAAAGAGTATGACGAGACTCAAAAAGTATTTTTGGGTAGTCAGTTTGCTGATGTTACTTCAAGTGGGATTGGGAATTATCACGGCACACTATGGGGTAGAAGGACAAGGTTTGTATGGTATTCCTTTGGATCAAATACTGCCTTATTCTGTTACGCGAACGTGGCATACGCAATTGGCTATTTTTTGGATTGCAACCGCTTGGTTGGGTACAGGATTATATATTGCACCAGCTGTAGGAGGAAAAGATCCCAAGTACCAAGTGTTTGGTGTAGACTTTTTATTTGTTGCCTTGCTGATTATTGTGCTAGGGTCTATGATAGGACAGTGGTTTGGTATCATGCAAAAGTTAGATCTCGTACAAAACTTCTGGTTTGGACATCAAGGATACGAATATGTTGATTTAGGGCGTTTTTGGCAACTCTTTTTGTTTGTGGGGCTCTTCTTATGGCTAGCGCTTATGATTAGACCTTTAATCCCTGTTTTAAGAGCGAAAGGGAGTCAACGCAACCTCATTGTACTGTTTCTTATTTCTTGTGGCGCAATTGCCTTGTTTTACGGTGCAGGATTAATGTGGGGGAGACAAACGAACCTAGCAATAGCAGAATACTGGAGATGGTGGGTCGTACATCTATGGGTAGAAGGATTCTTTGAAGTATTTGCAACAGTTGTATTGGCTTTCTTATTTGTGCGAATGGGCTTGATTAAAACCAAAACAGCAACAAATGGGGCTCTGTTTTCTACGATTATCTTTATGTCAGGAGGAATTATTGGAACGTTTCACCACTTGTATTTCTCCGGAACACCAACGGCAGTGATGGCATTAGGAGCAACATTCAGTGCATTGGAAGTAGTGCCATTAACACTCATTGGATATGAGGCGTATGAAAATTATAAAATCTCAACGCATAAGGGATGGTTACAAGATTATAAATGGCCTGTTTACTTTATGGTAGCCGTAGCGTTTTGGAATTTCTTGGGCGCAGGAGTGTTCGGATTTATTATAAACCCACCAATAGCACTGTACTATGTTCAAGGATTAAATACAACGCCACTACATGGACATACGGCTTTATTTGGCGTGTATGGTATGTTGGGAATCGGATTGATGTTATTTGTCTTACGCAGTATGTACAGAGAAGTACAATGGAATGATAAATTATTGAAAATAGGCTTTTGGGGACTGAATTTAGGTTTATTACTCATGGCGTTATTAAGTCTGTTGCCTATCGGTATATGGCAGGCAATCGAAAGTATTCAACACGGCATGTGGTATGCACGTTCAAGTGAGTTAATGCAATTACCTGCGATGAATACCTTAAAATGGTTAAGAACAATTGGAGATGTAATATTCACTATAGGGATTTTTGCAATCGTCCTATTCATATTTAAATTAACATTAAAAAAAAGCAAGCATGAAAAATAGAACAATAGGCTCATTTGTAGCAGAAGATTTTAGAACAGCAGCAATCTTCAATAAATATGGAATTGATTTTTGCTGTAAAGGTGGACGTACTCTAGATGAAGTATGTGAGAAAAAAGCAGTAGATGCGGAAGAATTGATGGGTGAATTAGAACGTCTATTAAGTCAACAAGCGGAAAATAATATTGATTTTAGACATTGGCCGTTAGATTTATTAGCGGATTACATTGAAAAAACACATCACCGTTATGTAGAAGAAAAGATTCCTGTGCTCTTACAGTTTTTAAATAAGCTAAGCAAAGTTCACGGAGAGAGACATCCAGAACTTTATGAAATCAATGAGTTGTTTATTGGCTGTGCACAAGAGCTAAGTCAACATTTGAAAAAAGAAGAATTGGTATTATTTCCTTTTGTGCGCAAAATGGTATCAGCAACGATTACGGGACAACCGATTGAAGCTCCTCATTTTGGGACTGTTGAGAATCCAGTAGCGATGATGATGCATGAACACGATGGGGAAGGCGAACGATTCCGAAAAATTGCAGCTTTGTCCGATAACTATACTCCTCCAGCAGATGCTTGTAATACTTACAAGGTAACGTATGCCATGTTGAAAGAGTTTGAAGAAGACTTACACAAACACATTCATTTAGAAAATAATATTCTGTTTCCTAGTGCAATTGTATTAGAACATAAAATGAACTAACAAATAAATGAAATGGCAGCAGAAGTGTCTCCCTAAAACGAGGCACTTCTTGTTTTAAAAATAAAATATTCTCCTTATTTTAGTAGGAACAGTTTAGTTGTAAAGCATACATTATGAGTGAAATCCATCTTTTATTAATTCTCCATTTGCTCGGCGCTACCATTTGGGTAGGTGGACATATTTTGTTGTGTGTTATTATATTACCTCAAGTTTGGAAGGAACAAGCCGTGGAGAAACTATTTGCTTTTGAAAGTAGATATGAATGGATAGGTATGCCTGCCTTATTGGTGATGTTGATTACAGGTGTGCGTATGGCGTACCTTTACAATGTAAAAATAGCAAATTGGTTTGCTTTTGAAACCCCAATTGAACGCGTTATATCACTTAAATTAAGCCTGTTAATTGGTATTGTTATACTTGCATTAAGCGCCCAGTTTTACGTATTGCCTCGTTTGAAAACGGATATTAAAAAATTGCCGCTAATGGCCTTTCATATGATTACGGTAACCCTGATTAGTTTAGCTATGTTAATCTTGGGGAGTTTTGTGCGATACGGTGGGATTGCATAATCACTTATTTTGTTTCTTCTTGAAACGCTCGATGCTTTGCGCCCCATTGTTCTAAAGCTGGCCATATCGGAAGTAAATCTTGTGCAATAGAAGTCAAGGTGTATTCTACACGCGGTGGGACTTCAGCAAATACTTGTCGATGAATGAGTTGATCCGTTTCTAATTCTTTTAATTGAAGCGTAAGCATGCGATCCGTGATCCCGTGAACTTTTTCTTTTAATTCGCTAAAGCGCAATACTTCATATTCCGCTAGTGTGAATAAAATCATCATTTTCCAACGTCCGCCTATTTTACAAATCGTATAGATCGCATCACAATTCGTGGTGATGAAATCTCGATTGATACTATTGGTTGAATTTTCTTTTCTCTTTGCCATGACTTACAAAATTGTTAGTTACTCACATTAGAGGACGGACTAGTTTCCGAATCCTTCTCGTTTTATTTTTGTCCAAAATCAATACAAGGCAACTACGGATGAATTGCGTTGTCTGTACAAAAGTATAACGATTATTTTTATGAAAAAATATGCTTATGTAGGTGCTCTAGGTTTATGGAGCATTATTACAACTGAATTTGGTGTAATTGGTGTATTACCGCAAATTGCATCTCATTATCAAATCTCAATTGATCAAGCGAGTTGGTTATTGAGTGGTTTTGCTTTAGTTATCGCCTTGTTTGGGCCTTTTATGACTATTCTTACCGCTCGTATGGATAAAAAGAAAATAATGCTGTTCGCTATAGCACTATTTGCCGGTACTAGTTTCTTTTCTATTTTTCTACCTTCTTTTGGAATTTTAATGCTATTGCGGATGATTCCTGCTTTGCTTCAGCCAGTATACATAGCCAATGCATTAGCTGTAGCGGTAAATACTAGTCCAAAAGAAGAAGCAAGTAATCGAATGAGTATCGTTTTTAGTGGAATCACCATTGCCTCTTTTACGACAATACCTTTAGCGACCTATTGGACAAATGTAGTGGGGTTACAAGCCATTTTTACGATCCAAACGATAATCAGTACCCTTGCATTTGTTGCCATCTATTTCGTATTACCTGCTGTTGCTGGAGAGGATAACAAGATTACTGTCGGAACATTAAGCGTTTTGAAACAAGCTTCCTTTCTGCGTAGTGCCCTTGTAAACTTATTTATTATTGCAATGTGGTTTAGTGTATATAGTTATTTTGCTGATTACCTCAACAAAGAAAAAGGAATGTCGGGAGTAGAGGTAAGTAGTATGATTTTACTTTTCGGTGTAGTGGGAGTAGTAGCCATGTACTTGGGCGGTAAAATGCTAACCAAAGGTGTTGTTTTTAGTAATGCCTTTTATGTACTAGGTGCTGCTTGTATAGCTGTATTGCTTTATGCATCAGGGAGTAATCTATTGCTTACAACTGGTTTAGTCGTTATTTGGAGTTTGTTCTATACGCCTGTTTTTCTTCAGGTTACTGCTTTTTTACAACGTACAACGGCAATCCCTTTTGAATTAGGGAGTAGCCTTGCTACTTCTTTGGGAAATCTTGGTATTGCGCTGGGAACTTTTGTAGGAGGAAAAGTGATAGCAAATTATGGGTTGCATTATGTACCCTTAGTTATGCTTGGATTTGCAGGAATAAGCTTGATTTTTATTTTGTTGGTCTTTAGGAAAAACAAGTTACAATAGAAATACTGCTCTTGCTATATCAGTAGCAATGTAGAGCAGTATATTCTCGAATTAATAATTAACATCTTATGGAATTAAAGCAATTTGCTTTTCAATTTCTTTAATCGTCGGTTCATAATCAATACCAAGACCTTCTTGTTGATAATCGAGTTCGCCTTTTGTATTAAATACACTGATAATATTAGAATGAGAAAAATCAATAGGTGATATTTTCTTGTAGTTGACCGCTAATGTAGCTGCAAATTCTCGGGTATTATCTTCTGAAGAACGCAGGAAAAGCCATTGATTGCCGTCCATTTTATTCTCTTTGGCAAAAGCCTTTAATCGCTCTGGCGTGTCCACTTCGGGGTCAATACTCACCAAAACATATTTTACTTTCTCTTTGTTTTTGCCAGTCACTTTGTCTTCAATATGTCGCATATCTGCTACCAATCGAGGACAAGCGGCTTTGCAAGAGGTGTAAATCATCACCATAACCAAGACATTTCCTTGAAGTTCTTTGAGTTCAATCGTTTTCCCTTCCTGAGTGGTCCAGGTAGAGGGAAGATTGTAAATCGATAAATCAGAGATCTCCTCGGTTGTGGTATTTGTTGTTGTCATAGTAGCCGAATCCTGTTCCGCTGTGTTTGTTTTTTTACAGTTGTAAAACAATACCGTGATACAAGTAAGTAAAAAGAGGGAAAACTTTTTCATAAGTATATTTTTTAAAGGTCTTTCGCACATCTAAAACCTAAGTTTTTAGTCGTAAAATTAGCTCGTAAGCTTCCTCTAAAACCATAGCGCATAAAGGCCGCATAATCCATTAAATCCGAAGCATTGATAGAGGCACTACCACAAAATAGATTCTCGTCATTGCCTTTGTCTTTTCGACTTTCTCCAGATAAGAAAATAGAGTTGTAATCAAATACCCATTCCCAAATTAAACCGTGCATATCGTAAACGCCCCAGTAGTTTTTTTGTGTACTTCCAACCGGGTTGAGGTAGGTTTTTGGCGTTTCATACCACGCTAAGATATATTGGTTATAGGCTTCTTTTTCTCGCGCATCGAGCTGTTGTGCATCCGCCATAGCTACATATTCCCATTCATCCAAAGTTGGAAGTCGTTTTCCTTGGCATTCACAGTATTTTTTAGCTGCAAACCAAGAGATATTCGTTACAGGGGCTTGCGGGTTTAAGTCCCCAAAATCCAAATCGCCCTTCCAATGTGATAAATAACTCTTTGAAGCAAATAAGGCTTTGATTTGGGAGCGTTGATAAGTAGGATGCTGCTTTAAGAAAGCCAAATACTGTGCATTTGTCACCGCAAATTGATCCAATTGAAAAGAACCAACCCGTACATTGCCTTCTTCCGTACTGCCATAGAGTGGAACAAACACACCGCTGCGAATGGTTTGCATCGGTGTTGCTTGTTGAGCATCTGCCAATTGGACGGACAAGATGCTCAACAAACAAAGTAAAAAATGAAGGGGATGAGAAATCATCATATTATCTATTTTTTTGAACCATTTGAGGGGTTACAACCGTTTTATTATTTCCCCAACTATTGTACACATAAGTCAATACATCCGCGATTTCTTGATCACTTAGATTTTGACTCGTCATGATGGAGTTGTATTTAATTTTATTTACTGTAATTTCTCCTTCTAAACCGTTAATCACTGTTTTTATCGCTCGGCTGACATCTGCATTTAAGTAATCAGATTTAGCAAGAGGAGGGAAGATTCCTTCAATTCCTTGACCTTCTGATTGGTGACAAGCAAAACACGTTCTTGTAAATACGTTTTTTCCATCTGTCATTTGTTGCGCCAGTGTTTTATTTTCAATCGGGGCTTTCTTATTTGTATCAGCTGGCATGGTTTGGATCGTTCCTCCTTCAGGTAAATATATACCTTCTTTGATCTTACCAGCAAAAACTTTTTCGTTTTCGTCTCCTTCAACTTTTAGCATCCCCAAGGCCCCTTTGTTAAAGGCTCTAAAGATGGAGTGATCGACTAAGACAAAAGTACCTGGAGTATTCACCTTAAACTCTACGATGGCAGCACCTCCTGCTGGAATAAGGGTGGTCTGTACATTTTCATTAATTAAATCCCCACCTTCTACATGTACGCGATCAAAAATCTCTCCAATGACGTGGAAAGAACTAACTAAGTTAGGACCACCATTTCCGACAAACAAACGTACAGTTTCACCTACTTTAGCTGTGATGGCGTTGTCATTAACCAATCCATTAACATGGCCATTGAATACAACATAATCAGGTTGTTCTTTGACAGCTTTATTCATATCAAAAGGCTGAAGTCCTTTTTCTCCATAATTACCTTTGGTGTAAAAATCCCCTTGCATGATGTAGTATTCTCTATCAACTGGAGCAAGACCACCTTCCGGTTCTACGAGGATAAGTCCATACATTCCATTGGCAATATGCATACCTACTGGAGCTGTCGCGCAATGATAAACATAAAGACCAGGATGGAGTGTTTTAAATGAAAATGTTACCTCGTGCCCAGGAGCTACCAAAGAAGAAGCTGCCCCACCACCAGGACCTGTTACTGCATGTAAATCGATGTTGTGCGGTAGTTTGTTGTCTGGGTGATTTTTAAGTGTAAATTCAACTTCATCTCCCACACGGGTACGGATAAAACTACCCGGTACTGTACCGCCAAACGTCCAATACATGTATTTTACGCCATCGACCATTTCACCTTCTTGTTCCAGAATTTCTAAATTGACATTTAGTTTAGTCGCCGCTCTTTTTCCTACGGGTTTAGGTACAAGAGGAGGAGCAGTTAATTCAGCCTCTCTTTCTCCATGTGCAACTAAGCGTTCTGCCCAATCAGCATCCATAACAATGTTCTTTGATTCCTTTTGAGAGCATCCTCCCAAACCTAGTAGACCTAAAGTCAATACAATCGCTCCAAGTCCTCTTTTTAAATTCCGTGATTTTGTATCCATAATCATCACTTTGTTAGTTCATTTTAGTCTATCAAATATAAAGGACATTTTTGTCTTCTATGTTGATATTTATCAGGTTTTGGGAAAGGCTTTTTTTAGGAAAGGCTTTTTTTGCTTTTGTGTGTGTTTGCTTTTTGTTTGAATAACCGATGCGATACTTCCTTCGTCAGTATGACATACTGTGTGTATAGTAAGGTGTGGATAGATAGGATTGCAAAAAAACTTCACATAAAAAAGCGAATTTCTCGAAAAAGCAAAGAAGCAAAAAAGCAAAAAAGCGCCTTCTCAAAAAAGCACTTAAATCGAAAAGTTTTGATCGATTTGTTTCAGGATAATTTCAGCCAATAACTTTTTCGCACGCATAATTTTGATTTTTACATTATTCAGCGGTTCGTTGAGAATACTGGCGATTTCATTATAGGAAAGTTCTTGGAAAAACCTCAACTCAATAACTTCTTGGTAATGAGGTTTTAAAAGACGAATATAGTTTTTGAAAATTTCTAAATTCTGTTCGCGAATTAATTCATCTTCAATGGTTTCAGAGTCATCAATAATATTGTTGTATTGTTGTTCCTCATCCGTAATGTCCACGAAATGTAGGTTTCTTCTTTTGCGAATTAAGTCGATATGCGTATTTTTCGCAATCGTTAATAACCACGTATTAAAAGCAAATTTATTGTCATAGGACTCAATGCTACTAAAGGCTTTCGAGAAAGTTTCAATGGTAATATCTTCAGCATCCGTTTCATTTCCGGTCTGTTTGAGGATGAAATGGTACACTTCCGACCAATATTGATTTAATAGCGAAGTAAAAGCAGTTTGATCTCCTTTTTTAGCAGCTTCTATTGTGTGACTTGTTGCGCTTGTTTTCAAATTTTCTTACGTGTGATAAAGTGTTTAAACGCAAAATAATGACCCGATAGTATGTGAGTAAACTCAAAAAACGGAATGAACCACACCAAGTCTTTTTCATTGAAATTCTTCAAAAGTTTTGCAAAGTAGAAGATACTGATAAAATATCGGAAAACAAATACCCCCACTACAATTTCCCACTGATATAAATGGAGGAGTAGGAAAGTCAATAGAATATAAAATACCAAAACACTAAAATGGTAGAATCTCAATTTTAGCTGATTGAAAAGCCCGATTCGCTTAAAAAGTAAGTCGTTTTTTCGTTGCAGTTGAAAAGCAGATTTCCAAGAAGCCTGTTGGTGTAAGGTATTCATACTTTCAGGGGCAAGGGTAATCGCTGTATTTGATTTTGTTCCAATCTGTCTAATAAACTCTTGCTCTTCCCCTTGACTGATTTTCATCTCTTTGATGAAACCATTCACTTGATAGAATAGCGTTTTCTTGTAGGCTTGATTCAAGCTATTACCGTATAACGGTTTGCCTAATTCTGTCCAAATGAAGTTGTGAAGGGTATGAAGAAACAATTGGAATCTTTCGTATTTATTGCTGAGGCTTTTTTTCTTTTTCGCCAGTGAGGTATGGGCAATAACAACTTGTTTTTTCGTTGTGAAAAGGGCTGTCATGCTGGCAATCCAATGCGGTGAATCCGGAAGCGCTTTCGGTTCTGTGAATAAAAGATAGTCATAAGACGTGGTCTTAATTCCTAACGTTAAAGCGTATTTCTTATTTCCCCAAAAGGCTTCATTATTCTCTACATTGACCAATTTAGCAAAACGATGTTGGGCAACAAATTGTTCTAAAATAGGTAAACTCTCATCTTCGGAAGCATTGTTTACAAGGATAAGTTCATACGATGAATACTCCTGTAAAAGCATGGCTTCAAGGAACTGAGGTAGTTCGGCCTCATTATCTTTGATATACACCACCACCGAAACAGGCAGTTGCTGTTCGTTGGCTTTGCTCTTTAATGAGCTATTAAAGGCGATATTGCTGTATAAAACAACATAATAAAGCGCGTGAAATAATAGAATACCAATCAGTATGTAAAATAAGATGGTTAGCATGGTGTATGAACTATATTAAGCAAGAGGCAAAGGTATCAATAATCGCTTTTTTGTGCAATATATCTAAAAGATATTCACTTCAGCTTCTAGGTGAATATTAAAAATCTTAAAAACCTCATGCTGAATGGTTTCGGATAATTTTTTTAACTCGATGCCTTGTGCATGACCATAGTTAACTAAAACTAAAGCTTGTTTACTATGTACACCAGCATCGCCAATTCGATAGCCTTTGTATCCGCTTGTTTCAATTAACCAACCTGCTGGGATTTTAATGTGATCCTCGTCAATAACATACGAAGGCAGGGTTGGATACTTTTTTACTAGAATATCAAATAACGCTTTGGATACAATCGGGTTTTTGAAAAAACTACCGCTATTGCCTAATTCTGCTGGATTAGGTAATTTACTACTGCGAATAGCAATGACAGCTTGACTAATGTCTTGAATTGTTGGAGATGTGATGCCCATTTGCTCTAACTCTCCCTTAATTGCACCGTAATTGGTGTGTAAAACGTGATTTTTCTTGCTTAATCGATAAACCACAGATAGGATAATGTATTGATCTTTCGCCGCTTTTTTGAAGATACTTTCTCTATAGTCAAATTGACAATCAGCATTGGTGAATTCTTCAATTTCCAAGGTTTGAATGTGTAAAGCTTTGCAGCTTACCATGGTATCTTTAATCTCAACGCCATAAGCACCAATGTTTTGAACAGGTGTTGTGCCGACATGCCCAGGAATTAAAGATAGATTTTCTAATCCTCCATAATCTCTTGCAAGCGTCCATTGCACAAAATCATGCCATACTTCACTCGCCTGAGCTTCTACCCAAACAAAATCTTCCTCTTCCTTTATAACTTCAATCCCTTTGATATTTAACTTGATTACCAGTTGTTCAACATCATGCGTCAATAACATATTGCTTCCTCCACTTAACACAAAATAGGGCTCTTGAGGAAAGGATTGAATCAGGTGTTTCAGTTCGGTAATCGAATTGACTTGTGTAAAGCGTTTCGCTTGAACATCAATGCCAAAGGTATTGTAAGGTTTTAAAGAAATATTTTCTTGAATCATAGCGTATGAATTGAAAGCAGTTTGTTATTCTATGGTAAAGATTTTGAAATCTTGATTAATCGAATTTAAGAGTGATTCCGTTCGATCCAAATGGGTATCTGTAATAAACATTTGCCCAAAAGTATCTAAGTTAACCAGCTCTAAAATTTGACGTACTCGTAGTTCATCTAATTTGTCAAAGATATCGTCAAATAGCAAAATAGGCGGTATGTTATGCTGTTTCTTTAAAAAATCAAATTGAGCAAGTTTCAGGGCAATTAAAAAAGATTTCTGTTGTCCTTGCGAACCGAACTTTTTAATTGGACTTCCCTTGAGTAAAAAAACGAGATCATCTTTGTGTATCCCTACGGATGTATATTGCAACGCACGATCTTTTTGAATGTTTTGATCAAAAAGTTCTCGCATGCTATGATGTTCTAATTGTGATTCATATAGTAAATGTACATCATCTTTGTTTCCTGTAATCAATTGATGGTATTGATTAAAAATAGGAATAAACTCATGCAAAAAATCACGACGCGTTTCGTAAATCGGTTGGGCAATCGTTTCAATTTGCTCGTTGTAAATCTCCAGTGTATCTCGATCAAAGTAATTGTTGCTGACAAAACTTTTTAATAAAGCATTGCGTTGTGTAATCAATTTTTGATGTTGAATAAGCAATTGCAAATAATTGCTGTTCATCTGAGAAATAACACTATCTAAAAATTTGCGTCTCGTTTCACTTCCTTCAATAATCAAATCACTATCGGAAGGAGAGATAATCACGAGTGGAATAAAACCAAAGTGATCTGAAAAACGCTCGTAATTTTTATTGTTGCGTTTGAGTATTTTTTTTTGCCCTTTTTTTAAGCTACATAAAATGTGTTCACTTTGTTCATTTTTTTCAAACAGACCATCGATAACAAAGAAATCAGCCCCATGTTTGATATTCTGAACAGCAATAGGATTAAAATAACTACGGCCATAGGCAATATAATAGATTGCATCTAATATATTGGTTTTACCAACGCCATTTAATCCAATAAAACAGTTGATTTTAGCGTTAAATTCAAAAGATTTATCTTCAATATTTTTGAAATTGAGAAGATCTATTTTTTTTAAATACACGAGAATATAGGTGTTTTTAACGAGTGAGTGATAGTATTATCTAATTTGGTTGCAAATTATCAAAAATATTAATAGTAAGCACTTTTATATTACAATAAAAATCATATTTTTGCCTTTCATTAAACTTTTTATACATGGCAACTTATAATAAAAGAGGTTATAAAGCTCCAAAACCGGAAGACGAAACGGTAGATAACGAATTTGATCAGTATGGTTCAGTTGATACTTCTAAGAGTACTACGGCAGAGGTATTTAATTCCTTAGATCAAGGAGCAAATAAAATGGAAGGTTGGGTAGCGAGAAATCAAAAAGCAATTTTTGGTATCGTTGGAGCCATTGCTTTAGTGACTATTGGTTATGTTGGATATAATAAGTTTGTAGTTGAGCCTAAAAACGAAGAAGCAGCGAATGAGATGTTTCAGGCACAATCTTACTACAATGACGCTTTTACTAACGAGGCTGAAAGACAAAATTTATTGAACTTAGCCTTGAATGGTGGAGAAGGTAAATTAGGATTTTTAGGTATTATCGATAACTATAAAGGTACTGCATCTGCTAATTTAGCACATTATTATGCAGGAACAACTTACCTAAATCAAGGAGACTATAAAAAAGCAATTGAGCAATTAGAACAATATAAATTAGGATCAGAAGCGGTTATTGGTGCTTCAGCATTGGGTGCTATTGGAGATGCTTTCTCTGAATTAGGACAACATGCAGATGCATTTGAGTACTATAAAAAAGCAGCTGATCACAATAAAAATAGCTTCACTACACCTAGATTCTTATATAAAGCTGGACTTGCAGCTTTAGAAGATGGAAAAAAAGCAGAAGCTTTAAAAATGTTTAACGAGGTTAAGAATAACTATTCAACGGCTGCAGAAGCAACGTTAGTAGAGTCTTTAATCGGTCTTGCTCAATAATATGGCAACAGCGAATAAAAACTTATCGGCTTACGATAAAACAACATTACCTTCGGCAACAAATATGAAAGTGGGAATCGTCGTTTCAAATTGGAATGATACGATTACAGAAGGATTATTTGACGGTGCCAAAAGAACACTTTTAGATTGTGGTTTACAAGAAGAAGGGTTAATCCGTTGGGATGTACCAGGAAGCTTTGAATTAGTTTTCGGTGCAAAACGAATGATTGAACGCTTTGAAGACTTAGATGCAGTTATTGTAATTGGCTGTGTAATCAAAGGAGAAACCATGCACTTTGAATTTGTTTGTGAAGGTGTTACACACGGAATTAAAGATTTAAATTTAATAGCAGATATTCCTGTCATTTTTTGTGTACTTACAGATAACACAATAGAACAGTCACTCGCTCGAAGTGGTGGTGATATGGGGAATAAAGGGGTTGAGGCCGCGGTCACTGCCTTGAAAATGATTGCTTTAAATAATCTATAAAAGAAAAAAGATAAGCCTGTGTAAAAGCAGGCTTTTTTTTATCATACGAAATTGAAAAGTGAAAAAATAGTTAAGGAAGTAATTCCCCTATTTATTTAATTAAATTTGTATGGATAGAGTTCAACGTTTTAATCAAAAAAACTTCCTTTTTT
Source organism: Myroides sp. TSA_177.3 (assembly GCF_052691955.1). Classification (NCBI taxonomy): domain Bacteria; kingdom Pseudomonadati; phylum Bacteroidota; class Flavobacteriia; order Flavobacteriales; family Flavobacteriaceae; genus Myroides; species Myroides sp. TSA_177.3. Next base: position 429,547 of record NZ_JBQZGD010000001.1, read on the forward strand.
AAATGTCTAATATTATTCGATTATTACCAGATCACGTAGCCAATCAAATTGCCGCAGGAGAAGTGGTGCAACGACCAGCTTCTGTTGTGAAGGAATTGATAGAAAATGCGGTGGATGCTGAGGCAACGGAAATCAAGTTGGTGCTAAAAGAAGCAGGAAAAACGTTGATCCAGGTAATTGATAATGGAAAGGGAATGAATGAAACAGATGCTAGAATGGCTTTTGAACGCCATGCTACATCTAAAATATCCAAAGCAGAAGATTTATTCGCCTTAAATACAAAAGGATTTAGAGGAGAAGCCTTAGCGTCAATCGCTGCTATTGCACACGTTGATCTAAAAACGTGTTTGCACAATAGCGAATTGGGAACGCACCTCGTGATTGAAGGATCGAAAGTAATGTCACAAGAAGTGGCAGTAACACCTCCAGGAACTGTGTTTTCAGTAAAAAATCTTTTCTTTAATATTCCTGCTCGTAGAAATTTCTTAAAGTCAGATAATGTTGAATTGCGCAATATTGTGGATGAATTTGAACGCATTACCTTGGTACATCCAGGTATTAGTTTTACCATGATTCACAATGGCAGTGAAGTATTCAACTTACCGAGTTCAAACTTGCGTCAGCGCATCGTTAACGTATTCGGAACAAGAACCAACGAAAAGTTAGTTCCAATTGAAGAAATTACGGAAATTGTAACCATCCGCGGATTCATAGGGAAACCAGAGTTTGCTAAAAAAAGCCGTGGAGAACAATTCTTTTTTGTCAATGATCGCTTTATTCGAAGTGGTTATTTGCATCATTCTGTTTTAGCTGCTTATGAAGGATTGCTGAAGGATGGTACACAACCGACTTATTTTATTTATTTGTCTGTACCGCCAGATTCGATTGATATCAACATCCATCCAACAAAAACAGAAATTAAGTTTGATGATGAACAAGCGCTTTATAGTATTTTGCGCTCCGCAATTAAACACAGCTTAGGACAGTTTAACGTAGCGCCTGTGCTCGATTTTCATCGAGATGAAGGATTAGATGTTCCTTATGAATTTAAAGACAGAGAAGCAGAAACACCTTTAATCGAAATCGACACACATTATAATCCGTTTAGCAATGAATTGCTAAATCCTGAAGAGGAGATTTTTAATCCTTTTAAACAAACACCAGTAAATACAACGAATGGTTTACCTTCGGATTTTGTAGCAAGGGGATTCAATCCCTTTGAAGAAAGTTCTTTTTTGCGAAAAGAGGAAGAACCTGAAGAACCGATAGCGCCAGATGAAGAGGAGGAAGCTGAGGTATTTGAAAGTAAATTGACCACGGCTAAATCAACGATTGACTTTTCTTCGTTTAAGCAAGAAGGAAGAAAAGCAGATGAAGCTGTTTTCTTTGCTAGCAAATCCAATAAAACAGAAATTAAAAAGTCTTCTGCAACAGAAGTAGGGGCTTGGCAAGAAGTTTTTGAGGGACTGAAGGGCAAAGGAAGTGATATTGATATTAGTGGCTTGACATTCGAAGAGGAAGAGGTAACGGGAAGTTTGTTTGACGAAAGTACAGAAACTACCTTGGCTTCTCGTACGTTTCAGATTCAACGAAAATATATTGTTAGCCCGATTAAATCTGGAATGGTGGTCATCAATCAAGGACGCGCACACCAGCGAATCCTCTATGAGAAATTCATCGGAAATATTGCTAAATCCAATGCCGTTTCTCAACAGCTACTCTTTCCCTTAACGCTATATTATGCTCCATATGAAGTGGTCTTGTTGAAAGAAATTCGACATTCACTAAAACAAATGGGCTTTGATTTTGAAGATATGGGAGAGGATCATGTAATTTTATCTGGATTACCTGTAAATGTAGCCGAAAGTGAAGCGCAAATTGTGTTAGACGATTTGATTATGAGCTTCCAAGAAGGAATTCCTGAAACAAACTACATTCAAACGGAACGCATTGCTAAAACATTGGCACAAAGTTTGGCTGTAAAATCAGGGACAATTTTAAATGAAACAGAACAAGAAGATATTGTGAATTCTTTATTTGGTTGTAAAGAGCCCAACATCTCACCATTTATGAAACCTACTTTTATTACCATGAAAGTAGAAGATATTGAACGAAAATTTATACTGTAATGAGAATATCAGAAGGAGTAAAACAGTTATTGATTATAAATATCCTATTTTTTATAGGGAGCATGTTCGTTCCTGCTACCTATGATTATTTAGCGATGTATTATTTTGACAATGCCAAGTTTCAAGTTTGGCAACCGCTGACGTATATGTTTATGCATGGTGGAATCATGCACATCTTTTTCAATATGTTCGCGTTATTCTCATTTGGATCAACCTTAGAAATGATTTTTGGAACGAAAAGACTATATGTCTTGTTTCTGATTTCAGGACTAGGTGCCGCTTTGCTACACATGGGAGTGAATTATTATTCCGTATCAAATGGCGTTAGTCAATTGGTTGCAGCAGGTTTCCCAGAATCTGAAGTCTATAACCTATTGAAAAGCGGTATGTATGATAGACGCTGGGAATCTCACCTTAGTTCGGCTGATTTTGGCGCAATGATTTCTGCCTTTAATACTCCTGTAGTAGGAGCTTCTGGAGCAGTGTATGGATTCTTAGTAGCCTTTGCTTATATGTTCCCTAATGCAGAATTGATGATGATGTTTATTCCCGTACCAATCAAAGCGAAATACTTTGTACCTGGAATCTTAGCGATTGACTTAATCGGTGGATTAACAGGTGGATTCAGTATTTTTGGTGGTGGAACAGGAATTGCACACTTCGCTCACGTAGGAGGTGCTTTAACAGGCTTCTTATTGGTGAGGTATTGGAAACAAAACCAGTTTAAACAAAACCGTTGGGATTTGTAACATGAAAGGATTTGAGGATTTAAAACGAAACATCAAATTAGGGGATAAGGTACAACTACTGATTATCCTCAATATTGTTGTCTTTATTTTGTTATACGGACTCTCTGTTGTTTCTTCAAGTGTGTACCACAGTGTGTTTCCGTATGTCGCTTTTGTAGCGGAGGGAGTTGCATCATTGGGGCGCTTTTGGACGTTTATTTCCTATTCTTTTGTACATGCTACGATTTGGCATCTACTCTTGAATATGATTATGCTGTTTTTTGTCAGTAATCTATTCTTTACGTTTTTTACCACTAGACAATTTTTATTTGTTTACCTAGCAGGAGCGTTAGGAGGAAGTATTTTATACTACATTAGTGCTCTTTTCTTCGCTATGGGTTCTGGCTTGGTTGGAGCCTCTGCTGCGGTTATGGCTCCACTTATTGCAGTGGCTAGTTTTGCTCCGCAGATGGAAGTGCGTTTAGCGTTGCTAGGGCGTATAAAAATGATTTATATAGCGGGGTTTATTATCCTTATTGATTTGTTTCAACTGTCTTCTAGCAATGTTGGAGGGCATTTAGCCCATCTTGGTGGTGCCTTAGTCGGCTTTGGATATATCTTCTTGCTGAAAAGAGGAACAGATCTAGCTAAACCAAGGAAGCGAACAGCAAAAAATAAATCGACGTTTAAGAAGGTTTATGTCAATAAAACAGTAGAGAAAAACGTTACTAAGGAAGAGACCTCACAAAAGGAAATTGATGCCATTTTGGATAAGATCAGTAGGTCGGGATATGAAAGTTTGAGTAAAGAAGAAAAGGATTTTCTTTTTCGTCAAGGAAATAAATAAGTATGAAGAAACTATCTTGGTTTAATAAAGTTATATTTTTCTTTAATGTTCTAGTTGCAATCGGAACATTATTGGGCTATGTATTGCCTTTTTTAGCACCCAAGTTGTTTCCATTGTTATCTGTTTTTACGCTGATTCTCCCTTCTCTTTTATTGCTGAATTTCTTCTTCTTACTGTATTGGGCCATTCAAGTAAAAAAACAGGTGGCATTATCTGTGGTAATTCTATTACTCGGCTTTACTTTTATTACGAAGTTTTATAAAATAACAGGAAAAGAAGAAGCTACGGAACCAGAAGATATTGTATTAATGACGTATAACGTTCGTTTGTTTAATTTGTTTAAGTGGATTCCCGATGAATTTGTTCCTCAGAAAATTAAGGAATTTGTCGATCTACAAGACCCTGATATTTTGTGTTTGCAAGAGTATTCCAAAAGTGCAGGATTGAACTTTAAGCAATATCCTTATAAATATGTGGTTTCTCACGGAGATAAGATTAAAACAGGACAAGCCATTTATTCTAAACATCGAATTATCGATAAAGGAGAAATTAATCTCCCTAATTCAAATAACAATGTCATTTTTGCGGATGTATTAATACAAGCAGATACCATTCGCGTTTATAGTATTCACTTGCAGTCAGTGAGTATTAGTCCTGATATTCACGAAAAGTTAGATGAGGAAAAATCAAAACGCATTTTCAAACGCATAGCGAGTGCCTTCAAGGAGCAACAAATGCAGTCTGAGTTGATTCAGTCGCACATGAAAGACGCCACGCACCGCAAAGTAATTTGCGGTGACATGAACAATAGCGCCTTTTCGTATGTATATAGCAATATTAAAGGGGAACTAAAAGATGCCTTCATTGAGGCAGGTAGTGGATTCGGAAAAAGCTACGATTTTCCGTATTATCCAATGCGTATAGATTATGTCTTCGTTGACCCAAGTATTCAAGTGAAGTCCTTTAAAACCTATAGTGATTTTAAAAATTCCGATCACTTTCCTATTGTTACGCGTTTAGCTTTAAACGAACGATAACTATTGACGTTGTTTGGGTAAAGTCAAGGCTAGAATAAAGGCAATACTCGAAAATAAAACCAATACCCATCCAAAGTGGTGAAGTAAACTACTGCTGTATAGCCCTAAACCAATCAAGATATAGTACAACAACCCGAATAAAGCTCCTGCGGATCCAATAGCGGTTTTGTAGGATATCAAAGCTTGACTTAAAATGTTGGGAATAGCAATACCAAATGCAGCTACAACCAATAAAACAGGAAGTAAAAACCACATCGAATGCAGTAAGAGGCAAACAGATAGTGCACTAACTAATGCTAATACAGCTGATGCAAGGATAAGCCTATTGCTAGAAACACCTTTGCTAATGCAAACCTTATTAAAGTAACTTCCCGCAAACGATCCTAAGGCTAACACAATACCACTATAGCCATAAACGGAAGCATCGTATCCATTAGACTCAAAGATAAATGGAGCAAACGAATAGTAGCTAAAGAGCAAGACATTGTAACTCATCACCAACAAAGCGTAACGCCAAATACGTAGATCTGTGTACATTTGTTTAGCGAGTTGAATAACAGTTTGAGCCGTAATTTTATCTTGGGTTTGTTTTGTTTCTGGTAGTTGAAAATAAGCTTTGACAACCAAAAATAAGGCGAGTATAGCAAGGAGAGCAAAAACGCCAACATGCCCAAATGTAGAAACGGTTATTCCACCTAATAATAATCCAATAACCGGACTGATGGATAACGCAATACCCATGATAGAAAATACCTTGCTCAGTTCTACGCCTGTATATACATCGCGCATCATGGTTTGGGTAATCACAGATCCTACAGCAATACCAAAGGCAGCGAGAATACGTGCAGCCAATACCAATTCGAAAGTTGGAGCGAGTAAAGCGAGTAAAGAAGCTACCATATAGGTGGTTAAGCCCCAAATCATCGCTTTTCTTCTTCCGATATAATCACTTTGAATTCCCCACCAAATTACACCTAGTGCAAAAGCAATAAAATAAGTGCTGATGGTAAGCAATGCTTGTGTATCGGTTACTTGATAAGATTGAGCAATATGGGGTAACGCTGGACTATAAATGGTTTCAACAAATTGCGGAAACATCATTAAGAGCACCATAAAGCTCAATTGTACTTTTGTTTTCATTTCTATTATTATTTCTGATGCAAAATTCCGATGAATTTCCCTTATCTTTATAACAGGATAAAAGCAAAAAATATCAAAAAACGGACAAATGGCGTATTTGAATAAAGAACAACAGCTGAATTTACTGCAAATTGACCAAGAAGTAATTGGGTTAGCTTCGGATTTAGTTCAACATGATTCGGGATTCCACCAACATCCAGAACATGCGCAAATTCTCTACGCTCCGAGTGGTTGTATGACCTTATTGACGCGTAATCGCCAAGTTATTTTGCCTCCTCAAAAATTGCTTTTTATTCCCGCAGAACTAGAACATCGGGTTACTTTTCGCAATGTTGTCGCCTATCGCTCGATTTACTTGGATATGCGCAAGCTTAAACTGGAGCACATGGACTTACAAGTACGAGTGGTATCTCCTTTATTAGCGGAGGTGATTGAACGTATTTGTTGGTGGGAGTGGGAGGGTGAACCGACACCAAAACAACAACATATTTTACGTGTGTTTTGGGATGAATTTGAAGAAGCAAAAGAAGAGTCATATGCATTGGAAATTCCTACGGATTATCGTTTGCAATCGTTCATGACGTCTTTTATGTTAGAAAAAAAAGTACCTCCTTTTTTACATGAATTTGCACAGTATGTAGGAGCGAGTGAAAAGACCATCACGCGTATATTCAAGCGAGAAACCAATATGACTTATCAAGCTTGGCGTCAGCAATGGCGTGTTTATCGTGCCATAGAACTCCTCGCAGAAAATACTAGTATATCCGAAGTTAGCCACCAATTGGAATTTTCTTCCGATAGCGCTTTTATTGAGTTCTTTAAAAACCATACGGGTACAACACCAGCGAAGTATTTTTTGTAGGTTATGAGTTAAGGGTGAGGCGATGAGAGGGTGAGGAGGTGAGATAGAAGATGAGGCGATGATGTAAAATCTCGTAGTGGCAAATGGCAATTTGCCAAGTAACTAGATAATTTGTTTGATTAAGAGTGAATCAAAATGAATCAAATTAAATCAAATCACAAACCTCACAAAAAAACAAACCTCACAAAGAGCAAAAAACAAACCTCACAAAAAGCCCCCCTTAGTTTGTTTTGAATTTTCTAGAAAACATATAGCATAAACTCAGTATAATAATAGCTGAACTGATATACATGATAGTTGGAATGTGCTCAAGATGATCTTTGTAGTACCAACCTGCAGCAAAGGCACCACCACCAATTCCCGCTTCTAAGGCGATATACATAGTAGAAACAGCTCTTCCTCTTTGATCAGGTGTACTGAAATCAATCGTCCAAGCATTTAAAGCTGGAGATAAAATCCCCAAGGCAATACCATACATGAAAGCACCTAAATACAAACCATTAACAGTTTGGAAGAAAGCAATGATGAGGAGTGAAATAAGCAATAAAACCAATCCGATATTAATGATGAGTACGCGCCCATATTGATCAGATACCTTCCCTGCAAAGAAACGTACCAATAGAGAGGATATCGTGAAAATCATAAAGAAGATTCCTTTGTTTTCCAATCCTAAGTGCCCCGTCCAATCTGGAATTAAAGTCAGGATTACCCCATAAGCAATATAGGATAGAAAGGTCACTAAAGCAGCTGGTAAAACATTGAAATCAAATAAATCTTTACGGGAAATTTTAAAGAGTGAAAAAGAAAATTTTTCTTTAACCTTTAATGTCTCCTTCATGTTGAGTAAGATGAGGATAGACAAGAGCGCAAATAAAGCAGAAGTATAAAACAAGAAGTTCATCGAAGTATAAATCTTGATGGTACTTCCAATTGCAGGACCAATGGCCATACCTGTACTGAAGCAAATGCCGTGTAATCCCAAGGCCTCACCCCAGCGTTCTTTTGGAACGATATCAGCTACATATGCTGCAGTGGCTGTGGGTTTAAATCCCGTTGAAAAACCGTGTAGTAATCGCAAAAACAAAAAACCAGAAACGGTAGTCAAAATAGGATAAAGCAAGCTACAGACAAAACAAACAATGGATCCAATAGCCATAATGGGTACTCGACCAATTTTATCCGTCAATTTTCCGCTGAAAGGTCTTGAAATTCCCGCTGTAATCGTAAACAATCCAATGATTAAACCTTTGTATTCTGCTCCACCTAAACTTGATAAATAATCAGGTAATTCAGGGATTAACATATTAAAACTAGCAGAAAATAACAAAGAACTTAAACAAACCAACATGAATTGCAGGTTGTATATGGGGTGTACGGAACGGGAGAGTAAAGACATAGTTGAATTCAATTGCTGCAAATTTATTGGAATAAATCGGGATGGGCAATTATTTTGATTGACGGTTTAGAGGTTTGTGCTTTGTGAGGTTTGCTCTTTGTGAGATTTATCGATTAAAGAAGAATCAATCATCATCATCTCGTAATCCGCATCCAGTATGTCACCCCGACGAAGGAGGGGTCGCATCCTCCGAATCCATAATAGGTTGTGAGGTTTGCTTATCATCTAACCCACTCTCCGTCCCATAATCCACGATCAGTATGTCACCCCGACGAAGGAGGGGCCGCATCCGTTACTTAACGTCTCGCTAATCTCGCTAATCTCACCAATCTATCTCATAGGTTTATATTTGTTTGCGTATTCGATGAATCTGCACTGCGTTCCGATTTCACCGCCTCATCCTTTTCCTACAGCAGAAATTCAAAATAACTCTTATTTCCCTCTTCTTTGACAAAAGTAAAGTTCATGCGTTCCATCATGCGTACTGATTTTTCATTAGCTGTTTGAGCAATCCCTACGATTCGTTGAATCTGCGGTTCTCTTTGTTTAATAAGCTCGATTAATCCCCAGGTTCCTTCTGTTCCATATCCTCCTTTCCAAAACGCTCGACCAATAGAAAAACCAATTTCGACAGAGGTTGCATCAAGTAGGGTATAAACAGCAGTTCCCATTAATTGATTCGTTTCGGTGTGTACAAAGGCACAACGAAATTTTTTTCCGCTCAGATTTTCTTGTTCGACTTGTTCTAAGTAGGTATCAATTTCATCTCGCGTTTCAAAGGGAGGAGTTGTTCTATATTGCATGGCATCTTTATCAGAGTAAATCTCAAATAAAGCCTCTTTATCTGCTGAGTCTAATAGGCGAAAAAATGTTCGCTCTAGTTCTAGTAGTATCATTTGAATGGGTGTTTCTTACAAAGTTCGGTATTTCTGAATGAAATTATTCGTTCGTGTTGCTCTTTATTTTGACTAGTTGTACCACGGATATAATAGCACGAATGAAAAGAAACATAAAAAAATGCCCTATACGAAATTTGGGGGGCGTATAGGGCAAAAGTAGTATGAAAAAAAGTTTCTAATAGAAATACAACTATTGTGCCAAATTTTTATTTGTAAGGAAAAAAGAAAAGTAAAAGGATGATTATCGCGTTTAAATTGCTGACTGGCGTTGGTATAAAAGAGGTCATTTTTTTGAGTAAATCGATGGATATTTTTATAAAATGAAGTACATTTAGAAAGAACAAAACCTAATAAAGCATGACTATACAAGAAGTACAAGGCATTCGCAAACAATTTGAGTATTATCGTACGTTAGCCGACAAAACGATATTACTCCTTTCTCAAGAAGAATTGAATTGGCAATACAATGAAGAAAGTAATTCTATTGCTATGTTGATGCGTCATATAACTGGAAATTTAGCCTCCCGTTTTACAAATTTTTTCACAGAAGATGGGGAAAAAGAATGGAGAGATCGCGATGGTGAATTTGCAACAGGCGTTTATAATAGACATGAGTTAATCACGAATTGGGATAAAAGCTGGACCATTTTGTTTACCGTTCTAGATTCGATTACTGCAGAAAATGTAGAAGCAGTGGTGAAAATCAGAAACCAAGATCATACCGTCGGAGAAGCATTATACCGTCAACTGGCTCATTATCCTTATCATATTGGCCAAATTGTATTTATTGGAAAACTCATCAAAAATGAAGCTTGGCAATCCCTGTCTATTCCCCGAAATAAATCCAAAGATTACAACCAAGAAAAATTTAATAATCCAAATGCTGACACGCATTTTACTGATGATTATTTAAAAAAATAAAAGGAAAAAAATAGAATTAGTTTTTTTGAGGATAATAAAATACGGAGGGTATAACCATATTTTATATATTTGTTGAAAGACGATTAAAGCATTAATTATGAAATTAAACACAATGGCATGTATTGTATTGGCTTCGGCAATGGCATTATCATGTGGAAAAAACAAAGAGAAAGAAGGAGAACAAACGGTGGGAGCAGTTGAAAATTTTGAATATAGTGTAGATCAATTTGCTGATATTGAAGTATTGAGATATCAAATTCCTGGTTGGGAAGATTTGACATTAAAAGAAAAAGAATTGGTGTACTATTTGAGTCAAGCAGGATATGCTGGACGCGATATTATTTGGGACCAAAACTACAAACACAACTTAGCAATCCGTCAAGCACTAGAAAGCATTTATGTAAACTATGCGGGGGATAAAGAAACAGAAGACTGGAAAAACTTTGTAGTCTATGTAAAAAGAGTGTGGTTCTCTAACGGTATTCACCACCATTATTCTAATGATAAAATCAAACCAGCTTTTACAGAAGCGTATTTCAATACATTGTTAGAAGCAACTAAAACAAACTTAGATGCTGGTATTGTGGCTATTTTATTCAATGATGTTGACAATAAAAAAGTAAACTTAGACTTAGCTAAAGGCTTAGTAGAAGGATCAGCTGTTAACTTCTATGGAGACGGAATTACAGAAGCAGAAGTAGAAGCTTTTTACAATGCAATGAAAAGCCCAGATCCTTTACGTCCACTTTCAACAGGATTAAACTCGAAAGTTGTAAAAGAAAACGGAAAACTAGTTGAAAAAGTTTGGAAAAGCGGTGGAATGTACGGTCAAGCGATTGACAAAATCATTTACTGGTTAGAAAAAGCAGTAACGGTTGCTGAAAACCAAAAACAAGCAGATGCATTAAAATTATTAATCAAATACTACCAAACAGGTGACTTAAAAACATGGGACGATTACAACGTTGCATGGGTTGGAGCAACAGATGGAAATATTGATTATAACAATGGATTTATTGAAGTATACAACGATCCATTAGGACACAAAGCTTCGTATGAAAGTGTAGTGCAAATCAAAGACTTCGATATGTCTAAGAAAATGGAAGTTTTATCTAAAGAAGCACAATGGTTTGAGGATAATTCTCCATTAATGCCAGAACACAAAAAGAAAAATGTGACTGGAGTGACGTATAAAACGGTTATCGTAGCTTCAGAATCTGGAGATTCATCACCTTCTACGCCAATTGGAGTGAACTTGCCAAACGCAGATTGGATTAGAGCAGAACATGGTTCTAAATCAATCTCTTTAGGAAATATCATCGACTCATATAACCACGCAGGTGGATCAGGTAAACTAAAAGAGTTTGCACATGATGAGGAAGAAGTAAAATTAGAAGAACAATACGGTGAGTTAGCTGATAAATTACATACGGCTTTACACGAAGTAATCGGACATGCTTCAGGGCAAATTAACCCAGGTATTGGTCAACCAAAAGAAACACTAAAAAGTTATGCTTCTACTTTAGAAGAAGGACGTGCTGACTTAGTAGGGTTATTCTATTTATACAACCCTAAATTACAAGAAATAGGATTAGTAGACGATTGGAAAGCTGTGGGAATGGCTGCTTATGATGGGTATATCCGCAATGGATTAATGACGCAATTAGTGCGTTTAGAGCCAGGAGCTGATATCGAAGAAGCACACATGAGAAACCGCCAATGGGTGAGTGCATGGGTTTTCGAAAAAGGAAAGAAAGACAATGTAATTGAAAAAGTGGTGCGCGACGGAAAAACGTATTTCAATATTACGGATTATGAAAAACTACACGCTTTATTCGGTGAATTACTAAAAGAAACGCAACGCATTAAATCTGAAGGAGATTACAATGCTGCGAAACAATTAGTAGAAAACTATGGAGTGAAAGTGGATCAAGCGATTCATAAAGAAGTATTAGAGCGCAATGCAAAATATAATTCAGCTCCATATAGAGGATTTGTAAATCCTTATATTGTGCCTGTTACAAATGATAAAGGTGAAGTTACAGATTACGTAATTAAACAACCTAAAACGTTTGAAGAGCAAATGTTATACTACGCAAAAGAATACAATTTCTTGCCTGCAGTAAACTAAAACATACGCAAAAAGCCAACTCCACGGAGTTGGCTTTTTTTATGTGCTTTATTTCAGTCCTGATTCAAAATATTCACTCGGGCGTTTACCTAATAATTTGGTAAAAACATTGCTATAGGATTGGGCACTACTATACCCAACGCGAAAGGCAATCTCACCAATGTTGAGGTTTCCCTCACTCAGGAGTTCTAGTGATTTAATCATGCGAACCATTTGAATGTATTTCGCTAAACTAATACCAGTTTCTTTTTTAAATTGACGTTCTAAGGTACGGATGCTCACAAAACCTTTGGCCGCTAAATCTTCAATAGCAATTGGCTTGCCGTAGGCTTGATGGATATAAGCCGTTACGGCGAGTAAATTAGTCGATTTAGGTACTGGTGTAATCAAAGGGATAGATTCTTGTATAAAAGAAGGAAGTTCTTCTAAAATAGCCAGTAAAAACGTTTGCTCACTTTGACGGTATTCCATATTCAACGACCATTTCTCGGTATACATAATCATCTCGCGCAATACAGCAGGAACAGAAAATAAATACAGATCATCGTAAAAAGGAGGCATTCCATCGGTATTAAAATAGAGCGTTCGCAACGAAACAGACTCCGAAGCGGACGTGGTTTTATGGGGTAGATCTGAAGGAATCCAAGCAGCGTGATTTTGGGGTAACAAGAATTGATTGTTTGTGGTATGCAAGTATTGATAACCCGACTCAACAAAAACAAGCTGTGCTTTGTGATGCTGATGAAATTCATTGTTGTGTTTCCAGTTTTCTGCATGCCAAACAAATCCGTTTTTTTTGATTTGATCGACTAATTCAGGTCCATACATGCTTGTCGTTTTAGTTATGATATATGGCGAATATAATCATTTAATTCCGTTTAATTTTGCTCTTGTAAAACAAACGCACAAAATTAATATGAGTAATTCAATTGATAAAGAGATCGAGAAAGTTTCAAAAACGAAAGAAATCTTGATGCTGCTAGGGGTTATATTTATTGCGTCTAATCTTCGTGCTCCGCTAACTTCTGTAGGGCCTGTTATTGGTGAAATAAGTAAATCCCTAGCTTTGTCTAATACCACAGCTGGTTTAGTAACTACTATTCCCTTGATGGCTTTTGCTTTTTTATCGGGTATTGTTCCTAAGTTTTCTCGAAAATACGGAATGGAATTGGTTCTGCTAATTTCTTTAGTGTTGTTGAGCATTGGTTTGTTTATCCGCCCGTTGGGAAATATTGTTTCTCTTTTTTTAGGTGCTGCTTTAGTTGGAACTGCTATTACAGTAGGAAATGTGCTAATGCCAGCCTTTATTAAAAATAATTTTCCTCATAAAGTAGGAAGTATGATGGGAATTTATTCCGTTGCCATGAATCTAACAGCAGCTTTAGCCGCTGGATTTAGTATCAGTTTAGGATCGTATACCACAATGGGATGGAAAGGATCTATCGGTATTTGGTTGGTTCTTTCTTTGGTGACGATTTTTGTATGGATTCCACAAGTCAAGAAAAAGAAAGTAGATCCAATCAAAGGAAATTTTGCAGTTGAAGAGCAAACAGTGAATCTCTATAAATCAGGATTAGCTTGGGCGGTTACGGTGTTTATGGGAGTACAATCACTCTTGTTTTACTGTTTAGCTGCCTGGTTACCGAAAGTAATGCAAACTTGGGGGATGTCGGTTGAGGATTCAGGATGGATTTTATCTTATGTACAATTTGCACAATTACCCATGACGTTTATTGGAGCGATTATCGCAAGTAAAATGAACAATCAAAAACTGTTAGCACTTGTCGTTGGAGTGTTGTTTATGGTGGGAATTAGCGGAATTTTAATCTTCCGTACAGAATATATCATCTTGTGGTGTGTCCTGATAGGATTAGCGAGTGGTTTAGCCTTTAGCTTGTCGATGTTGCTCTTTGTCTTACGCACTAGAAGTACAGTACAATCGGCAGAATTATCGGGAATGGCACAATCTTTCGGTTATCTAATTGCTGCTTGTGGACCTCCTATTTTTGGCGCATTATTTGACTTATCCAAAGACTGGATGTATTCGCTGCTATTTTTATTAATCATGTCAGCTACACTTCTAATTTCTGGTATTATTGCCGGAAGAGATACCTGGGTGAAATAAAGAAAAAAATAGATATAAAAAGGAAGCTGATACGCTTCCTTTTTTTAATCTATAAAGTTGATGGGTTGGTAATACATAGATGTTGTATAAAAAATGTATAAGGTGAATTAATAATTAATTTATACACAGGGGTAAATCTAGACAAAATAATTGAAAGATTTATTTTTTCACCTTAAATAACTTGATTATTTTCTTATAAATTTAAATTGTTCTTGCGTTTTCGAGGTTTTGATATACAGCAAATAAGTCCCTTTTGGCAAATGATGCACATCAATTTGATATAATCCATTCTGTTGGGTTACGGGACTCGTTTGTTTTTTTCCTGCTAGATCAAAAACAGTAAAAGAGGCTTCAGATTCCAGTTGAACAAAGAGATAATCGCTAGTTGGATTGGGGTAAACAGCAAAATTTCGCTCTTCAAAAGAAGTGGTACTTAACGTTTCAATATTTACCTTGTCTTTTACCGTATAGGTTTCTTTACAGCTGGTTACTGTTAAGGTTACAGTGAATTCACCTAATTGTTGGTAGCGGTGTAACGGATTGAGTTCTGTTGAAGTAGTATCATCTCCAAAGTCCCAGCTAATTTGTTGTACATTGGGTGTCGTATTGGTGAACTGCACACTTGGAGCATCTACGATTTCATAGGTAAACCCTGATTTGTTGTAGTGTACACCAATATACCATTTTTCAAAATCATCATAGACAACCTCTTTTACAATGCGTTTGATATTACGGGCTTGTTCTGCAGTTATTCCAGTATTGTAGGTAAGTAGTGTCGGATCTTTTTTAAAGAGTACTGTGTAAAAGGTATAAGCAGCAACCATAGAACCTAGTAAAGACGGATGTGATTCATCTCTGCTGTACAGTTTGTACGTTGGATATTGTTCACGTACTTTTCGCCATACTCGTCCTACTGGAGAAACTTCTGCTTTATTTTCCAAGGCCATAGCCATATAAGTTTCATAGATTTTATCATCCATGATTTCATAGGTACACATCTGGGCCATCCCTTGGTTGCACAAGTTTTCTTCTCCATTCTCGCGCCCCCAAGTCATGTAAAACAAAGTTTTCGCACAAGGAGAGGAGTTTTTAATGCGGTCATTTAGTATAAGTGCATAAGGTGCACTGTAGTTACTTCCCAGAGCAGGGCGTAAACTCTGTTCTTGTAAAACTACATGGTCCCAAGCTTTACTGTTGATTTTGGCTGTTACAGCTTCATTGTACATGTGATCTTGAAAAGTAGAACCGCCAGGAGTGTGTTCTTGATAGTCCAAAATATCTCCTGTAGATTCAGCCATGTCTTTAATTAATTTGGGGATATCTCCTGTATACGTATAGCTATTCCCAATAAAAAGAACTTGTTTTCTTATTTGTGCATGGGATAAAATAGCGGTTAGAATAAACAGAAGAAATAGGTACAGGTGTTTCATAATTTGCAGTTATTTTTGGTTGGATAAAATTATTAAAAAAATGTTAACAACAATTGACTGTGTTAAATTAAATGAGGGCAATTTGTAAGGTAATTCTTTTATTATAGGAGAATTGATTGCAAGAACCCTTTAGTATCTGTTAAATGTGTAGGGGTAAGTCCTACTTAAATCGTATCTTTGAAGAATAGGGCGCTTCAAAATTCCCTTGTATTAATTTAAAAAAGTATAGAGATGAAAGTAGAAATATGGTCAGATGTGATGTGTCCTTTTTGTTATGTAGGAAAGAAACATTTTGAAAATGCCTTAGCACAATTGCCTTTTAAAGATAAAATAGAAGTAGAGTGGAAGAGTTTTCAATTGGATCCTACGTTACCTGTAGAAGGGGCTTCAGAATCAACCCTTGATTATTTAGTGAAGAGAAAAGGAATGCCGAAAGAGCAAATCGAAGGGATGATGCATCATTTAGATCAATCGGGGGCTGCAGTAGGAATTGAGTTCAGACAAGATATTGCTATTCCAGTAAACACGTTTAGAGCACATCGCTTGATTCACTTGGCACAAAGTCACGGGAAAGGAAATGAAATGGAAGAAGCGTTGTTTTTCGCCCATTTTACAGCAGGTAAAAATGTAGGGGACCTTGAAGTATTGACAGATTTAGCAACGAGTATTGGTTTAAATAAAGAAGAAGTAGTTGCTTTATTGCAAAGTGACGAGCAAACGCAAGAAGTGAAAAACGATATTGAAGAAGCACAAGCGTTGGGAATTTCAGGAGTGCCATTCTTCGTTGTAGATCGCAAATACGGTATTTCAGGTGCACAACCTATTGATACGTTTGCAGAAGCATTAACACAAGCTTACGAAGAAAGCCAACCTAAATTCGAAATGAAAGGGGATCAAGATGCGAAGGCTTGTGGTCCTGATGGATGTGAAATTTAATGTGAATGAATTCTTTTTGCATAAAAAATAGAAGGCTGATGATTCATCAGCCTATTTTTTTAGATACAAATCCAATGAAATCAACTCTAAAATGCCAACTGACCTAAACAAGTATGAAAAGAATTTTAGTTATTGTAGCAGTCGTATTTTTCTTACTTAGCTGTAAAGAAAGAGAAATTAATTTCAATCAACTCGAGTCTAGAGCTGGAGTGTATTTCGAACTGAATCAACAAACTCCTTATACGGGGATTGTCAAACGATATGATGAAAACGGCCTTTTAAAAGAAGAAGCCTATTTGCAAGAAGGAAAACTCGATCGTTTTTTTATCTCCTATCATGAAAATGGACAAATAGAGGAAGAAGTGAAATTTAACGACGGAAAGAAAGAGGGGGAAGCTTTTGTTTATTATGAAGATGGGCAAGTGAGAAAACAATCCCATTGGAGTGAGGGATTGCAAATTGGCGTTTTTAGAGAATATCACCCAAATGGAGATTTAGCTGTTGAAACCCCATTTAAAGAAGGAAAGGAAGATGGATGGCACCAAGTATTTTTTGAAAATGGACAACTTTATGAGGAAGGCCTTTTTATAAAGGGAAAGAAACAAGTTTTTTTTATTGGGTATTTTGACAATGGAAAAATACGAAAAGAAGTCAACTGGGAAGAGGGGGTAAAAGAAGGTTTGTATAAAGACTACTATAATAATGGCAATTTAAGTACTGAAGCTAATTTTATTAAGGGAAAAAAAGAGGGTATTGTCAAAGAGTATCATGCAACCGGAACCTTGATGATTGAATCCCTATGGGAGAATGGAGAGCAAGTAGAAATTATAAAAATATACGAAGACGACTAGTCAAACTCAACGTACTATAGCATAAGTTTGATGAGTCAAACAAAAGTAAAAAAACCGTTGTCTTACAATATGAATTTGTTTAAGACAACGGTTTTTGTTTTGACAGGAGTCGGTATGTTTTAGTTAGGCTTTATCTCCAAGTATTTGTCTTTCTTCCTGTATCAGGTTAAAAACCTCTGTAAAATCGCGTTTGATGTTGGGATTTTGCGTAAATTCACTTGTTGATAACAGCATAATCAAAAATTCTTTATTTGTCATGTTGTTGGCTTCTTGTGCCTCTCTTAGTACCGTTTCTGATAATATTCTTGAGTCAAGCAAACTGTATTTCCACTGCCCTTTTTCTTTAAAAAAATGAGCGGGTTGTAAACCAAAAATAGTTCCTGTAGCTGTGTTTTCTTCAATTTCTAAATTAGAAAGTACAGCACTAGAAAGTACCTCTATCTTTTTATCATCCACTGCTGAGTTTAAAAATAAGATTTCAACAAACTTTTTCGTATCCATAGTCAGTAAATCCTCATCACTTAGCAATAACAAACCATTGGCGATATTCATTTGATCGACTAAAGTTCCTTCTATGTTTTTTGTTTTAACAGCAGTTAATATTCCTTCATAATATTCAATAGACTCTTGATCTAAATTGTCGTATAAAGAGGTTCCGTCTTTATTCATGAAAGCACTGTTTATCTTGTCATAAACAATATTAATCTCATCATAGGCAACTGCAAGAGCTACGGGGTCTAGGGCGTTTTTATTTTTACAAGACACAACTAGTATCAAGGCAAGTAGGAAAGGTGCAATCTTTTTCATCGTTTTAATTTTTGCACGAAATTAGCTATTTAACATTAAGAAAGCGTTATTTATCCGTTTTATTGTATGTTTTGTCTCAACCAAATTTTCCCTTCAGAACTGATAACTAAAAACACTAGCGATTCCCCGATATAACTTTTATCTTTGAGAAGTAAACAAAAGGGAAGCATGAAAGTTAAGCTATTACATACGGCAGATTGGCATTTAGGCAAACGGTTGGATAATTTCTCAAGAATCGAAGAACAAAAAGAAGTATTGGATGAAATCTGTCAAGTAGCAGATGAACAAGAAGCAGATATTATCTTGATTGCAGGTGATTTATTTGATACGTTTAACCCACCTATCGAAGCAGAAGATTTATTTTATAAAACCCTTCGCCGTTTAACGCGTAATGGGCAGCGTCCTGTTTTGGCTATTGCCGGAAATCACGATAGCCCCGAGCGAATCGATGCACCAGATCCTTTAGCACGTGCTTGTGGAATTCTTTTGGTTGGATTGCCCAATACCGTTGTTCAACCCGTAGAAGAAAATGATGCTTTTACATTAACACAGTCCGTAGAAGGTTTTGTGGAGCTTAAGTTAGCACATCTCCCTTTTCCGATTCGCATCATACACACACC
Organism: Myroides sp. TSA_177.3; assembly: GCF_052691955.1. Lineage (NCBI taxonomy): Bacteria > Pseudomonadati > Bacteroidota > Flavobacteriia > Flavobacteriales > Flavobacteriaceae > Myroides > Myroides sp. TSA_177.3. Next base: position 448,406 of record NZ_JBQZGD010000001.1, read on the forward strand.
TTATGCCAATGAGGTGCGATTGAAAAAAGCGTTGAATGTAGCAGATAAGACAACGGCTCTAAATGAAGTGTTGGGGAGTAATTGGCAAACCTTAGCTTCGGAGTACTGTGATACAGCAGGTGTTAACCTCTTAATTTCTCATTTGTACATGATGAAAAAAGGAGGAGAAGAACTGGAGGAACCTGATGGAGAAAAACCATTAAAAATTGGAAATGCAGATCTGATTTATAGCGATAGTATTCCAACGCAGATTCAATATACCGCTTTGGGACATTTGCATCGAGCCCATCAAATAGGTGAAGCTGATCGCCCAGTTGTCTATGCTGGAAGTCCGTTGTGCTATAGTTTTAGCGAAGCAGGACAAGAAAAATACACTATGCTAGTTGAGGTAGAACCTAATCAACCGGCAACTTATAAGAAAATTCCTCTTGTCAAAGGACGTCCATTGACGAGAAAAAAATGTTATGCTGTAGATGAAGCAGTCGAATGGTTGCAACAAAATCCAACACATTTGGTCGAGCTAACCTTAGTGAGCGATACCTTCTTACAAGCAGATGATATCAAGCGAATTCACCAAGCACACGATGGAATTATTACCATTATTCCTGTTGTGAATTTAGCCAATCAATCTGAGGAGAATAAAAGAAAGCAAGTCAACCTAGAGCAAGATATTCAAGGACTTTTTGCCGATTATTTTAAACAAAAAAACAATGGACAAGAACCCAATGATGAAATCATGGATTTGTTCAATGAAATTATAAATTAAGAAGAACCATGATACCCATTAAATTAACGCTAGAAGGTTTTTATTCCTATCAAGAAAAACAAGTCATTGATTTTACGCAGTTAATTCAAGCTGGTTTATTCGGGATATTTGGAAAAGTAGGATCAGGTAAATCTTCTATTTTAGAAGCCATATCATTTGGATTATATGGTGAAAGTGAACGATTAAATGCTCGTGATAATCGAGCTTATAATATGATGAACTTAAAATCAGACCGCATGAGTATTGATTTTGAGTTTCTGAATTTTAAAGAAGAAAAATACCGTATATACAGAGAGTTCAGACGTAATTCTAAGCGTTTTGATGATGTAAAACGAGGAGATGCAGTCTTGTATCAGTGGAAAGAAGAGCAGTGGATTCCGCTACCCGATTTAAATATGGAAGGGGTAATTGGATTGAGTTATGAAAACTTCAAACGCACCATCATTATTCCGCAAGGAAAATTCAAAGAGTTTATTGAATTAGGAGGAAAAGATAGAACCAAGATGATGCAAGAAATCTTTGGTTTGGATCGTTTTGATTTAACGGGAAAGACCAAAGCTTTATATAGTACAACTCGTCAGCGCTATGACCATTTACAAGGTCAGCTGCAGCGTTTTGCTTTGCTTACAGTAGAACAGATTGAAGAGAAAAAAACGCAACATAAAGCGGAAGAAGTACAATTAACAGAGCTAACGGCAACGTTTAAAAAAGAACAAGAGCTCTTTCAGCAATTGAAAGCAGTGAAAAGTGATTTCGAAACGTTCGAAATCAGTAAAAAAGAATTAGAAACATTAGAAGCGCAAGAAGTTCAAATTCAGGCACAACAAAAGGAATTAGAACAATATGAACAAGTAGATAAGGCCTTTCGCTCCGTATTAAAAGAACAACAACAAAACAAAGCGAAGTTAGTTGAGAAACAAGCTGTTTTAGTAGAGCAAATCAAGGTTTTTCAAGAAAAGAAAACACAGCACACACAAATCGCTGGAGCATTGGTAGCTGTTGAAAAACAATATGCAACGATTGAGCAAGAAAAGGCAAGACTCCGAGAATTGCAATTAATTCAAAGTATTAAACTAACGGAAGAATCTCAAAAAGCCTTAGGTGAGCGCTTGAAAAAGGGTAATGAAGTTGTGGTGCAAACCAAAAAAGAACTACAAGATATTCAACAGGCGATTGTAGGAATTGAGCAACAAATACAACGTTTAAAAGCCAATCGAATGGATGCCATGCGTTTGATGGCTTTGGATAAATGGTTTACGGATTGGGCGTATGTACAGCAAAATAACAAAGAACTACAAACCAAAAAGACACAAGTACTAGGAGAAATTCAACAGCTGAGTAGTGCCTTGGAAAAGCTGGATTTCACCACGGAAGAAGAATGGCATATAAACTTGGCTAAACAAAGAGAGCTCAGTCAAGGAATTCAAATGCTGCTTACTCAAGAATTGGATCAATTGCGTGTGTCTCAACAGTTGGCGCATTATGCAACTGCTTTAAAAGAAGGAGAAGCCTGTCCTTTATGTGGAGCTTTGGAACATCCTACAATTTTAACGAGCGAAGATGTATCGAGTTTAATTGCCGAATTAGAACGTAAACAAGAGAAACTTCGACAAGAAGCGCTGGAGCTAAACCAAAGAGAAAGAGAAGTACAAGCCTTGGTGGATAAACGACATCTTTTGATGGTTCAAGAACAAGAAGTCAACCAACAAATAGGAGAAAAACAGAGCCAATTACAGCAATTGGAAATGACTTTTGTTTGGACTGAAATTGAAAAAGGCAATAAAGCTCAATTAGAGCAAGTCAAACAAGAAGCAATTCGAGTGAACGGAATACTTGAACAGTTGGAAAATCAACAACAACAAGGAATAAAAAAGGCAGAAAGTACTCGAGCGAATGTAGATTTATATACGGCGAAATTAGCTGCGATCGAATTAGATCAGGCGAGAATGGAAGCAGAGATTGAAGCCAAAGCGAAGCAAATTCAATTGTTGAACCTCAACGAAATACTAGCACAAGAGAAAGAAAAGATTGCCCAAGAGATTCAAAGTAAAGAAGAAGAGATTGCAAGCGTAGAAACAAGTTATCGCTCATTGACACAACAACTACAACATGTAACACCTGTTTTAGCTTCTTTGGAAACGGAACAGAAGAACAGTCAACAGGCAATAGAAGAGTTGACCAAAACAGTAGAAGGGATAGAAAGGCAAATCCATCAATTACTTCAAGCGTTTCATTTAGAAGAGGTGGCAGCAGTAGAACAAATTCTCGCTAAAAATATAGACATACAGGCAAGAAGAACCATGATTCAAGCGTTTATATTAAAGTTAGAAGTATTGCGCAACCAAGTGAAGCAATTAGCAGCTAAATTAGAATCGCTTGCTTTTGACCCTGTGCGTTTTCAAAATCAAACCACAGTTGTAGCGACCTTAGAACAACAAGTGAAAGAGCATACAACGTTGGTGGCAAAACTAGCGGGAGAGATTGAACGATTGGAACAAGAGTACAAAGAGAAAGGGGCACTATTACAAGAGTTTGATCAAGTGGAAAAGCGATTGAAAAATATCAATCTATTGGATAATATGTTTAAAGGCGCGGGATTTGTCAACTATGTATCGAGTATTTACCTGAGTAACCTTTGTGATATAGCGAACCAACGTTTTCATCGTTTAACAAATAATCAGTTGAGTTTGCAATTGAATGAAAATAACGATTTTGAAATTATTGATTATTTAAATAACGGAAAGGCACGTAGTGTGAAGACCTTATCGGGGGGACAAAGTTTTCAAGTATCCCTATCTTTGGCTTTAGCATTAGCCGAAAGTGTACAGAGTTTATCTAAATCCAATAAGAACTTTTTCTTTATTGATGAAGGTTTTGGAACACAAGATACAGAATCGGTTAATATTGTTTTTGAAACGTTGAGCAGCCTGCATAAAGAGAATCGCATCGTTGGAATCATTTCCCATGTGGATGAATTACAAGAGCGAATTCCGTTGTCTTTGTCCATTGTGAAAGACGAAGAAAAAGGAAGTAGAGTGGTAACTTCTTAAAAAGAAGTGAAGAAAAAGAGTAGAATCAAAAAAATAAGTACATTTGTTAGAACAAATGAATGAATTAATAGCATCGAGTAACTGATATGAATGTAAAATATACAAAAGAGGAAAAAACGTCAATCGTTATAACCTTGGGAATTACCCTATTGTTTTTCCTTCTTTTATTTTTTATCAAATTTATGGATAGTCACACGTCGTATACCAGTTTTGGTGGAGGCGGAGGTGGTGGAGATGGTGTTGCTATCTCGCTAGAGGGAACGCCTGGAGATCATTTGACAACTTCATCTAAACCTGTTGAGGTTGTACAGGAAGAACAACAAATTGCAAAAGCAGAACCGGTAGAAGAAAATAAGGTGTTGGCGTATGAAAAAGGAGAGGAAACTACGGTTGTTGTAAATAAAAAGGACGAAACGAAAAAGGCGAAACCCGTTGTTGAAAAACCATTGGAGAATGTAGCTAAAAAAACGACCGAAAAGAAAACAGAAGCAACAGAGAAAAAAGCGGCTACACCAGCTAAACCAGATGTTTCTAACACAACAAAAGATGCAATTAGTAGCTTTATGAATGGTGGAAGCGGTTCTGGAGGTGGTGGAACGACAGGTTCTGGAAAAGGAGGCTTATCGACTAATGGTGGATATTATGGTACAGGGACTGGAAATGGTACAGGAAGCGGAAGCGGTGTAGGAAGTGGAACAGGATCCGGTATCGGAAGTGGATCTGGCGGTGGAGTAGGAAATGGCCATGGAGATGGTAGAGGTGACGGAGTCAATTATTCTCTTGATGGACGAAGCGCAACAGTCAAAGCGATTCCTAAATACACATGTAACGAAATAGGAACAGTAGTTGTTGAAGTTTGGGTGGATCAAGCAGGAAATACAGTAGAAGCTAGAGCTGGTGTAAAAGGAACAACTAATACCGCTAGCTGTTTACTAGAGCAAGCAAAGATTGCTGCTTTACAAACCAAATGGCAAGCCAATGATAAGGCTCCTGCAAAACAAGTAGGAAAAATAGTATATCAGTTTAAACTAACATAAAAAAAAAGGAACGATGAAAATCGCTCCTTTTTTTTATTGCTTTTGTGTAGCTATTACAAACTTAATGTTGTTTTTTACACCAATCTGTAAAACGTCTACAAGTTCTTGAATTTGCGAATTAAATGGGATTCGAATAACAACCGATTGATCGGTATTTCCTCCTAATTCTGCTAATAAAGTCTGTTCTAATGCCTCGTATGGGACTTCAGTCTTATTAATGAAAAAACGTTTATCTTCTGTAACCGATATGGTCAAGTGCTGTTTATTCGTCTTTTCATTTGATGCTGCTTTTGGAAGCATCATTTTTATCACATTGGGATTTGCTAATGTTGATAAAATAAGAAAGAATAAAAGCAAGAAGAACATAATGTCACTTAAAGAGGAAGTCGCAATTTCCGCTTTAAAGCGTTTATTTCTTTTGATTGCCATTTGGTCTTTGTATTGCATTAATAAAATCTAAAATCGTTTGTTGTGTATTCAACAAATAAGTATCAATAGACGAATTCAGCAAGTGATACGCTGCATACGCTATAATACCAACAACTAAACCAGAACCACTACTAATCATTTTCTCATATAGTCCTCCTGAAATATTAGCAATACTAATATCCTCTGAAATACTAATGTTGTAGAAAATACGGATAACCCCTAAAATTGTTCCAACGAAACCTAAAGTAGGAGCAATACCGGCAATTAATCCCAGGTGGCCCATCTTCTTTTCCATTTTTCCAATTTCAATAGTCGCTAAGCGCTCCATATTGGCTTCGATTTCAGTAATCGGTCTTCCAATTGAATGTGTACCTTCTAGAATAACTTTCGTATACGAATTATTGTCTCTTGACAAGGTTAAATCAACAGAATCCATTTGACCTTTCTCCAATAGGTTGAGTGTATTGGGAAGTACAGTTGCATCGTATTTCGTTTGTTTTCTGATATACAAATACCTCTCGATGGAAAGATATATCGTATAGATAAACAAAAGGATAATCGGAATCATAAAGATTCCTCCTTTAAGAACAAAATCTAACGCAGAAATTTGACTTTCTTGAGTTACTACTTCGTTTAAATCAGTTACGGCAGTAGTAATTGCATCTGGTGAAGCTTGCAAAAATGTAAACATTAATGATAGTTTAAAATATGATCAAATATAAAAATAAAAATGAACAATCGTATGGGGTTTAGCGATTCAATTGTTACAGAATTTATAAATTTAGTTCGAAGTATCTAGCTTGATAAATCGATTTAAAAGCGTAATGGACAAACCGAAAAGGGCAATAATAGCAAAAGCAGTCTGTAAAGAAGAGTGCTGTGCGATAAAACCAATCACGGGTGGTCCTAAAAAGAATCCAATAAAACCAATGCTCGTTACTAATGTTAACGCTTGTTGTGGGGGCATTATTGTACTATTTCCTGCTAAATGATAAACCATAGGAACAACTGCCGAAACACCAAATCCAACAATCATAAACGATAAAATGGTTGTATACACATGGGGAAATAAAACCGCAGCACCTAAACCAATAAAAATAAGTAAACCACAAACGGATAAAGTTTTGCGCTCTCCATATTTTCGTACGGTATAATCCGAGATAAAACGACCACTAGCCATGGTAAACATATAAGCCGTTAAGCCATATCCTACTAATTCAATAGGAGCTAAGGCGATGTGTTTCATGTATTCACTAGACCAATCGGTCATAGTTCCCTCTGTCACCATCGAAAAGAAGGCGAGTAAGCCTAGAACGGTTAAATTCTTATCGGGCCAATTCCATTTTTTTTGTGTTGTAGCTTGTTCTTTTTCTAGCGGAGCCGCATCGGGTGTTAAAAATTTAAACAAGAATAGTGAGGCTACAATACCTACCGAGGAAAAGTAAATGAAATGATCGAAAGGCGGAACGTAACTGCTGATCATTTCGGCACCTAACCAAGAAGCTGCAAAACCTCCAATGCTCCAAGTACCATGGAGAGATCCGATAATTTGTCCTTTGTATTGTTTGGATACATTAATCGCTTGGGTATTGATGGAAATATTGGTGAGGTTACTAAAAACACCAAATAGAACCAAGTTTATTTTCAATTGCCAAAGGATGTCCCAATAGCCAATACCGACCAGTAAGACAAAATAAGAAAGTAAGAAATACAAGGTAGAACGTTTACTTCCCAATTTAGCAATAATAGAACCTGCAAAGGGCAAGGAAATTAAAGTCCCAATTGAAATGTACAACAGGACAAAGCCCCAAGCCGAATCATTTACTTCAAAATATTCTTTGATGGTAGGAATTCGCGAAGCCCATGAGGCAGAGACTCCACCAAAAAAGAAGAATAAAACCGTAACAGCTATTCGAGCCAAATGTTTGGACATAAAGTTGAATTAGAGGATTGTAAATGCGTTTGTTTTAGGAGACAAAGGTATAAAAAAGAAGAACGACCTGTTGCTCAGATCGTTCTTGATTTTTATGTACTCTTTATTTTTTTCTACTGCATTTAATTGGTTGCCCCAGCCATTAACAGTTGTTCAACAATTTCAGTAAAGCCTTTTTCGCTGGCATAAGCCATTGCACTTTTGCTGCTATCATCTACTTGGTTGAGGTTTGCACCCGCATCAATCAATAAAGCCGTGAAGTCATTATGGCCTTGATAAGCAGCTACAATCAAGGGTGATTCACTATAGGCATTTAAGGCATTGATAGCCGCTCCTTGGTCCACTAATAGTTTAGCGATAAATCGATTGCCAATTGCTGCGGCATAATGTAAAGGTGAATTTCCATTCAGTAGGCTACTATTAATATCAGCTCCAGCTTGGATCAATTGCTCCACCACACCAATATTGGAGTTTTGAACGGCTAATACGAGAGGAGTTTGCCCCTCATTGTTCACTTCATTAATTGTTGAGGTATCTTGTTTGAGCAAGGCTTTTACCGTTTCACTTTGTCCATTGTAGACCGCTTGATGTAAAGGAGTATTGCCGTTATCATCTTTTTGACTAACACCTGCTGTTCTAGATAAAGCAACAACTAAATCTCGTAATCCCGCCGCCGTTGCATAATCCAAAGCATTAAAACCTTCGTTGTCTTTGATGGTTTGATCCGCCCCTTGACTAAGGAAGAAAAGTGCAGTTTCTGTTTTTCCTGCTTTAATAGCATAAAGCAAAGGTGTTTTTCCTTCTTTATCCGTAGCATTGATATCCGCTCCGCCTTCTATTAATAAGGTGATGATTTCTTTATTGCCATTTTCAGCAATGCGGTGAATGGGGGCCTGACTATTGTTGTTTGCTTGGGAAACATCAGCTCCTGCTTGAATAAGCAATTGAACCAAATCCCTCGCCCCCTTGATACAGACATAATATAGCGGGGTATTCCCCAATGCATCTCGTTTATTAATATTGATACCGCCCTTTTTCAAAAACGCTTCAATAACTCCTTTTTGTCCTGCTTTACAGGCATTTAAAAACATAGTATCCATAGCAATTGTATTCCGTTTGTATTACATCTTGTTGAGGATCACCTTAACAAGGGCTTCATTATTTTGTTCCACAGCTAAATCTAATGCTGTTTTTCCTTGATTATTCACTTGATTGATTATCGACGCATTCGCATCCAATAGCAAAGTTCCAATTTTTTTCGCAGACATCGCATTGTGATTTAGTGCTGCGTACATCAGAGCCGTATTACTTTCTTTATCGAGTAAGCTAATATCCGCATCGTTATCTAATAATAGTTCGATAATATTATCTCGATCTTCATTGCCTGCAAAGGCAAACAACATTAAGGCTGTTTGTCCGCTGTTATTGGTTTGATTGAGATTACAATCTGCATCAATCAAATCTTCCACCATGGAATTCATTAACCCAGAAAGTTGTTGGTTGCGAACTAAGTGCATCAACGCAGTTGTTCCATCGTGCTGGTGAATCGTATCATTGACTTGTAAATCACTGTCTAACAACAATTGAAAAATCTGACGAATCACACGATCGGTTTGCCCCCCTTGTACACCACGATCTAAATTGTAGATTGCTTTTTCTAAAAGATAGTAAACGGCTGTCGTCCCATTGGCTCCTGATTTTAGGTTAACATCTACCTGATGTTTCAACAAGAGTTCAACCATTTCTGGATTAGGGTATTCACAAGCTAGCATTAGCGCCGATCTTCCATTCGCATCAAAGAGTTGATTGATATCCTCTCCGTTATTCAACAGTGCTTGTACGGCTTGTAAATCGCGATTAAGTACAGCTTGATTTAAGTCCATGCCTCCCGTGACTAAAGCTAAGGCATCTCCACTGAGAATGGCAGCAATTTCTTTGACATCTGCACTTTGTGCATAGTAAATCGGTGTGCGATCAAAGATATCTTTGTCTTCTGGATCAAGAAGTTGATGCGCTAGAATCACTTGAATGGTTTTTCCCGTTGCTTCAACTACGCCTTCAATATTTTTGCGATGAACCAAGCGATAGCACAAGACATGAAGCAAGTTTTTCCCTTCTTCTCCAACCTGATCTACTTTGATGTCAGTATCTGCCATGGCTTGAATGAAAGGATAACAAGCCGCTTCTCCTGCTTTCCAATAGGCAGGAATCCCTTCTTGATTTTTCTTTTTGGGATTAACTCCTGCTTTGATCAAAGCCATCGTACAATTGTAAATCGCTTCAGCCAAAGCTGCATAATCTTTTTCATTGGTATGAGCTTGTACCAAATAGTGTAAAGGCGTTTGATCTCTATCGTTTGTTCGGGGTTTTATTCCTTCTTGATGTAAGTAGTTAATCGTATCTAAATCGAGATAACGCGCAGCCAAATGGTAAAGTGTATCTCCTGTTGTTGTACTTATTTTTTTGTCTTCTAGTAACTGAATTTGTTCCAATACATTCACTTTTTCTCCTCCTCGAGAGAACTTATTGCGCACATAGCAATCTTCAATTCCTTTAAATATCGTTTCATTCATTCGCTTTCCTTTTTATTTTGTTGGGCTAATGCTATCGCCTGATTTATATTTTGATAATGGTGTTTTTCGATTAGTTTAGGCACATGAAGGAGAATTTCATCCCATTGTTCCAGTTGAACTAAACAGTCAATTTTGATACGCCATAAGTTATCCCATACTTGTAGAGGAAAATGATCTGTATAAAATTGATTAATTGGCTGTAAGTAATCCTTGTTTTTACCTTGCCTTGCTTTAATTTTAGCTAGGATGGCAGAATCAGCAGAAGGAATCTCTTTCAGTTGATTAGAGGTTAATGCAAATGCTTGATCCAATAGGAGTAGAGCCGTATCAGGCAATTCAGCAAAATAAAGACACAACGCTTTGTTGTATAAGTTGGCGAGATTTTCAGGTTGTTGACTGACTAGTTGATAGGCTTCCAAATACCGTCCTTGTATCAGTAGGAGCACAAGGGAAGCATCGTCGTTGTTTTCTATCAGCGATGCATTTGGACGCTGAGATTTTCCTAAGAGCATAAATTTTTTTATTTGAATAAGTTTGTTTACTAGTAAATATACCATTTTAAAAAAAGCCACACAATTACACCCTGCGTTTTTGTTAGCAGATTTAGCACTAAACAGAAGAGAAGTAAAGCAAATAAAAAAAGCGATTTGTAACTATACAAACCGCTTTCGAATTATTTTATTTTGATTGCCTGGGCAATGCTTGCTAAATTTTGGTTGAAATCCATCAGCTGATTAACGACTTGAGCTGCTTGATTATCTTGACCAGCAAAACTCAATTTGTTCTGCTTGACAAATATGGTTTTGATGTTCTCCCAACGTTCACGCTCCGTTGGGGAAAGTTGATTGGCCAATTCTTTTAATTTTAATAGATTCGCTTCTGTATCGGAAGTTAAGGTTTGCGATTCATTTTCATAATGCGTCAACATCAACTCCTCAATTTCTTTCTCATTCATTAAAGGAACAATTTTGCTAATCATCTTGTTCATATCGCGATAAGAACCTTGTAATTTAAATGCAGGTTCTGTGCGATAGGCATTATCCATACTTGCACTGATAATGTATTGTTGGTTCACCTGAATGACCAAATCGCGAATAATGATCGATTTTTTCAATACGGCAGTAAATGTTTCAATTTCTTGCGCACTAAAATTACCTTCTAAGGAAAGCGTTTCTTCCGATTGAGTTTCGATATGGGCAATTAGGCGATAGAAATCATCCAAGCTCGTACTGCTCAATTGTTGTAAATACGGATTTTCCGCAATTGCATTTTCCAACAAACTCAGTTTGAACAGATGTTCTGTACTGCCAATTACATCTCCTAAATTATACGTATCTGCTCGGTTGGCTAACATATCGGGAATTTGAAATTTCTCTCCTGATTCTGTATAAGGGTTTCCCGCCATGATAATACAGAAGCGCTTGCCTCTCAAATCATACGTTTTACTTTCTCCTTCAAAAATTCCATCCATTTTACGTTGACCATCCGCCAATGAAATGAATTTCTGTAAAAATTCAGGACTACAATGCTGGATGTCATCTAGATACAACATCACATTATCTGCCATTTCAAAAGATAAATTTATTTTCTTTAATTCCTCTCGAGCACCTGACGTTTTTGCTTCATCTGGATCAATAGACGTAATGGAATGACCAATCGTTGGTCCATTAATTTTGACAAAATGCAAACCTAGCGTATTCGCTAAATATTCCATTAAGGTTGTTTTTCCATATCCTGGAGGAGAAACCAAAAGCAACATCCCCATACGAGCTGTGCGTTTATTTTCTCCGTGAACGCCAATTTGCTTGGCTAAATTGTTTCCAATTAAAGGGAAATAAACCTCATTAATCAATTTGTTTCGCACAAAAGACGTCAAGACGCGGGGTTGTAGCTCATTGATTTTTAAACTTCGTTTGTATTCGCTGAGTAACTGTTCTTTTGTTGCTATAAAGGCGCGGAATAAAGGCACAGTTGTCGCTTCAAAAGATACCAGCTTATCCATGAAGAGATGATAATCCAAGGTATAAGTATCTTGAACAATAAGAGGGTGATTGCCTTTTAATGTTTTTAATACGATGCGATCCTGACTCTCTTTGATGGTATAATTATACTGTTTTTCAAAAAGAAGTAAATTACAGGCTTCATCCATGTATTTGCTTAAAACAGCTGATTCAGGATGATGCCCTAAATAGGAGTACAGCCAATTTTGAATCAAATAGAAACGATCTAAAGGAGATAAAAACTCCTCCTGAATATCATTTTCAAAAGTAACGAGTGCATTCTTTTGCTGTAAAAAAGCAATAAACTCTTTTTTGAGTTGATGCGCTTGTTGAGATTTAGTAAAATAAGTTCCATCAGTAAACTCCTCAAATAAATATTGCGTAACTGCTTGCTTTGATTCTACTAATTGCAAAGGAGATTTCCATTGCAGATATAAATCATCCAACTGCTGTAAAATATACTGATAGTTTGCACTAGCAGGGAAAACCTTTTGTACCGCAGTGGCACTGTTGATTTGTTTAATGAGTGTTTCTTTTAAAGAAGCCTCTAACTGATGCCAAAAGAACTGAGCAGATACCCGAATAGCAGGAGCATAGGTAAGAATACCTAGGTCTTTTTTTAGTTGTAAAAGGGCTTGTGTAATCTCCAAGGCATCAAAATCATGCACTCCTTTCAGGTAGCCTTCGCCATAATTTTGTTCTGCTCTCAGCTTAATCGCTTCTTGTAATTCTTCAATCCCTGAATTTGCAAGAGACTGCATCACTTGATACGCTAAATACTCCGCTCTGTAAACTTGATTGTTTTCAGAAACAAGATCCTGATTCCAAATCTCTTTATAGGAATAAATGCGATCCTCTTTGATCAGAGAAGTGAAGCTAGTACCCGTTAGGTGATAATACAACAAATCATTTTTTCGAATGATGGTTAAATCTAACGGTTGCTTGTTCACAGCGAATTTATGTGAACCTAAACTGATGATATTTTCACCATCAACAAATAAATCCTGCTTATCTCGTAAAGTTCGAAGAGCATCTTCCTGACTTGTTTTTACGCTGTTTTCTAGATTTTCTGCTTTTGAAACATCGCCTAATTCGCGTAGTTCAATAATCAGTTGACGTACTTTATCTACCATCAAATCGGAAGAAAAGAAAGCCAAGATGTCTTCTTTTGATTTAAAAGAAGCTGATTTATTTTCAATGTTTTTTAAGATGCGAATACCAATCTGCTCTAAAGCTTGGGTGCGTCTATTGATTTGTTCAACTAATTGCGTTTTTCTCGTGTCAAAAGCTTTGGACACTTCTTCGCGTTTGTCTGCAATTTTTAAGATGAATTCGTCAAAATCTGCAAATTTACTCTCGAGTTCTTCTACCTGAACGCTGACTTTGGAATGGTACTCATCGCATTTTTCAGGAGAATTGGAAAGCTCTAAAAAATTGATGATACTTTGATCTAGTAAAGTCAATTGAGCGTGAAATTCTGCAATAGATTCATTGGTTCGCAATGCATCGATTTTGCGTTTTAATTGCGCACGTACCTCATTCAACGAGGCAAAAATAACCGAGATTTTAGCTATTATCTTGGTCGCTTCCGTGGTATCTTCAATTTTTAAACTGTTGAGAATATCAATGAGTAATTCCAGTTCTGCAGAGATGGATTTACAACTTTCATCAATCGCATGTGCATCGATTACTTTCGTTACTCCATTGACTTTTTCTTTTTGTTGAAGTACTTTTTGTTCATACGGAACTAACGCCTTTTCCTCTAAGAGGAATGCAATCGTTTTATCAGAAAGGGTTTCATTTGTTTGTCCTAATTTTTCTTGATACCCTTCTAAAACAGTAACATCAATGTATTTGATTTGACGGGAACTAATGATAGCTCCAAGGAGTTTTCGATTCTCAGCGAGTAAATGAACCAAGCTTTCTAGGGTATCGCCTTTAGCATTAGTTACATTGAATAGTTGTTTGTCAACAACAGTCTTCAATTCCACTAAACGAGCAGCAGCCTTTTTGCGTTGTTCTTGAACTTTTTCAAATTCGTCAATTGCGGTATTGGCAATTCCTTTGATTTGTTCTAAAGGTTCATTTAAATGCTTCGTCTCTGAGGTATTAATCCAAAAATAAGCATCAATAACATCATTCGCCTTTTTGGCAATGTCGCCATATAGGCCTTCATAGGAATCTTCTTTGTCGATGAGGTGAATAATCTCTTGACATTCAGCCATCGCTTTTACCAGATCCTTATTGCCTATTTTGTAGAGTTGATTTTCTTTTTGCTCCTTGTTTTCAATTAAAGTCGCCGTATAAGGTGTTTGCCAGATTTGAACAACATGGTGTTTTACCGCATCATTTTCAGAGCGAAAATAGATGAGTTTACCATCGTTAAACAACGTAAATCCACTACAAACAATAGGGGTTTCGATTTGTTGTTTAATAATGTTATACGACATCAGTGTATAAATGTGCTGTTCGGCCTGGTAAAAAATATACAAGAAATCCTCTCCATTATGAGAAGGAATCTGTTTGATAAATTCAAGATCTTTGATGTTGTTGTCAAAAATTTTGTACTCACCACTTTGTAAATAATAACCATTGGAAAAAATAATTCCTTGACTATCTGGAAGTAATATACCCGTGTGATTCAACGCGGATACATTGATTACTTGTTTGGTTTTGGTATTAAAGATAAAGGCACGAAACTCTTCTTGATACGGCTTGATGCGAATAGCAATAAAGTTTCCTAAATCCGCATAGTAGTAGTCCGCATCATCCAGCTGTTGATCAATATTCTTTACTGGTTCAGCGTAAATTCCCTGACCATTACTCGTATTGTCTTCAATCTTAAAGGTAATATCCCCACCAACGGCTTCTATAAAGACTTTATCTTGAATGGAAACATGGGGATGAACGCCTAAGCGTCTGTTTTCAAGCGTTGTTTTGTTCCATGTAAACTCAAACTGTGGACTTTTAACTACTTCGTGAATGCTGCGATCATCTTGATAAATCAGTTGATCATCTTTAATCAACCATTTAAAAGCCTTTAAGCTATCTACATTTTTGCTGGTTTGGAAAACCATATAGAGGTAATTCTCTGTTTTCTTAAATCGGCTAAAAATAGAGTCTCTATAGTATTTATATAAATTTTGGTAATCGTTGATAAAGTTTGCATCGCTAATAAAATCCAACGGTTGAGGTACAAACTGATTGTTTTCAAAGCGATAGATGCTAAATACATCACTGAGTTCAATAGTTGTTTTTAATCCAAAGTGAACATTATACCCAAAAATACAGATGTTGTCAAAGGCAATAATACCTCTGGCAGTACAATTGTTTGCTGTGGTAATGCGTTGGTTGGCGATAAGCTTAAGATCTACAGCTGTGAAAACTTCTTTTCGGTCATCATTAAGTGCTTGTAATCGTTGAATTAAATCACTTTTCTGCTGTTGAAGTCTGCGCTGTATAATCTCATACGTATTTGAATCCAAAGATTCTATAGGTTGTTTTTCTAATTCAGCCATATATAAAGGATACTTTGTATTAACCTAGTCTAGCTAATACGGAGGTAAATTAAAAATAGAGTAGAGGAGTAGCGAATAAAAAGTCACTCTTTTTTACAAAGAGTGACTAGAATAGCTATTATGATAATTTCTTATTTCCTATACCTAAGCGCTGTACAGCATCGGAGATTGTCCCCAATAAACTTTGATTTTCATCTGTAGCATTATGTTGCATTTTCATTATTAAAGCTGCAATACTCAGATTTTTAAGGTCTTCTGTTGTTACGTTAAACTGTTGCGCATAATATTTAATATTGTCAAATAAATCGCCTTGGTTGATGGACGTTCCATCGCCTAAGAGAGCCGTTTTAATATCTTGTACATTCTGACTCTTGTCAACCAATTGATCAAATCCTTTGGCACGGCTTACCTGGTTGATAATATTCTCAAAGAACATCGTTTCACCACCCACAATATCGATTTTTGCTGTTTGTAGCGCAGTAGAAAGGACATCTGCTTGAGATTTAGCAATATCTTTTTGAATGTTTAATGCAGCTAGTTCTACTTCTTTCTCTTTTTGAAGTTGTAACTTGAACTCTTCGTGTTCTTTTCCAACACCGTCCATTTGCTTCATCGCATCTGCTTTCTCTTTTAATCCATCTGCATCTGCAATCGCTTTTTCTTTGATTACTTCTGCTTCTGCCAAGCCTTCTTTGCGTTTTGCTTCTGCTTTCGCCGCGATTCCTTCTGCTTCAGCTGTAGCAATGCGTTGAATTCTTGCCGCTTCAACAATACTTTCTTGCTCAATTGCTTCCGCTTTTGCTTTGATTACTTCCGCTTCAGCAAGTCCTATAGTAGCATCTTCACGCGCTTGTGCATCTGCTAAAATCTTACGTGCTTCAGCCTGTTTGATTGATGCTTCTTTTTGTGCTTCTGCTTCAATCAACATTTGTTGTGAAAGTTGTTCTTGCGCAAATTTCTTCGCTTCTGCTTCCTTAATTGTCTTGATTAAGTTTTCTTCTGCAATTTTACTCGCATGGGTAATACCTACTTGTTTCTCTCTTTCAACTTCTCTGAAAGCTTCCACATCTTTGATGCCTTGTTGCTCTTCAACTACACCTTTTTCAAGCTGTACTCTTTCGCGAATAACATTCTGAATTGTTTTCTTTTCTTCTTCTACTGCGCGCTCTTTATTAATTTGAGCTAGAGATACAATACGCTCGCGTTCTGTTTGCTCTAAAGCACGGTCTTTTTCAACGCGTTCCGTTTCAACTGCATCAGTACGCTCTTTGTTCTTCGCCGCAATAATAACCTGACGAAGTTTGTTTTCTTCTAATATTGCTAAACTCTCTTCCGTTGAGATACGTACACTTTCAGATTTTAAACGCTCTTCTTCGCGTACTTTTTGAATCTCAGCTTCTTCACGTGATTTGATGTTGTCAACTTCTCTGCGTTGTTTCTCTTCTTTTTCTGACAATTGTCTTTCTAATTCAAGAATCGCCTCGCGAGCTTCAACATCTTGTTTTTTGATTACTTTTTGCTCATCACGGCGAATCAAGTTCGCATTGATGTTTTGTAAAGCTGTTAATTCCGTAATTTTTTTAATCCCTTCAGAATCTAGAATATTCTGTGGATCTAAATAGGATAGATTAGTTTGTTCTAAGTAGTCAATCGCACAGTCATCTAAAATATAACCATTTAAATCACGACCAATAATATTGATAATCTCATCTCTAAATTCACGACGAGCTTCATATAGTTCAATAAACTCAAATTTCTTTCCTACCGTTTTTAGGGCTTCAGAAAACTTCGCTTCAAAAATGTTGCGCAGAGTTTCTACATCACTTGCACGTTCACAACCTAAGGTCTGTGCAACGTTAATCACATCGTCAATGGATTTGTTGACGCGGATAAAAAAGGCCACCTTGATATCGGCACGGATATTGTCTTTACAGATTAATCCTTCTTTTTGCATACGGTCAATTTGAAGCTTTTTCACGGAAATATCCATGATTTCCATTTTGTGAAATACAGGAACAACATAGATCCCTTTATTAAAAGCAACTTTGGTACCGCCAATACCTGTTCTAACAATTGATTTTCCCTGCGGTATTTTCTTGTAGAAAGTAGCGAGTACAGCAAAGAATAATAGAATTAATAGAAATAAAGCACCAACGATGATTGCTATTATTGTTCCTAATCCGAAGTCCATAAAATTTGTGTTTAGTGATTGATAAAATGATTACATGCGTTTGACCACATAATATAGGTTGGTTGTTTTTGATCTTTCTATTACGTAAACTCGATCTCCAAATTGGATGGGTTCCCCATCCCAGCTGGCTACCATGATTTTGATAGGATCTTGATCGACCACTAGCTGCATAATCCCGTGTTTATCTGCATCAATACTCGATTGCATTAACCCTTCGCGACCAATGAAATCTATAGATTCATCTCCGTGATAGCCTGTCTTTTTTAGAAAATTACCCAAAGGAAGGGTAACGTAATGCGTGAGAATAATAGCTATGATAGCCAAGGGAATCAGTATGATAATAGACCAATTGCCAAATTTGATGATATGCGGTGATAGTGTAGTTAGTAAAGAACCTGCCCAAGTGAAAAATTTAAAAATAGTCAACACCATCATAAAAGGCACTTGGCCTACATTCATATAATGGAGGATCTTCATAAATAGATTCGGCTCATGGGATAGGGTAGGTTCGTCAATATCTGGATCTTTATCGTGTAGAATATCCACGTGATTTTGTTGTAAGTCAAAATTAGTATCTACATCAACATCTACGTCTACATCTACATCCGGTTGGGCGTCTATACCTATTCCATCTAATCCCCCCATAAGGGCTGAAAATAACCAATAGATGACTGATATAATCATCAAAACGGTCATGATGGCGTTAGAAACAGGGAAAAATAAGTGGTGAATTATATCTTTCATTAAAAATAGGTGATATACGTATTTTTATACGCTATTTTTTCTAAATTTTCTCAAATATAATGAATATAGTTTTTAATTGTTAATGACAATTTGTTAAAAATTAAATTATAAATAAGAGTATGGGTTATTTGTTTAATTCCTAGTTTAGGGAATAAAAAAAAGCGAAAAATTCAATTTTTCGCTTTTTTAATTAGGGTATAAAGGATGAGAATTAGCTTAAACCTTCAACTAATCCATCTACTAAGTCAATTTTTGTTGCTTGTGGTACTTTAGGAAGTCCAGGCATACGCATAATATCACCAGCAATAGCCACGATAAATTCAGCACCGTTATTAATCACAAGATCATTAATAGCAATAGTAAAATCTTGTGCTACTCCATATGCGCTAGCATCTGCTGAAAACGAATATTGTGTTTTGGCAATACAAACAGGAAACAAATCGAGTTTTGTTCCTTTGATTTGATTTAATTTTTTCTGTGCAATAGGGCTAAAAGTAACCGCAGTTGCTCCGTAGATTTTTGTTGCAATCGCTTTTATCTTATCAGCAATTGTCAAATCATCCGAATAAGGGAACTGTAATGGCTGACTAGGATTGGTTTCAATCATCTGTATGACTTCATTTGCTAAAGCTATAGCACCTGTTCCTCCCTCAACAAAAGCATTGTTTACCGCAAAACCTAATCCATTTGCACGACAATAGTCTTCAACTAATTGGATTTCTTCTGAACTATCTGTCGCATATTTATTAAACGCAACCACGATACTTTGTCCAAATGAGCGCAAGTTTTCTACGTGTTTTTGCAAGTTCTCTAATCCCTTTTTGATTCCTTCAATATGTTTGTCCTTAATGTTCTCTAAAGCCACACCACCGTGCATTTTTAATCCTTGTGCAGTAGCAACCACAACTGTTAACTTCGGTTGTAAGCCAGATTTTCTACATTTAATATCAAAGAATTTTTCCGCACCTAGGTCTGCTCCAAATCCAGCTTCTGTAATTACATAATCGCCATAGCTCATCGCCATTTTAGTCGCAAGCACAGAATTACATCCATGGGCAATATTAGCAAAAGGACCTCCGTGAATAAATGCAGCTGTATTTTCAGTGGTTTGAACCAAATTCGGATTTAAGGCATCTTTTAGCAAAACAGTAATAGCTCCAGCTACACCTAAATCTTTTACCGTAAACATACTGCCATCATAGCGATAACCTAAAAGAATGTTTTCAATGCGTCTGCGTAGATCATCAATATCAGTTGCCAGACACATAATCGCCATAATTTCTGATGCAGGTGTAATATCAAAACCACTTTCTTGAGGTACACCATTGGCATTTCCTCTTAGCCCTGTCGTGATATAACGCAAGCTGCGGTCATTGACATCCAATACTCTTTTCCATAAAATTTCTTTGATGCCATTAGCTTCCGCTCTATTTTGATAGATGTAGTTGTCTAGTAAAGCACTTAAGGTATTATGTGCAGAAGTAATCGCATGGAAATCCCCTGTAAAGTGCAAGTTGATATTTTCCATCGGCAATACTTGAGCATAACCACCACCAGCTGCACCACCTTTCATTCCAAAACACGGACCTAAAGAAGGTTCTCTTAACGCAACAACCGCATTTTTTCCAATTTTGTTTAATCCAAGGGCTAAACCAATAGAAACAGTAGTCTTCCCAATTCCCGCTTTTGTAGGAGTAATGGACGTAACCAAGATTAAATTTGATTTTTTTTGTTGCTCTTGTTGTTGGGCTTCTAGTTGAACTTTCGCCATGTTCTTGCCATACGGAACTACATACTCCTCTGGTAATTGGATATTTTTAGCAATTTCGTAAATGTTCTTTAATTCACTTTCTCTTGCAATCTCAATATCTGTTTTCATAGTAAATAGAAATGTGTTGTTATGCAGTAAAGTTAAGTCTTTTGATAGAATATTGAAATAGGAGGGATGGTTTGTTTTTGTGAGGAGGTGAGGTGGTGAGGTGGTGAGGTGGTGAGGAGGTCAGGCGGTGAGGAGGTCAGGCGGTGAGGATGAACGTCCCCCTTTCTCATCGCCTCACCAATCTCACCAATCTCACCAATCTCACCGCCTCACCCTTAACCCATACCTCATAACCATACCCCCCTTACAAATTAAACACAAGTAAAGAGTTAGCAGTAGTTTTGTTGAACATTCCTTCGACTTTCCTTGGACAATGCTTGGAGTATACTAGGAAAATAGACCCTTTTGTCGAAGGAAAGACGAAGGAAAGTCGAAGGAATCTCCAAGGAAGGTGGAAGAAAAATCGAAGGAAAATCGAAGGAACCCCGTCCAATAATAGAAAAAGTGAATGATGAGGGGGGAGAAGGCGAGGTTTGTACTTTGTGAGGTTTGTGCTTTGTGAGGTTTGTACTTTGTGAGGTTTGTACTTTGTGAGGTTTGTGCTTTGTGAGGTTTGTGCTTTGTGAGGTTTGTACTTTGTGAGGTTTGTACTTTTTGAGGTTTGTACTTTTTGAGGTTTGTACTTTTTGAGGTTTGTACTTTGTGAGGTTTGTACTTTGTGAGGTTTGTACTTTGTGAGGTTTGTACTTTGTGAGGTTTGTACTTTGTGAGAGGTTTGTCTTCACCCATAACCCCTTAACCCATAACCCATAACCCTTAACCCTTAACCCATAACCCATACCTCATAACCTTAAAGTAAATTTTCTAATTAAAACAGAGCTCCTTGCTTTAATCGATAAATCTTACAACTTCACGAAAAAGCAAACCTCACAAAGAGCAAAAAACAACCCTCACAAAGCACAATCCTCACGATTATCAAATTACAACCATTCCAGTGTATTTCTTTTTAATATAAAGGAGTTTTATTGTTTTTTATAAATAGATATTTAAAGTTATATTTGCACTTTTAAATTATATTCTATACGTATTATGAAAACAGAAGCGGAGTTAAAAGACAGAAGTGGAAATAAATGTGAACTATGTGAATCTACAGGACCATTAAAGGTTTATGAGGTTCCGCCTGTGGCTGCTAATGAAGCAGATAAAGAAATTTATATTTGTGCGACTTGTTTAGATCAAATTGAGAAAAGACAAGAGTTAGATAGCAACCATTGGCAATGTCTAACGACGTCAATGTGGAGTGAGGTACCTGCTGTTCAAGTAGTCGCTTGGCGTATGTTGAACCGTTTTAGACAAGAAAGCTGGGCTGCGGATAATTTAGAAATGATGTACTTGGATGATGAATTGATGGAGTTTGCTAAAGCAACAGGAGATCATACAGGAGATGGTTCTGTTGAATTACACAAAGATAGCAATGGAAATATTTTGACAGCTGGAGATACTGTTACTTTAATCAAAGATCTAGATGTAAAAGGATCTTCGTTAAATGCAAAAATTGGTACAGCTGTTCGCAATATCAGATTGGATCCAAATAACGTAGAGTATATAGAAGGTAAAGTGGATGGACAAATGATTGTTATTCTTACCAAATATGTAAAGAAACAAGGATAGAAAAATAAAAAAATCTCAGTTGTTACTGGGATTTTTTGCTTTTTAACCACAGCGGAATACTGAATTCTTCTAAAAGGTGAGCCAAAGGAACCTGATGATAGTTCTCATAGGTTAACCATTTAATCTCTTCTAATTCTGCATGAGGAGTAAAATCTGTCGGAGTTAGAGTTAGTTGAAAGATGGTTGCGTGAACCAGAGTATTAGCTTCATTCACTGCTTGGGTTTGATGTGTGCCCAGATGATGAATTTCGCTTGGATCGAGGGTAAGGTTGAGTTCTTCTTTTAATTCACGGAGCAAGGCTTCAATTGGTTCTTCTCCAGGTTCAATTTTACCGCCAGCCATCATATAATAACGGGATCCTTTTTTTCGAACAGTTAAGAGTGCTCCATGGGAATCAATAATCATTGCTGAAGCAAGGTAAATCGTTTGGACTGTTGACATAATACAGATTTTACCTTCAAAAGTAAGGGAATTTTGCCACTAGAAGAAGAAAGTGAATCGAAGGTTTTAAATGAATATTCACGAAATGACTCCATTAGATTTGTTAAATCTGAAGGAGTATGTGTTTTTTTTAATTGAAAATCATAATTTTATAGTATGATTAAAGAAAAAAATAAGAATGTTTACAGAATTGTTTTTTGTAAAAGAAAAAATTTTATCTTTATTCAATCAAACAAGATCCTCAACTATGGGAGAGGTTTTGTATAGTTTAATTTAATTTAAGTTGAAAATAGAGCCTATATTCAGGGCGAAAATGAACAGTACAATGGTAAAACAAGAATTTACTGCATTATTTAAAGGGTACAAAATTCCTAAGGAATTAAAGAGCTTATTAGAGTTTCAAGTATCCGAAAACATTCCCTCTTATTATTCAAATGCGATTTATTTAATGACAGAAGAAACCCCACTGATTGAAAGTTTTTCAACAGAAGAGGAGTTTCTTAAAGCATTTATTCCTTTTGCTGAAGCAAATAGCTCAGGAAGTATCTATGCTTTTTGGATTAATAACAAAGAAGTAGATGATTTAACTCAAGCTCCGATCGTTGCCTTTGGTGATGAAGGTGGTGTTTTTGTCGTTGCTAAAAATATTCAAGAATTATTGCAGATAGCCGCGTACGATGTGGAAGCTGTGGTATTTGAAGATGAATTTTATTTTCAAGATAAAGAAGTATTAGAAGAGGAAGGAGAATTTAATTCTGCTGAATTCTGTACAGAGTATTTGGATTGGTTGCGTACAGAAGCAAAGTTAAAACCAATCTTGACAATCGAGGGTGTAGATGCTGTCGTTGATCATGCTCAAACAATGTATCAAGAAAAGTTAGAACAGTATATCAAACGTTTTGTTTAGAAAGAACAAAAAGTAGTATATTGCGTTAAAATTTTAAGAAATGGAACAAAGTAACTTCAATCAGAATTTTGATGCTTTTTCAAATCAAGCACAAAATCAAATGCAACCAAAACCAAAAAATTATTTGGCTTTATCGATTATTTCAACAATTTTTGGTTTTTGTAGCTGTATTGGACTTTTCGTTGGTATTGTAGCTATCGTAATGTCAACGCAGTCTACTAAAAAGTATGAGCAAGGAGATTATGAAGGAGCAGTGAAAGCTGCGAAAAATGCCAAAATTCTCAGCTTGATTGTATGGGGTATTTTTGTTCTTAACCTCGTTTATTCTTGGTATAATATCCAACAAATGGGAGGATGGGATGCTTATATGGAGTCAGTTCAAGAAGCAATAGGAATGATGCAAGGAGGAGGAATGTAAGATTTACATTATGCAGATTTTTTATCGGATTCTTTTTTACGTCCTACTTCCTATCGGAATTGTAGTTGCCGTAAGTAAAGGATTGAGTTATTTTCCTGCGGTTGTAACCTGCTCAATAAAAGACTATACTGGATGGGATTGCCCAGGGTGTGGTGGACAAAGAGCAATTGACGCAATCATTAAAGGAAAATTTAAAGATGCATTCTACTATAATCAGCTGATATATCTTTACCTAGGAGTCATGCTCTATATATATGTACTCTTTGTGGAAAGCTATATCCTGAAAAACAAAAGATTTATGCAGCGATTTGGATTTAGCAATACGTTTGCATTTCTCTTTGTAGGAATAATACTCTTCTTTTTTATTATAAGAAATATATAAAAAGGTTCGATTGTTCGCAATCGAACCTTTTTTGTTTAAATCATATGGATTCAATCGTTTCGTTGTTTAAAATCTTTTATTAGTTTGTTGATATTGAGTTTTGTGTATTTGTTTTCTGCTAGATTTTTAATTAAATAGTTTTTTAGTTAAAATTAGCATTATTATTGGTTTTATGCTTAACTTTCACGACCTAAAATTAGAAACAACCAAAAGACAGAATTTATGAAAAAAAATACCTTGTTGTTATTCAGCTTGTTTTCCTTGTGGGGAGTGAGTATGAATGCGCAAACGGAACAAATTCGTAAAAAAATTATTTCTACTTACGATAAGTTGAATGTAGAAGAAGCTAAGGCTTTTGAAAAAGCGAGAATTGAAGAGAAAGAATTCGCTTATAAAATGGCTAAAGAAAACAATAAACCAATTTCAGGAATTACAGAAGATGGTCGAGTGTTTTCTTTACAGCGAATTAACGAAAACGGTTCGTATATATACTATTCTACAAGTAATGCAGGAAGTAGAAAAACAACAAGAGTAAATGATATAGCACCAGGTGGAAGTTTAGGTTTAAACTTAGATGGAACAGGAATGCTTGTAGGAGTATGGGATGGTCAACCAGCTTTAGATACTCATGTGGAATTTCAAGGAGATACAGGTGGAAGTCGTATGACATTGAGAAAGCCTTTGCTCAACCTCGGTACAGCTTCCCAAGATGAGCGTTTGAGTTTTGAGCGTGGACGATCACATGCTACACACGTATCAGGAACAATCGCTGCAAAAGGAGTCAATGCTTCTGCAAAAGGAATGGCACCAGCTGCGCGAATAATTAGTTATGATTGGGATAGAGATACGCAATATATGCGTCAAGCTGCAAGAACAGATGCATTATTGGTATCAAATCACTCCTACGGATATACAGCAATTGATGATTTTGGGCGTGCAGTACTCGCAGTGAACGATTTCGGAACGTATGATTTTACAAGTGAGGATTTTGATAAACTTACTTTTGAATATAAATATTATCAACCGGTTGTTGCAGCTGGAAATGATAGAGATAATTTTAGAATCATAAATCCTGCTAAGAATGGAAATGATTTACTTACTGGATCTGCGGTAGCTAAAAATACTATTGTTGTAGCAGCAGTTGAAGAAGTAGCGAATTATACGGGGCCTGCAAGTGTTGTGATGTCGTCGTTTAGTAACTTTGGACCTACGAATGATTTTCGTATTAAACCCGATATTTCATCTAAGGGGGTAAGAGTGTTTTCAAGTAATTACCAATTACCAACACCAGTGACAGGAGTGCCTAGAACTAATTTGTATTCGAATTCTAGTGGTACATCCATGGCAGCTCCTTCAGTGACAGGTGTAATTGCTTTATGGCAACAATGGGCGATGGAGAAAAATGGTAATGCATTCAAGTCAGCTACAATTCGTGCGTTGATGGCACATACAGCTGATGAAGCTGGAAGTGCAAAAGGACCAGATCATAAATTTGGATGGGGATTAATCAATGCAAAAGGGGGTGTTCAAATTCTGGAAGGAAGCAAAGTGAGTGGTGTTGTTTTAGAAGAGAATGTATTAGTGCAAGGAGCAACATATGAAAAGCAATTTTCAGTAGGGGAAAGTGGAATCAATGTTATTGTTACAATTGCTTGGACTGATCCAGAGGGTTCATTAACGAATGGAGATAACTCAGATGAAACTTATGCAAAGAATAACCCTTCTTTAGTAAATGATTTAGATCTACGTGTATTTAAAGACGGAGTGGAGTATTTACCTTGGAGATTAAATAAAGATTTTAGAAATCTAGTCGCTCAAAAAGGAGATAATAACGTTGATAATATTGAGAAAATTGAAATTGAAGGAGCGGAAGCTGGTATTTATACAGCGAAAGTAACGCATAAAGGTGTATTAAGAGGAGGAAGCCAAGAGTATTCAATCATCATGAGCCGTAGCGACTTCAATAATTTATCTACTGAAGAGTTTGAGTTGACTGATTTATCTTTTGCTATTTGGCCAAATCCGGTAGTGGATCAGTTGAATGTAACGATTCCAGAAGAGGTTAATGTAAAAGGTATGTCTATTCAGGTATTTGATATGACGGGCCGTTTGGTACAAAGTTTATCAACACTATCCTCAAATCAAGTAGAAGTAAATATGAGCGGATTGTCTTCAGGTACTTATTTTGTAAAAATAAAAGGCAATGGCTTTGACAAGACAGAGCGTATTGTAAAAAAATAAACAAGTAGTTAAACAACTATAAGAAGAAGGAGAGCTGTGCTCTCCTTTTTTTGTGCTTTTATTTTTTAAAGAAGTTTTTATCTTTTTATAAGTGGGCACATTTCTATGTGCCCTTACCTATATATAAGGAGAGCATCAAAACCACAAAATCTTTTCCCGCCCGTACGGGCACATGGCAATGTGCCCCTATGCTCGAACCACTTTTTTCAAAAGACCCCCTTCTTTTACTTGATGCATTCCTCAAAAATTCCCCTTGCAAAAAGGCAAAAAAGCAAAAAAAAGCAGCATCACGGCTTCACACGATCCTAATCCATGAAAAAGTCAAAAAAAACTTTGAGTTGTAACGTGTATGATAATAGGGAGTTGCGACCATTATCAAAAATACTTTAAAAAAAAGGTGGTGTAAAGTTTGGG